>NZ_MUNE01000324.1 GCF_002154605.1 Streptomyces milbemycinicus | reverse complement strand
CACGGACGGCCCGCCGGAAGCAGAGCTTCCGGCGGGCCGTCCGTGTATGAGTGCGTTGCGGCAAAGGGAGTCTCTGTTCGATGAGCAGGGGCCTCTTCGTGTGCGGGGCGTGATCGCGACGGGGTAGGGGCCAGGGTCCCTTGCATGATCGCTTTCTGTCCGGGTTCATCCGGTGAGGCCGAGGGCGGTCAGGGGTCTGCGGCAGTCGCGGGCGGTGTGGCGCAGGGCGGCGGCGATGTTGGTGTGGTCGCCCTGGCGGTGGACGCCGATGGCGAGGTTGCGCAGGCTGGCCATGGTACGCGGGAGACGGCCGATATGGATCTTGGAGTCGTCCTCGCGGAACGTTCGGTCGCGGACGTGGTGCAGAAGATTTTCGATCTTCCAATGTCCTCTGATCCAGGCGGCGAGCTGGCGCCGGTCGCCACGCCGGGCGGCAGGCTGGTGATCAGGTAGACCCGTTCGATGGTGAGCTTGCCGGTGGTGAAGTCCTTTCTCCAGCGGACGACTTGGAGGGCCTGGCGGGCGTCGGGGTAGTCGAGGTGGGCGAAGGCGGTGGTCTTCAGACGCCGGATCTCCGTGCGGTGGTGGGCACGGGTGCGCTCGTGGTGGTCGAGCGTGATCTCCCGCCAGGGCAGGTGGCGGACGCGGTCGAACAGGCCGGGGTGGTTGGCCTTGACATGGGCGATGTAGTGGGCGCCGCGTTCACGGAGGTAGGCGCCGTGGGCGTGCTGGGTGTGCAGGGCGTCGGCGGTGATGACCGTGTCGGTCAGGTCGATGGTGTCCAGCAGGGGCTTGAAGGCGGGGATCTCGTTGCTCTTGTCGGCGACCTGCCGCTGGGCGAGGACGTGGCCGGTGTGGTCCATCGCGGCGAGCAGTGTGACGTGCGGGGTCGTGGCGGTGCGCGAGCCGCGCAGGGCCTTGCCGTCGACGGCGATCGCCCGCAGTCCGGCGGGCGAGGGAGTGGCGCGGGCGGTGAGGAAGGCTCCAATCGCTTGGTCCAGGGCGTCGCCGTCGAGCTGGACGAGAAGACGGCGCACGGTGTGGGGGTGCGGAACGGACACCGTGCCGGTCAGCGGGTCGACGGGGAAGCCGAGGGCCCGGCAGGCCCAGGATGGGGCGTCCGTGATCCATTCCGTGATCGCGGTGAGTGAGCGGGCGCCGGCCAGGACGCTCGCCGCAGCGGCGGCCACCAGCGCGGTCAGCCGATAGCGACGGCCCCGGACGCCGCGTGGGTCGGGGACCAGGTCCAGGAAGCCGGACAGGCAGACCGCGTCCGTCAGTGGGGCCGGCGCGGAAGTCTGGGCCAGTTGGCCCAGCGCGGTGAGCATGGGGGAAGATGCAGGAGCAGGCACGGACTCGCCAAGTGTTCATGGGACTTCGACACTCACATGATCACCGAGACCGTGCCTGCACTGCGTTCGACCCCTGCCCGAACCGGGACGTCCACCCCGACTCCGGACCAGCCCGGTCTTCCGGACAGATGGCGATCATGCAACAGCCCCTGCTCCATGGCTCCGGCACTGAAAGTGATCCAGAACCACGATTCACGCGTCGCCGACGCGCAGCGGCCGAGCGCCGCCGGACTTGCCGAGAGGATCACCCCATGGCCAGCGCTACCCGACTCGAAGCCACCGCAGCAGCCGTGACCGTAATGTCTTTGGGCTCGTCCATGACGACTGGCATGTGTGCCCCGCTCATGGGGTGTGTATCGGTGTCCAAGGCGCGCAATGCCAACTTGGTTGTCAGTCTCCGAGGTTTTCTGGCGGCACGGCGGCTGTCACTGCGGCGGGCAGCCGATCATTCATGATCTGCTCGCGTGGCAGCGACAGACCGAAGTACTGCTGCAAGGCGGCCAAGGTCGCCCGCAGCGAGTCGAAGTCTGCACTGCCGTGGAGGACGTATCCAGCTTTAACTGGATCTCCGAGGCGAACGTGGCTTCACCCACTAGGATTGTCTCGCCGCTGGGCAGCTTGCTGTAAGTGTAGGAGTGGATCGGGGTGGCCTTCTTCATGCACGCTTCGGTGCGCTTGAAGTAGTCCGCGCCCGCACTGAGGTTGCTGCACCAGCTGACAAGGTCGTCGCCTGCCATGGTGGCATGCATGCGCTTGGCCACCGATGCCTGCTGCTCGGCGGTAAGGTCGCCTGGCTTGCCGATCGCGATGCAGCCGATCTTGTCGTTGCCGATGTCGCTGCACTGGCCGGTCGGCTTGTCCGGCGCGCTCGTGGTGCTGCTGGCCGAGGGTTCGGGCATGTTCCGTCGGGCGGTCTGGTACTCCTGATAGGAGTCGAGATCGACCGTCGGCGCGTTTTTGTCCGGCTCAGGCAAGGTGATGCTCAGCTGCCTGCCGCGGGTGTGGAATTTCGCCCAGGCGGACCACTCGGTCTCATACAAGCTGCCGTCGAATGCGCTGGTACGGAAGGCATAGGTGGTGTTCGTCTTCAGGTCGCCATAGCGAAGAGTTACCTGTGCCGTTCCGCCGGAAGCCACGAAGTCGGAAACCACCACACCGTAGCTGGCGGGATTGCCAGTTTCGGGGTCGGTGAGCTGGACCTGGTCCTTGGGGTTGCCGTTGGCGTCGGTGGTGTACACCTGGAACGATAGGTCCGCGTCGTCGCCGTCGGCGTCGGTGACGGTGACGGTGTTGCTTAATGTGACGTCGGTGCGGTTGACCTGCCACACGCCGGCCGAGTCCTTGGTGCCCGGCGGGCCAGCCTTGAGGTTCTTTCCGGAGACGGGCCGGTTGTTGTTGGCCATGGTGTGGGCCTCGGGGCCTGCCGCTGGCCGGGAGGACGGGGCGTAGTCCCAGTCAGGGGTGCCGTCGCCGCTGTCGGCGGCGGTTGCGAGGCCGCCTCCCCCGATGAGCATGATGGCCGCAGTGCCTACTGCGATTTTCGACAGGAAGCGTCTTCTTCTGAATAAGCCAAACAAGGTTGACCTTTCCCCTTTTGACCCCATCCCCGCGTATACCCGGGGATGGGGCGTACGAGTGTTCGTGATTGTCGCGCCAGGGATCACTCTTATGTGGCGCTAGCATTGGCCAACAAGGTCCCGAACTGGGGCGATTCACCAATGCGCCCCGAACCGGATGTGACAAGCGGCACGTTCAGGCAGGGTTGTAGACCGGTTCCTTCGACCTAGGCCGTGTTTCCAGTTGTGATCATGTGGTGGGTGGAAGCTCGTCAGCCCCACAGCCAGTCGGATGCGAGCTCGGCGAAGGCACTTTCCTCTCGTGTGGCTCGTAGCGGACGGGTCTCCTTGTGGAACTGCAGAGTCACGCCGGTGACGGGCACTGAGGGGCGGCCGGGGATGGTCATCGAGGTCCCGGCGGGCAGCTTGAAATGCCGGGAGCCCCAGGGGTTCCCCCAGGAGGAGACATGCGACTCCTCCTGCCAGGCCAACTCGGCGCGCATGCCCGCGAATGAGGCGATCGGCGTCTGCTGGGCGTCGTGGAAGACCGCGTCGTAAATGTCGGCATGTACGTCTCCCCACTGTTGCTTGCTGAGCGTGGCAGTGTTCTGCGGCTGCGTGAAGCCGTGGCTGGACAGGATGGCCACGTCGTAGCCCCAGGAGCCCTCACCCGTAGGGTGAACACTCAGGATCCGCAGGTTACGCAGGTAGGCGGCCTGAACGGCGTCCCCGGACGGTGTGCGGCGCGAGCACACGAACGCTGCGGGCCGCCCTTCGCGAGCGGGGGTCGTTCCCACCCGGGCGGCAAGGTCCGCCACGCGCGCGATGTCGTCGACGGTGACCGTTGCATCCAGCGACCCCGCGGCGATGAGCGCCACCGCCTCGTCGTCTGCGCGGGCCACCAGCGTGGACCCGCCCGGCGGCGTGTGGAACTGCCAGATGTCGTCCTCTTCGGTCAACGCTCGGGCAACGGCGTCGAGAAACTGCCGATGTTCGGCGGGTTCGTCTTGCGTCATGGTCGATGATCGTAGGGTTTGCGCGCGTCGCCAACAGTGGCGGATGACTGCAGGCGCTTGATCTTGGGCCAGGGCTGTATCGGGCTTTGATCAATCTGTGGGGCCCAGGGACCGTGTCGAGTTGAGATCACGGGTTTCTTGTTTCGTCGTCCCGGCCGGGCTGGGACGGTAGACAGGCGGGATGACCCGGGGTGATCTCACGAACGACGAGTGGGCTGTGTTCGAACCGCTGCTGCCGCTGGGCGAACGCGGTCCCATTCCTGACCTGCGCAGACTGGTCAACGGCGTGATGTGGCGGTTCCGTACGGGCGGTCCGTGGCGGGACATGCCCGAGCGGTACGGGCCGTGGTCCACCGTCTACGGGCGGTTCCACCTCTGGGCCAGGTCCGGGGTCTTCCAGAGGCTGATGGAAGCGGTGATCGCCGAGGCCGCCGTGCGCGGTCAGGCGGACCTCGGCCTGGTGTGCGTGGACTCCACCGTGGCCTGGGCCCACCATCACGCCGCCGGTATGACGGTCGATGCGGAGCTGCTCGAAGCTCTGGAGAAGGCCGTCGCGGAGAAAAAGGGGCTTCCCCAAAGGGACAGAACGCCCCGGTAGCCGAGCCGGACGAGCAGGCGGATCCCGTCCGCAACGAGCGACGACGCCTGCATCGGCGCCGTAAAGCGCGGCTTCGCGCCGCCGAACTGGGGCGCTCACGCGGCGGGCTGAGCAGCAAGGTGCACCTGTCGGCCGACCGCCGCTGCCGCCCGCTGTCCTTCGTGCTCACCCCCGGCCAGGCCGCCGACAGCCCCCGCTTCACCGCCGTCCTGGAGCGCATCAAGGTACGGGGCCCGATCGGCCGGCCCCGCACCCGCCCCGCCGCCGTGGCCGCAGACAAGGCGTACTCCTCCCGCGCCAACCGCGCCTACCTGCGAAGACGCAGGATCCGCGCGTGATCCCGGAGAAGACCGACCAGGCGGCCAACCGCAAGAAGAAGGGGCGCCGGGGCGGGCGCCCCCTCGCCCATGACACCGAGCTCTACCGTGACCGCAACACAGTGGAACGCTGTATCAACAAGATCAAGGAGTGGCGCGGGCTCGCCACCCGCTACGACAAGACCCCGGTCAGCTACCTCGCCGGACTCCACCTACGCGGCGCGGTCATCTGGCTCCGCACCCTCACATAAAGATCGCAACTCGGTACAGTCCCTAGTACTGCAACGGTGCTTGCCGTGACTGCTGGCCAGATCAGTCGTTGGTCTGGTTATGGGTGGGGACCTTGCTGATGTCAGGTTGTGGGCCGGTGAACTGAGTGCGGTGCACGAGCGGTTCGTGCACCGGTTCAGCCGGGAGGAGCCGCGCCAGTCGGCGCTCGCCTATATGCGGGGGCTGATTGCTCCGCTGGAGCGGAAGAACGGCTGGACGCTCGCGGAAGAAGCCGGACACGCGGGGCCCGACCGCATCCATCGTTTGCTGAACCGGATCGAGTGGGACGCCGACGAGGTCCTGGACGACGTACGTGACTACGTCGTCGAACACCTCGGAGACCGGGACGCCGTTCTGATCGTCGATGACACCGGCTTCCTCAAGAAGGGCATCCGCTCGGCCGGCGTGCAAAGGCAGTACTCCGGCACCGCCGGACGCACCGAGAACAGCCAGATCGGCGTGTTCCTCGCTTACGCCACCGACCGCGGACGCACGCTGATCGACCGCCGCTTGTATCTGCCCACGTCATGGACAGACGACCGGGAAAGGTGCCGACGGGCCGGTATCGACGACAGTGTCGCCTTCGAGACGAAGGTGACCATGGCCAAGGCGATGGTCAGACGAGCGATCAGGGACAAGATCCCGTTCGGATGGGTGACGGCGGATGCCGCCTACGGCTTCAGCAAGGGCTGGCGCTCCGAGCTGGAACAGGCCGATGTCTTCCACGTCATGGCCACCACCCGGCACGACACCGTCGTCACCCGCTGGGCCATCGACCACCCCGTCCACGACTTGTTCCCCGGCCTCCCACGACAGAAGTGGAAGCGCCGCTCGTGCGGCACAGGGGCGCATGGCCCGCGGATCTATGACTGGGCCCGCGTCGAGGTCCGGCCCTGGCACCGCGAGGACCGCCAGCACTGGGTCATCGCCCGCCGCAGCGTCAGCCGGCCCGAGGAGATCTCTTACTACATCGCCTACTGCCCGGCCGGGACCACCCTGGACGAGCTGATCCGCATCGCGGGCAGCCGTTGGGCCGTGGAGGAATGCTTCCAGACCGCGAAGCAGGAATGCGGCCTGGACGACTATCAAGTCCGCCGCTACCCCGGCTGGCACCGCCACATGACTCTGGCCATGGCCGCCCACGCCTGCCTGACCGTCCTGCGCGCCCGCGGACTCGACGCCGACAAAGCAGAAACGGATCCTCCCAGCTCATCCACCTCAGCCTCGCCGAGATCCGGCGCCTGATCGCCCGACTCACAAACCGCCGCCCCATCCCCGTCGACCACATCCTGCACTGGTCGACATGGCGCCGCCGACGCCAGCACCAGGCCCGCGTCAGTCACTACAAACGACGCGGACACAGCCCCTGAAACTGGCCAGCAGTCACGTCAAGCACCGTTGCAGTACTAGTGCCCCATCAAGCAACGTTCGCCGTGGGTGGTCTGCGACGATGACTCCATGGACGAAGAAGTCATTCTCATTCTTCGCGTCGAGGACGCTGCGGCGGCGGTCGCTTGGTACGAGCGGCTGGGCTTCGCCGAGCAGTGGGAACATCGCTTCGAGCCGGGACTTCCCGCGTTCGTCGAGCTCGCCCGGGGCGGGATGCGGTTGTTCTTATCGGAGCACAAGGGCGATGCCCGACCCGACACGTTGGTCTACCTGCGCATTCGTAATGTCGAGGCCATCGCCTCCGAGTTCGGTGTGCAGACCAAGGACGCTCCGTGGGCGCGTGAGATTGAGCTGCGCGACCCTGACGCCAACCGGCTGCGGATCGGAACGCCGACGGAATGACACTCGCCGGCAGCGCGCGGCAGGGAAGCTGGGCTGGTGGCTGAGCGAGTATGCGTCCGCGAGATCGATGACGACGAGGGGAAGCGCCTGCGCGGATCATCCGCAGAGGCAGCGGGTCGGTGGTGATCTGGCGGCGGTGTAGATGCCGAGAAGTAAGTCCGTGCAGTTCATGCGACATGGTGGTGCTCGTGGAGGATGCCGCTGAGGCGGTCGCGTCGGCGGACGTCGAGGTGGGCGAGCCTGTCCGGTTGGACGACCGGCGCGGGTAGCGGGCGGAGAGGCGCGGCGCCTTTGAGGGAGCGGTGGGGTCTGTGATCGTTGTAGAACTGCTCGTACTCGCGTAGTGCGTGGAGCAGGTGGGTCTCGTTCCGCATGAGGGTGCGGTCGGGGAACTCGGCCCGGCATGACCGTACCCATCGTTCTGTGGTGGCGTTCGTGCGGGGTATTCGGACGCCGGTCTGGATGACCTTGATGCCCTCGGCCTGCAGGGGTGCGTCGAAGGCAGCTGGGTAGCGGGGGTCCCGGTCCCGGATCAGGTACTTCGCCCGGGCGTTTGCGTCGTGGAGGTCCATGATCATGTTCCGGGCGAGTTGGGTCACCCATGCCGCGGTCGGGTGGGCGGTTGTGCCGAGGATGCGGATGCGTCGGCTGGCGTGTTCGATGACGGCGAGGACGTACAGGGGTGCCCCGGTCAGGGTCTTGGTTTCGAAGAAAGTCGGCGGCGAGGATGGCGCCGGCCTGCGAGCGTAAGAAGGCCGCCCGGGTCGTGTGTTCCCGCTCGGGTGCGGGCGGGATGCCGTGCTCTTTGAGAATGCTCCACACGGTGGAGGCGGCGACCTTGATACCGAGGGCGCAGAGTTCGCCGTGCACGCGCCGGTAGCCCCGGCTTGGATTCTCCCGTACAAGTCGCAGAACCAGGAGCCGGATGGAGCGGACGGTACGGGGCCGGCCGCGGCGCTTGGGACGGGAGGCCTTCGCGTGGCGGTGGCGGAGCAGGTCGCGGTACCAGCGCAGGAGAGCGTCCGCAGAGACGATCAGGCGAAGCCGGCGGAGCCGTGCTCGTGGGAAGCGGTGTAGCAGGGTTGCGAGGAGTGCCCGGTCGGGCCAGGTCAGCTGTGGACGGTCTACCGTGCGCTGTAGCACGGCGAGTTGGTGGCGCAGCGCCAGAATCTCCAGGTCCTTCTCGCGATCGCTCATCGGCACGAGCCGCACGAACGTGAACATCGTCGACAGGGCGAGGTAGAGGAGTCGCAGCAGCACGGTCAAGCATCTCGCCGGTCGGCGCGGACGCGCTATGCCCAGTCTTGGCTCACGGGAGGAGAGGAGTGATTGTGTTGACCTTTCTCCAAGCTCACCGAGTGCGTGACCTGCACGGACGTAATATCCGGCACCTGCAATGACGGCGCCTGGAGAGGTCGCGGTGCCAGCGCAGCACGGTGTCAGGACGCACGAGCAGCCGCACACGCCGCAGAGCTGGCAACGGTAGCCGGTGCAGCAGCGCCGCCAGGAAAGCCCGGTCGCCCGGGGTGAACCGTACTCGGGCACCGCCGAGTTGGCGTTCGAGCACTGTGATCTGATGGCGGATGGCCAGGATCTCCGCATCCTTGTTCCGGTCGCTCATCGGCAGCAGACGCAGCAGCGCGAACGCGTTGGTCACTCCCAGGTAGGCCAGTCGCAGCAGCACGGTCGATCATCATGACGTGTCGACTACCGGCTACGCGAGAGCGCCTACTCGGGCGACGAGGCCGACGACCGCCAGTCCAGGTGCAGGCTTCCGACCAGGGCGGATGACATTCTCGGCAAGCGCAACCTGGGCGGGGGCGGTCACTTGCTCTCCAGCAAGGGCTCGGGCGTCGGATCGCCTGCCTCGACGAGGGGCAGCAGGTGATGACGGGAGCTGACGGAGCCGTCGCCGTTCATCACGATGCCCTGCTTGAGGAGCTGGCGGGTGAAATCCTCCCTGGCGCGGTAGGTCTTGTCCTCATCGGACAGGCCTTCCGAGGTCAGGCCGAGGTAGACGGCGATGCCCTGGGCGCGCTTGCGCTCGGCGAGGGTGATGATGTCGGACAGCTGCGGCGGCTGGTAATTCTCGACCTTCTCCGCGCGGCGGGCCCACTGGGTGTCGTGGGCGACGTACATCGGGTTGAGGCGGATCGTCAGCGGAATGCCACGCGCGGCGCAGTGCTCGTGCAGGTAGTCGATGGAGGACTCGGCCTCGGCCCACGCCTCCTCGTCGGTCATCACCGGGTCCGGCTTGAACAGGACGTACGCGGTCAGCTCGCAGTCGGCCTCGGCCACCACGTCAAGGCCGCGCAGGAAGACGTCCAGGGGCTCGCGTTTGCCGAGCACCCGCTCGCGCAGGTCCTCGTCGAGGGTTTCGAAGCCAGTGAGGATGTCGAGTTGCTTGCCGCTGTTCTGTGCTATCTCCTTGAGCTGTTCGGCGCGCAGGAACTCCAGGCGGGACTCCAGCACGATCTTGCGCACGCGGGGGAGCTTGCGGGTGGCAGCGGTGATCTGGATGAGTGCGTCGGCGGGGAAAGTGGTCTGGTCGAAGACGGAGCCCTCGTTGGCGATGGTGACGCGCTCGAGGACGCCGAGCGCATGCTTGTCTTCCTCCAGGACATACCGAAACTGGGCGAGAACCCCTTCCTTGGGAATCCATTCACGCGACGATTTGAACGGCAGAGCGCAGAATTTGCACTGGTAGCGGCAGCGCTTGGTGTTGAACAGGATAGCGAGGTCCTGTTCACCAAGGAAATTACGGTGCAGGAAGAAGTGAGGACGGTCGGAGGCGGGTGCCGATTCACCCATGGCCTTGGGTGGACCGAAGGTGCGGTAGAGTCCGCCGAGGAAATCGTCGAGCGGGACGGTCATCGGTTTCCCTTTCTCTTGAGCCGGTGCTTTTTCTTTCGGTCCGGCGCTTCGTAAGGCGTGGGAGCGTCTTCAAGTCGGAACGAGGGTGCTTTCCGCATCGGGCGTGGTGTCGGCGGGGCGCAGAACACGGCGGGGCCAACTCCGGCTCAACGTCGTGAGAATGGCCGACGACGAAGTACCTGTCCTGCGGGCCGCTCGGTGCCAGGTTTGCGAGCATGCCGTACATTGACGCGAAGTAGACGCGCTGCCCCGCGGCGGTGCAGAGCACGACGAGAAAGACAGGAACCGGACCGTCGGCGTGGAGCTAGGCGGCCATGGCGGCCATCTGTAGGGATAAGCCGACGACGAGGCGATGGGATCCGGCCTGCCCGATCCAGGCGTTCACGAGCGTGGGGAGCGCCACTGTCAGGCAGGTGGCGACGGCCAGAACAGTGCCGATCACTGCCTCGGACAGGCCGAGTACGCGCATCGGGTAGAGAACGGAAACGGGAAGGAAGACCCCCGTCCCTACGGCACCGACTCCCGTGACCGCGCAGGTTGCGCGGATTGACCGTGCGACCGACCGGGGTCGCGCCACTGCATTGATGGACCAAAAGGCTCCGCTGTTCGGCGGCGACTGGATACTTTCATCGCCGCTTTTCCGCCCCCCCTTTTTCGGTGCCCTCTGAATTAATCGCTGTTAACGATGCTGTCGACGTTATGGCAACGAGCGGACAGTGCCGCCCTGGAAGTCCGAACAGTAGTCTGTGCAGCCCTCACTATGGCGCACTTCCCGCCGCGTGATCAAGAGGCTGCACGCCGCCTTCCTGAACGCGCACTGGTAAGTTCCCTCGATACCTGTTGGGCCGGATCGGTACAATCAGCAGCACTGGGAACGTTTATGGCCTTCCGGGGCGAACTCGGCTCCGGTGGACAGGATACTTTCACGGTGCGACCTGGCTGCGGTCTCCGCGGCCAACACTCACGACAGCGAAGCGCTGAAGCTCGTGGTGGAGGGCGCCCAAGGAGGCACGGGCCTGTGGAGCTCGGTTATTCATCGCTGCTGGTCGAACGCCACCAACGGCATGCAGAGAGCTGAACCATGTGTGGATGATCGTGTCGCTTCTGTACCAGGTGACTCGACGCCTTCTCCGCACTGCTGAACACCCTCGCGGCGAGCGCGGCCACCGACTACCTGGCCGGCAAGGACGTGACCAGCGAGCTGGTGCAGGCCCAGGCGACGATCGAGAGCTACACCACCGCCTTCTGGTGGTCGGCGGGCCTCTTCGCCGTCGGCGCGGTGATCGCCCTCGCTCTGTTCCGCCGTGGTGTCCCCGCGTGGGACGCGGACGCCGCACCGGTCGCGCACATGTGACCACCACCGCCGCCGCCACAACGACTTCCTGAACCGAAGGGGCGCCGTCCGCGGGGAGACGGCGGCCCTTCTTCCTGCCCGCCCTGGCCGTCCTGGGCGTGTGCGCCGGCCACGCGGCCATCGTCTGTCCACGCCCGGCGCCCGGCCGGGCAGCGCAGAGCGCGTTGCCCGGCCGGTCAGACAGCAGCTCCACGGCATGGGTGCCCATGTCGTAGCAGGGGCCGGGAGCAGGAGCGCCATCGCGGTCCGCGCGCCACCGCGCTGCTCGCCGGCATGGCCATGAGCGGGCTTGAGCCGACTCCTGGGTACGGCGGCTCACTGCGCGGCGTGGTGGGTGCGGCGGAAGGCACCCGGCGTCGTCCCGGTGTGGCGGGTGAAGAACTTGCCGAAGTTGGTGGGTTCGGAGAAGCCCAGGCGGCGGGCGATGATCGCGACCGGCTCGTCGGTGTGGGCGAGCAGCCGCTGGGCCTCAAGGGCGACCCGGGCGTCGATGACCTGCTTGACGGGCTGTCCGGTGGCAGCCAGGCAGGCGCGGGTGAGGGTCTTGACCGTGTAGCCCAGACGGTGGGCGTAGTCCTCGGCGCGGCGGGTGGTGGCATAGGAGCATTCCAGCTGGGCGCGGAAGCGGGCGTAGACCTCGCCGCCGGCGTGCGGGTCGCCGTTCGTCCCCGGCTGCGGCAGCCGGTCGATGTGCAGCAGCACTGTGGCGAGCAGAAGCTGGAGGATCTCCTGCGACACGGTGCCGTCCGGGCGGGTGAACTCGGCGCGCACCCTGCTCAGCAGGGCGGACAGGGCGGCGTACTCGTGGCCGGTGCCCAGTTGCCGGCAGACGGGGCCGTACCACTCGCGCACGACGCGGTCGGTGCCGGCCAGGTGGGGAGGGAAGGTGGGGGTGAACAGCAGGTGGGTGCCGGTCATGGTGCCGGGGCGGCCGAAGCGCTGGACCTGGCCGGGGCGGATCCACAGCAGTGTGCCGGGGCGGCAGTGGTAGGTGACGAAGTCGACGGCGTGTTCCCCGCTGCCCTCGGTGATCAGGGTGACCGTGTGGAAGTCGACCCGATGGACGCGCTGGAGGCTGCCGTCGGCCATCCGCTCGTGCAGGCTGGCCAGCTCGGTCAGCTCGAACCCGGCGACCGGCGCGGTGGGCGGGTTGAAGCCGAACCCGGGGATCGATCCGTCATGGGTGGTGGCGGCGGCTTCGGAGGCCGACATGGAGGACCTCGCTCATGTCCGTCTTTGACCATCAAGGGTCTCCAGCTTATCTCGCGCAGTCGTGGTGCACGGGCGACAGTGTAAGCAACGACGGTTGATCGGATACCGCCCGACCAGGAAGAAGCGCAGCATGAACGGTACTGTCACGGTCATCGAGAAGGGCGCCGTCCGCGTCCACAGCTACATGGCACCGGACGACAGTCTGAATGTCACCACCCAGCTGATCGAGACCCCGGCCCGGATCGTGGCCGTCGACGCGCAGTACGCGCTGGGGTACGCCGACGAGGTCGTCGCTTACGCCAAGGGGCTGGGTAAGCCGATCGACCGGTTGATCGTCACGCACGCCCACCCAGACCACTTCCACGGTGCGGCCCGCTTCGGGGCGCCCGTGCACGCGCTGCCCGCCGTGCGCGACCAGATCGTCGCCCAGGGCGACGCCCAGGACCCGACCGGCACACTCGTCCCGGTCACCGACGTCACGCCGACCGTCGAGATCAGCCCCGGTACCGAGGTCATCGACGGCGTGCCGTTCGTCTTCGAGGCCCTGACAGGCGGCGAGGCGGCCGACGAACTCGTCATCAGGCTGCCCGAGCAGGGCGTCCTGGTCGCCCAGGACCTTGTCTACCACGCCACTCACCTGTTCCTGGGCAACAACGACATCGACGGCTGGCAGAGGGCCCTCGACGCCCTGGCCGCCGACACCTCGTACGACACGATCCTGGCCGGGCACGGCCTGCCCGCCACACCGGCCGTCTACACCGAGTTGCGCGGCTACCTCGCCGCCGCGCGCGAACTGCTCGGCGACGACGGTGAGGCGTACAAGAAGGCGATCCTGGAGCGCTACCCGTCCTACGGCGGCCCGTTCCTGATCGACATCGGCAACCAGTACCTCTTCGGCGCGCAGGGCGCCTGAACTGCCATACAGGACCCTGAATCGCCGTACCGGACAAGGAAAGAGAACAAGGACGATGAGCAGGATCGTGGTGTTCGGAGCCGCCGGAAAGGCCGGCTCCCGTGTCGTCGCGGAGGCTGCCGCACGCGGTCATGAGGTGACCGCGGTGGCCCGGGACCTCTCCCGGATCGCTTCCGTGCCCGCCGGGGTGCGGTTGGTGTCCGGCGATGTCACCGATCCCGGAACGGTTACCGACCTGGCCAAGGGCGCCGACGCGCTGGTGCTGACCGTCGGCGGGCCCGACGCCCACTTGTACACCGATGCCGTGGCGTCCGTCGCCTCAGCCGGGCGGGCCCTCGCCCCGGCCGGGCCTCGCATCCTGCACATGGGCGGCGGGGCCAGCCTTCTCAACGCCGATGGTGTGCGCTTCTTCGACGCGCCTGGCTTCCCGGAGGAATTCAAGCCCTACGCCATCGGCCAGATCCAGGCCCTCGACGCCTACCTCGGCCTTGGTGACGACGTCACTTGGACCTACCTCTCCCCGCCGCCCGTGCACTTTGCGCCCGGTGAGCGCACCGGCCGCTACCGTACGGGCCTGGACCACCCGGTCACCGGCGAGGACGGCCAAGCCCGCATTTCCTATGAGGACTACGCCGTCGCTGTTGTGGACGAGATCGAGAACCCCCGGCACCTCAACCGCCGCTTCACCGTCGGCTACTGAAGCCGTCACCCGGCGACTCCTCGTAGCAGACCGCAAACGACATCCAGGCGGCCGGGTCGGCACGACTGAGCCTCCGCCAACTTGAAGGCGCAGGTCGAAGGGCTGGTGTGACCCGTACTCGGGGGACTCACCCTGGTCGTGGGCGGCAGTCCGCGGAGAAGATCGTTCGTCAGGGGCCGCTCTCCTTAGAGCTCGTAACGCGATCACGATCCGGTCTTCTTGAGGCGTGTCCAGCAGATGAGGCTGCAAGCCAACGAGACGAAGGCGTCGTGGAGTTCGATACGTCGTTCCCAGCGGACCGCGAGGCGTTTGAACTGGTGGAGCAGGGCGAAGGTCTGCTCGACGACGTAGCGGAGCTTGCCCAGGCCCTTGATGTTCGGGGAGCCCTTGCGGGAGATCACCGCCTGGATGCAGCGGCGTCGCAGCTCACCGCGCACAGCCTTCGAGTCGTACGCCTTGTCGCGGGTCGTCGGCGGTGCGCGCCCCGAAGGCGCGATGTCCTTCGGGGCGCGCGGCAGGGGTTCGGGTTCAGGCGTTGTAGCCACCGTGGGCGTCCAGCACCGCGCCCGTGACGTACGACGCGGCGGGGCTCGACAGGAAGGCGATCGCCGCGGCGATTTCGTCGGGGTGCCCCATGCGTTGCAGGGACAGCGAGCTGACCAGGGCCTTGAGGGTCTCGGGGCCCGGCCCTTCCATGCCTCCCTCCATCAGTCCGGCTTCCACGACGTTGGCTGTGATGTCCCGGGGCCCCAGGTCCCGTGCGACCCTGTGCGACTCTGTCGCCCGATTCGGTCGGCCTGGTGAAACCGGTGGGCCGCTCACGACGAACGCGCAGGTGAGGCTGATCGAATCAGGTCTCACCACGATTCGGGCGACAGAGTCCTGGCCGTTCAGAAAACCATCGCTGCTGGTCAGGCCGCGTAACTGTGCTCATTGATGAGGCTGCCGAAGATGCGCGTGCGGTGTAGGTGTGGCGGGGTGCTTGTGCCAGCCAAGACTGCGTCGAACGACTTGGTGTACTTGCTGTCCCTGTCGTGGACCAGGAAGCTGCGACGGATGCGCTTACGGGAGCACCGCGTTGACGCTTGGCGGCTGCCGTGTGTGGCCTCGTAAGGAGCTTGACAGCGCTGCGCTTGCCGATAACTTCATCCGTGCAGGTCATGCGGCATGCTGGTATTCGTGGAGGAGGCCGCCGAGGCGATCACGTCGTCGTATGTCGAGGCGGGCTAATGTGTCCGGATTGTCGATCGGCGCAGGTAATGGGTGCAGTGGGCGGGCGTTGGCGATGCCCTGGTGTGGTCGGTGTCCGTTGTAGAACTGCTCGAACTCGCGCAGGGCGTGGAGCAGGTGCCGGTGATTCCAGATCAGAGTACGGTCCAGGAGTTCCCGTCTGCAGGTCTGCACCCACCGTTCCATGATCGAGTTCATTCTCGGCATCTGAACGCCGCTGAGGACGACCTCGACCCCCGTATCCACCAGGATGGCATCGAACAGGTCGGGGAACTTCCCGTCCCGGCCCCTGATCATGTAACGCGCCCGGCAGCCTACGTCCTCAAGATCCATGACGAGATTCTTCGCGGCCTGTGCCACCCACGCTGAGGTCGGGTGCGCGGTGGCACCCAGGACCCGGATCCGTCGACTGGCATGCTCGATGACGGCCAGCACGTACATCCGAGCCCCGGACAGCGTGACCGTTTCGAAGAAGTCACAGGCCAGCAGGGCCTCGGCCTGGGGAGCGCAGAAAGTCCGCCCACGTGCTGGAGGACCGCTCGGGTGCCGGATCGATGCCGGCCTCCTGCAAGATCTCCCAGACGGTGGAAGCGGCCACCTTCACGCCCAGGACGAGCAGTTCACCGTGCAGGCGCCGGTACCCCCAGCCAGGGTTCTCCTGCGCCAGGCGCAACACCAGGGCCCGCACCGAGTGCACGGTCCGAGGCCGTCCCGAGCGCCTGGGCCGGGAGGCGACAGCATGGCGGCGTGCAAGAAGGTCACGGTGCCAGCGCAGCACCGTATCCGGACGCACCAGCAGCCGCACCCCGCGGAGCACGTCCCTGGGGAGCTGGTGCAGCAGCGCCGCCAGAAATGCCCGGTCGCTCGGGGCGAACCGCACCCGCTCCCTGCCGAGTTGGCGCTCCAGTACCATGATCTGGTGGCGCAAGGCTGGTATCTCGACAGTCTTGCCTCGATCGCCCATCGGTAGCAGGCGCAGCATGGCGAACGCATTCGCCACGCCCAGGTAGGCCAGTCGCAGCAACACGGTCGATCATCTTGCCTCGGTAAGCGCCAGCCTCGCGAGAGCGCCCGCTCGGGCGACTACGCCGGTCGACCTCCCGTACACCGCGCACACCGCCTCCCACCAGGGCGGATGATATTTTCGGCAAGCGCAGGGTCACCCAGCTCGCCCGCAATCTGCTCATGGACCTCGGAGACAGAGCTGGGTGCTTCCGGTTCCTCATCCGCGACCGGGACAGCAAGTTCACCGCCGCATTCGACGCCGTCTTCGCCGGCAACGGCATAGCCGTCATCCCGACTCCGCCGCAGAGCCCGCGGTCGAACGCGTTCGCCGAACGATGGATACGCACGGCCCGCGCCGAATGCACCGACCGACTCCTCATCACCGGCGAACGACACCTCCGTGCTGTCCTCACCACGTACGCCGAGCACTACAACACCGGACGGGCCCACCGCAGCCTCGATCTACGAGCCCCGGACGACCACCCGAGCGTCATCCCCCTGCCTGCTGCCGTAGTTCGACGGCGACAGCTACTCGGCGGCCTGCTCAACGAGTACCACACCACGCTACCCCAACGACTTCTCCATCCACAGGAAACGCCCAGCTCAGCGGCCTGATCGGGATATTGACACCCTTCAGGCCGCTATGTGAGCGCGGAGACCGCAGCGTCCTTCACCGGCAGAGTCGCCGGGGTCTACGCCAAGGACGGAATCGTCGACGTGGACTGGTTCACGTACGAGGGGCAGGACGCGAAGCGCTGACGCTCCGTCGCTGGAGCGCTTTGCGGGCCACGGCAGAAACGTGGTGTCGGACGATCCGGTAGCAGTCCATCGTTCGGAGCCAGCACGGCGACAGTTCCTGCACACTCAAGTGTCGACCTTGCTCGCCGTCGACTTCTGGTCTGCACATAACCCCGCCACCTGCGCCCGGGTTGTCCGTCCTCGATCACTCGCGAGGACCGTAAAGCCCTGGATCGTGCGCTCTCGGGAGGAAAGCCAGTTCAGATCGCGGGAAGCGTGTGGAGCAGTTGCTCGGTCCAGATGGTCTTGCCTGAAGCGCCGTATCTGACCCCCCAGCGGTGCGTGAGGGCACTGATGAGCTGAAGGCCGCGGCCGTCCTCGTCGGTGTCGGAAGCCCTGCGGATGTGGGGGGTGGTGAGGCTTCCGTCGGAGACCTCGCAGAAGAGACTGCGCCCGCGCAGCAGACGCAGGGCGACGGGACCCCGCGCGTGGCGCACGACGTTTCCGAGGAGTTCACTGACGACGAGTTCGGTGGTCATCACAAGATCGTCGAGATGCCAGAGGGGGAGTTGCCCACGGACCAGTTCACGTGCCCGGTGCGCCGCCGTGGGAGCTGTGGGAAGAGGCCATACAGCGACGTTCTCGGCCGTCAGCGCATGAGCGCGTGCGAGGAACAGCGCGGCGTCGTCCCTGCCCTTCTTCTGGGTCGGCAGAAGGGCGGACACTATGGTGTCGCAGAGGGTCTCCAGGCTGGGCTGGTCCTCCTTGCCTATCGCCGCGTCCAAGATTCCGGTGAATCGGTCGACGCACTCGTCGATGTCCTGGCCGGGTGATTCCACCAGCCCGTCGGTGAACAGCGCCAACAGGCTGTTGGCCGGTACTTCGATCTGGACGACGTCGAACGGTGGTGTGGCGGCGCCCAGGGGAGAGTTCGTGGGGACCTCGGGGATGTGCACGGTGTGATCGGGGTGGATGACGACGGGCGGAAGGTGGCCGGCGGAGGCGAACTCGCACAGGCATGTCGTGGGGTCGTAGACGGCGTACAGACATGTGGCGTAGGAGTCATCGCTGAGGTCGCTGACGAGATCGTTGAGATGGGTGAGAATCTCGTCGGGAGGGAGTTCGAGTTCGGCGAGGGTGCGTACGGCCGTGCGCAGGCGCCCCATGGTGGCCGCTTCTGACAGCCCGTGGCCCATGACATCACCGATGACGAGCGCGGCGCGTTCGGCGGACAACTCGATGAGGTCGTACCAGTCACCGCCGACATCGAGGCGGCGGTCGGCCGGCAGATAGCGCGCGGCGGCGCCGATCGCGAGCAGCGGGGGAAGCTTCTGCGGCAGCAGGCCACGCTGTAGTTCCTGTGCGCGGTTGTGCTCCGAGTCGTAGAGCCTGGCGCGCTCGAGTGCCTGGGCGATGAAGCCGCTGAGTGCGGTGAGCAGGGTCCGTTCCTCGCCGCTGAGCGGTTGCCGCCCGGCGAAGTCGATCACGCAGCATCCGGTCACCTGGCCGGAGACGATCAGAGGCAGGAAGGCCCAGGACTGGTCCTCGTCGGTGACGAGGACCTCAGCGGAAAGCGGGTAGCGCGCCCTGTGCTCCTCCGTGGACGTGATGAACAGCGGAACACGGGTGGTGAGGACTTCCGCCACGGGAGCGGTGAAGGGTGGGCCATGTGCCCGAAAGACATCCAGTTGGGTTTCGCCGTATCCGATGGAGCCGACGACGCGAGGGGAGCGGTCCTCCATGGTCAGGACGGCCAGCCTGGTGGCTCCGAAAGGTGCGAGGACGTGCTCCGCCGTCGCCTCCACGACGTCCCGCATGGTGATGGCCTCGGCAAGCGCCCCGGTCAGGCGCGCGATACGCGCGGAGCGTTCAGCGGCGCTGCGTTCCGCGGCCTCCCGTTCCGCGTTCCTGATTTTCCTGTCGGTGATGTCGGTCGAGTAGATGGTCAGCCCTTGCGGCACCGGCACCAGGCGCAGGCCGTACCAGCGCTGGTTGGCGGACGAGCACAGCTCGGTGCTCACCGGCCTGCCCTCCGAGATCGTGCGCCGGCACATCTCCTTGAACCCGGGTGTCTGTGCGGCGGGGATGGCCCACAGCGAGCGGTCTCCGGTGTCGGGAACCGGTCCGAGTGCCCGCTCCGCTTCGGGGTTGGCGAATGTGATTCTCCAGTCGGCGTCGACGGCAGCGAATCCGTCCGTCATGTGCCACAAGGCATGATCGACGGCGTCCCTGGCGGCCCGAGTGTGGGTGGTGTCCCACACCGTGCCGACCATGTGCGCCGGCTCTCCGTCCGGACCTATGATCACCCGGCCACGGGCCTGCGCCCAGCCCGAGGTCCCATCGGGGCGCCGGATGCGGTACTCGACCCTGTAGAGACTGCGAGTACGGATCGCCTCGTCAGTGCCCGCCATCACCCACGGCAGGTCATCGGGGTGCACCATGTCCACCCAGGACTCGATCCGCCGGTCGTAAGTGTCGGGATCGATGCCCAGCACCCGCATGGCCTGCTCGTCATACAGAAGCTCGCCGGTGCGGATGTTCCAGTCCCAGGACCCCACGCTGACCGCCTTGGCGGCCTCGCTCAGCCGGGAGCCGCCGTCCTGTTCCAGCCACCATTCGGACGAGGCGCCGCGGGGAGCGGTGAGCGAGCGGCCCAGATGCCGGGCGACGAGGTGGGCGACCTCTTCCAGAAACGAGCACTCTTCGGCCGTCGGCTCCTCTTCCAGACAGATGACGGACAAAGTGCCCAGTACTCGCTCCTGCGACACCATCGGGACCACGACGATTCCGGACACGGCCGCACTTCCCGAGTGTTCCGGAAGCGGGTCCGTGCCGGGGTCGCGGCCGCTGTCCCGGGTCCGTATCGGCCGCCATCGGCACTTCCCGTCCAGCATGCGGTCGACCGGGCTCGTCGGATGCCGGACAACGCGGTCCTCCCATTGCCGCGCTTGCGTTGCGGGCAGGCTGTCGACGGCGAGCAAACGCAGCCCCGCCCCCGCCCAGGGGCCCGTCAGATGTGCCATGCTGCCCAGGCCTCCGAGTTCGGCGACCACATGGTGCAGGGCGCAGCTCAAGGACTCGGACTCCGTGACGTCCTCACCAAACGCGGCAAGCGCGCGAAGCCTGTCCTCCCTGGACCAGCGTGTTATCCGTTTCGTGCTATGCGTGTTTCGTGCCATGGACTGCTACCGATCATCGGCCTGGCCGGGCTGCGTAGGCGAAGCAGAGGTCCGCTTGCGCATCTAAAATTATGCTATAAGGAGCATCTGGGTGGTAATCGCGTCATGAAATGTATTGGCCGACGCGGGGTTAATCAGTGCTCTGAAACACCGGCGCCGCCGCCCACGGCAGCGGCGGGGGTTCGGATGGGCGCCCTCGCTGGGCATGTCCCCGTCCGACGGCGTCGGCCGCTACTGAGGGGTGGAACCCGGTGCCCGAGGTGGGCTGACAGCGGCCGTGCCAAGGGCGGCCAGTTGAGTCCTGGCTGATGGCCGGAGAGAAATGGCTTTCATCCACTTGTCGCGAAGTGGTGACGCAGGGTGATGGAAAGGATCGGTCGGTGTAGAGGACGCGGCGGCGAAGTAGATCGAACCCTGCGCGATCCTGTTGCCCATTGTGGTTATGCGGTGAGGGTGTGCTCGAGTCGGGTGAGGTGGCTGGTGCGGGTGCGGTCCAGGGGGCGGTCGTTCACCAGGCATTCAGGCGGATCAGGTTGAGTGCGACGGCGGAGTAGATGTGTTCGAGGTGGGTCTTCGCCAGGCCTCGGTAGCGTGTGCGGCGTGTGCCGGTGACAGCGGTGGCCTGCCGGATGGTGCCCTCGATGCCGGCGCGTAGGGCGTAGTCGGTGTTCCAGTCCCTGGTCTTCTGCCGGGCTCGGGGTGTGCCGGAGTGTCTCGGTCATCTGTCTGGGATGGAGGGAGAGTTGGCGGCGGTTCTTCTTCGCGGTGGTGCACTGGGGTTTGAAGGGGCAGGGGATGCGGTCGAGGGCGGCGAAGGTGACCACGGTCTTGGGGATACCTTCGCTCACGACGGGGTTCCAGGTGGCGCTGGTATGTCCGGCGGGGCAGGTGGCCTTCCCGGCTTCCCAGTCGATGGTGAAGTCGGTGGCGGCGAAGTCTGCTTGGGCTTTGGCCTGCCGGGAGGTGTCCAGCAGGACCGGCGTGATCAGTGCGATGCCGTAGGTCTTCACCGAGCCGTGGATGAGTTCGGCGGTGGCGTAGCCGGAGTCGGGACAGTGCTCATCGGGGAGCAGGCCGCGTTGCTAGAGCGCGTGGTGGACGGCGTCGAGAGCCTTGCTGTCCGGCACTGTGGAGTGGGTGGTGGCGATGTTCGTGATCAGGTTCGGGTGTGTGCGTTGTGGGGCTCGGATATTCATCGCTGCTGGTCAAAACGCCACGGCCTCCGCGTAGCGCTGCGATCCTGGTTGGATGGTCGTGTCGCTTCTCTACCGGATGACTCGACGTCTTCTCTCCGTCCCACCAGTGCTCCTACAGCGGGACACCTCGAAGGAAGCTGAGCTTCTCGTCCTGCGGCACGAAAACGCTGTGCTACGACGCCAGCTGCAGGGGTGGGCACGGTACGAGCCGGCGGACCGTCTCTGGTTCGCAGCCCTGTCCTCGCTGATCCCCCGCCGCCGCTGGGCCAAGGTCTTCCCGGTCACACCGAGCACGCGGCTGGCCTGGCACCGCAACCTCGTCGCCCGCCGATGGGACTACTCCCGACGACGCCGAGGTCCCGGAAGGCCGCCCACGCAGGCCGCCGTCAAGAACCTCGTGCTGCGCCTTGCCCGTGAGAACAGCCGATGGGGCCATCGCCGGATCCAGGGCGAACTGGCCCGGCTCGGACACCCGATCGCCGCCTCCACCGTCTGGCAGATCCTCCACACCGCAGGAATCGACCCCGCACCACGCCGCACCGGCCCAACCTGGTGCGAGTTTCTCTCCGCGCAGGCCACCAGCTTGATCGCCTGCGACTTCCTCCATATCGACACGATCAGCCTGCAACGTCTCCACGCTCTGGTCTTCCTCGAGCACCGCACCCGGCGCCTGCACATCGCCGGCGTCACCGCACACCCGACCACTGCATGGGCCACCCAGCAGGCCCGCAACCTCGCCACCGACCTCGGCATACGGATGGACTCGCTGCGCTTCCTCATCCGGGACCGCGACAGCAAGTACACCGACGCCTTCGACGCCGTGTTCCAGGCCGAGGACATCGAGATCGTCAAGACGCCGGTCCGTGCGCCGAAGGCCAACGCCCACTGCGAACGAGTGATCGGCACTCTCCGCCGAGAAGTCCTGGACCACATACTCATCCTCGGTGAAGGTCACGTGCGCCGGGTCCTGGCCACGTACCAGAGGCACTGCAACGCGCACCGCCCCCACCGGGCCCGATGCCAACTACCTCCCCAAGCTCACGGACAACCACCTCCAGTCCTGAAGCCGGCCAGCCGCAAAGTCCTGCGCACTCGCGTCCTCGGCGGTGTGATCAACGAGTACAGATATGCCTCTTGACCAGGAGCGACGATTATTCGAGCCCCGCAGGCAAGACTGCCCTCCGCAAGGGCGCAGCTACCGGACCGGACGGTGCGTCTGCGTCCGCGGTGTTGGATGTTCCGCTGCCGGTCAACGACTGCACCGGCGACGAGGACGGCTACTGGTACGCCACCCGCACCATGCAGTGCCAGATCGACCCAAATGTGAAGTACTCCTACTACAGCAGCGACAACAAGCTCCTCGGCACCGCCCTGTTCGCCACCGCGCAGCAACTGGACTTAGCCACGAAAAGCCTGCAGCGGACTGAGACCGACCAAATCACCATGCTGTCCTCTACCGGAACACTGCCTGCCGGTCTGAGCGTGTCATGGACCACCAGCTGTTCCTCCCCCTGCGCCCCTGGAACCACGAAGCTCTGGACCTCGGCCCCCATCAGCCTCGGCCAGAACCTCAAGAAGACCTACACACTCACTGACCAACCCTCAACGGGCTACGACTACATCGACCTCGACTACCAGCTCTCCATCGGCTCACCCGACGCCATCGACCTGCTGCCGCCGATCACGTGGGGCGGAGCCGAAGTCCGCTGCGACAACAAGATCTCCGTCGCCGACAAGGCAGGATGCGTGGTGCCTTGGTACACCCCGACCCTGCAGATACCCCGGTCTCAGTACGGCTCTTCGGCGGACATGCTCGAGTGGGCCCAGAACAATCTCTCCGGCCACTGGGGACTGCGCGGTACCGGCCAGCCACTGCACCGGCTGAAGAACTCGTCTCAGCAGGCAAGCAACCGTCAAGCCATCTGTGGAACTTCCAAGTTCACCAAGGACCCCAATGTTCAAGACGATACCTGCGACGAGTTCCCCTTCGCCGGCACCTACGAAAGCGGTGCCCTCAATAGCGTCGATCACGGGAAGGACTGCGCGCAGGTGACGGCAGTACGAGCAGACACCAGCGGGAATCTTGCGGTGGACTGGCCCACGGTCACCCCCACGGGGACAGTCAGCGGCAGCGAGAAATGCGTGCGCGGACACATTCCCGGAGCGCTCAACTCGGACGTGGGCTCGGCCTACGGCGTCTTCGTCAAGGACAAGCTGCTTGCGGACAACGACCCGTTCTGGCTGAGGATCACCTTCTGAACGACCGTTCCTGAGGCGGCGAACCGCCCGGCGGTCAGCCCTGCAGGTGCAGAAGGCTGACCGTCGGCAGGGGACTCTTGGCTACCTCGGACGACAGTGCCAGGCCGAACTCACGCTCCAGCATCAGCAACGCAGAAACGGATGGCTCCCAATCGTCGGACTCCCAATTCTCCTCCAGGAAGAATCCTGCATCGGTGAGGGCACGGTTGAGGAAAGAGGGGTCGGCCCCCTCTGCCGGCTGGAAATGCCAGGCGTCGTAATAGGCCAGGAGTTCCCCGGATTGCGCATGCGCAATCCGGGTCGTACTGTCGAGGAGTTTCCAGATCGAGACAGCCTCGGTGCTCATGGACAGGCGGGTAAGCACCAGGGACTGGAGCAGCACGCCGTGATCGTCGACGTCAATGAGAAAGGTCCACTCACCACTGCGACACACCCGCGCCGCAGGCGTCTCCGCACCCGACCCGAAGCGTTGCAACGCCTCGTCGGGCGTGCACAACGGGTACGGCGCCTGATCAGTGACACTCAGACGAGACAGCACCTCGTCCGGCGAGAGCCCGCGCACACACGTGATGCCAAAGTGGTCCCAGGGCACACAGCCGACCAGTGCAGATTCCGTCACTGCCCGTCATCCTTCGGCTCAGCAAATGTTGGCATGTCGCGCCCTACGCCGTTCGCAAAGCCCAGGGCTGACACGCCAGTTCGAGTTGGTCAAGCACACTGTAGCGTTGGTGCCCGTCCGAAGACGGTGCAGCAATATGTCAGGGCATGTTGGTGAGCACGGCTATCGCAGCCTGAAGAATGCCGGGCTGGAGGGACGACCGGGGCATCGACTCGATCGACACGCTGGAAGCGCTGATCCGCTCCGAAATCAAAGCGTTGGCTCCGCCCGGCGCACGCAGGGCGATTGCAAAGTTCGCTGATCGTGCGTTGGCCTCGATTCTTCCGAGGGGTGACGGCGACGTTGTGGACGACTGGCTGCCCGGTATGCCCGTGCCGTGTCGGGACTGGCCGTCGAGTGTCGCTGCGGGGGCGTCGGGTTCCACGGGCCCGAGGGTGGTGCGGTCCTCTCCTCTCCGCTGTCGTCGGGGCGGTGGCCAGCCGTCAGGTGAGGGCCGGAAGCTGGGTGGCCCTGTGCTTGCCGAGAATGTCATCCGCCCTGGTCGGAGGCATGTATCGGGACTGGCGGTCGTCGGTCTCGTCGCTCGGGTAGGCGCTCTCGCGTAGTCGGTGGTTCACGCCTCATGATGTTCGACCGTGCTGCTGCGACTGGCCTACCTGGGCGTGACCAACGCGTTCGTGCTGCTGCGTCTGCTGCCGATGAGCGACCGGGACAAGGATGCGGAGATCCTGGCTCTCCGTCATCAGATCACGGTGCTCGAACGTCAACTCGATGGTGCCCGACTACGGTTCACTCCGAGCGATCGGGTGTTTCTGGCGGCGCTGCTGCATCGGCTGCCGTTGCCGGCTCTGCGGCGTGTGCGGCTGCTCGTGCGTCCTGACACGGTGCTGCGCTGGCATCGCGACCTTGCAAGACGTCGGCATGCCGCCTTATCGCGGCCCAAGCGACCCGGTCGGCCTCGTACCGTGCGGTCCATCCGGATTCTGGTACTGCGCCTGGCGAGGGAGAATCCAAGCTGGGGCTACAGGCGTCTGCACGGCGAGCTGCTCGTGCTGGGAGTGAAGGTGGCCGCCTCGACCGTATGGAAGATCCTCAAGGAATCCGGCGTCGATCCGGCGCCCGGCCGGAGCTCCAGCACGTGGGCCGGCTTCCTGCGCTCTCAAGCTGACGCCCTCCTGGCCTGTGACTTCTTTGAGACGGTCACCTTTTCCGGCGCGCGGATGTATGTACTCGCGGTGATCGAGCACAGCAGCCGTCGCATCCGGATTCTGGGCGCCACCGCACACCCGACCACCTCCTGGGTAACACAGGCGGCGAGGAACCTGGTCATGGACCTCGAGGACGTAGGCTGCCGGGCACGGTTCATGATCCGGGACAGGGACGGGAAGTTCCCAGTCCTGTTCGACGCTGTCCTCAAGGGTGCGGGGATCGAGGTCGTCCTCACCGGTATCCAGATGCCGAGAGTGAACTCGATCATGGAAAGGTGGGTGCAGACCTGCAGACACGAGCTCCTGGACCGGACCTTGATCTGGAACCAGCGCCACCTCCTCCACGCCCTGCGAGAGTTCGAGCAGTTCTACAA
The DNA here is from genome assembly GCF_002154605.1 of Streptomyces milbemycinicus. Classification (GTDB taxonomy): domain Bacteria; phylum Actinomycetota; class Actinomycetes; order Streptomycetales; family Streptomycetaceae; genus Streptomyces; species Streptomyces milbemycinicus. The sequence goes on along the minus strand of NZ_MUNE01000324.1, from coordinate 7,621 downwards.
CTCCCATCGACCGCACCAGGGCATAGCGAACGCCCGACCGCTACACCCACTGCCGTCACCAATCGACGATCCGGACAAGCTAAGCCACCTCGACATACGACGCCACGACCGCCTTGGCGGCATCCTCCACGAATACAGACATGCCGCGTGACCTGCACGGACGAGACATTCGGCAAGCGCAGGCTTCGTCCGAGCGCAATGAGATCCGGCACACCGCGTATGTTGCTCACAACTCCGTCCCATAACCTCGTGCATGGAGACGTCGGATGCCACGTGTATCCACTCTGAGGAGGCGATGGTGTTCGGAAGGGACACGCGGTTGTTCGCGGGCGCCGTGATCGTGGCCTGCATGGTGCTCGTCGGCCCCAGCGCACCAAGCGGCGCGCCCCTCGCCAGGTCACTGCCCGTCGATGCCGTCAGGGGTGTCGTGCCGAACCGGGTCATGACGTGGAACATCTGCAACCCCTGTGAGGAAAGCAACGTCGACCGCGCAGCGGAGATCGCCACGTATGCGCCCCAGGTGATCGGCCTACAAGAAGCGTGCGTGCGTGACGTCGAGAGGATGCGGGACTATCTGGAGGGCTTTTACGGGCTGGTTTACCACGTCGAGTACGGGATGGTTCTTCGGAATTGGGGCCGCTGCGGGGGAGCGCCGTGGAGTCCGGGGGCATTCGGGCAAGCGGTCCTCTCGGCGGCGCCGATGACGAACCCGGTCAACGTGGAATACCCCGACGGCGGATCCGAGGACCGTGGGTACATGGCAGTCACCACCAGTGTGGGCGGCCGGTTCGTCCGGGTCTTCAACACACACCTCGCTGAACGACGTCAGGAGGCAGTCCGGGCAGACCAGACCGACGTACTCGCCGCAGACGTGGCCCGGCACGACCGCGCGATCGTTCTCGGCGACTTCAACGCTGTGCCGGACGCTCCCGAGCTCACAGGGATGTGGGCACTGGCCGCGGACACAGACCCCCAGTGTCATCCCTCGTCTACCGGAACCTGCAAGCCGACCACCGACTGGCAGAGCAAGTTTGACTACATTTTCCTGCGAGGCATCGTCCCGCTCGAGCACCGTGTGCTTCCGACCCCGTACTCGGACCACCACCTGCTGCACACCGACCTGGACCCAACGTGAGTGGGCGCCCGCGGCTTGGAGGTCCATGGCCATATTGCGGGGCGGCCTGGGTGACTCAGGCCGCGGTGGGGTGTGCGGTTGTGTCGAGGATCAGCACGCGGCGGGTGGCGTGCTCGATCACCGCGAGGACGTACAGCGTCGCTCCGGTCAGGGTTTCGGTCTCGAAGAAGTCGGCGGAGAGGATGGTCTGGGAGCGTAGGAAGGTTGCCCGGGTGGTGCGTTGGCGTTCGGGTGCGGGGTCGATGCTGTGGTCCTTGAGGATGTTCCACACGGTGCCGGCGGCACCCCGCTGTGCTGCGGGCGGTGAGTTCGCCGTGGATGCGCCGGTACCCCCGGCTGGATTTCTCTCGTGCCGGCCGTAATACCAGGGCGCGCACGGATCGTGCAGTGCGGGGTTGTCCCGGCCGTTTGGGGCGGGAGGCCTTCGCGTGGCGGCAGGGCAGTAGCTCACGGTGGCAGCGCAGCTGCCCTTGCCGGAAATCTCATCCGTGCAGGTCACGCTGCATGTCGGTATTCGTGGAGGATGCCGCCGAGGCGATCGTGTCGGCGTATGTCGAGGTGGGCTGACGTGTCCGGATCGTCGATCGGTGGGGGCAAGGGATGCAGCGGTCTGCCGTTCGCGATGGCCTGGTGTGGTCTGTGTGCGTTGTAGAACTGCTCGAACTCGCGCAGGGTGGGGAGGAGATGTCGTTGGTTCCAGATCAACGTCCGGTCCAGGAGCTCGCGGCGACAGGTCTGTATCCACCTTTCCGTGATCGAGTTCATCCTCGGTATCTGGATGCCGCTGAGCACGACCTCGATCCTCGCGTCCTTGAGGACGGCATCGAACAGTTCGGGGAACTTCCCGTCCCTGTCCCTGATTCATGAACCGTGCCCGGCAGCCGAGGTCTTCGAGGTCCATGACGAGGTTTTTCGCCGCTTGGGCTACCCAGGATGCGGTCGGATGTGTGGTGGCGCCCAGGATTCGGATCCGGCGACTGCTGTGTTCGATCACTACGAGCACGTACATCCGTGTCCCCGAGAGGGTGACTGTTTCCATGAAGTCGCAGGCCAGCAGGGCATCAGCCTGGGTGCGAAGGAAGTTGGCCCAGGTGCTGGAGTTCCGCTCGGGTGCTGGGTCGATGCCGGCTTCCTTCAGGATTTCCCAGACGGTGGACGCGCCCACCTTCACCCCCAGTACGAGGAGCTCGCCGTGCAGGCGTCGGTACCCCCAGCTCGGGTTCTCCTTCGCCAGGCGCAGCACCAGGATGCGGATCGAGCGCACTGTAGGGGGTCGTCCCGGGTGTTTGGGCCGGCAGGAGGCGGCGTGGCGGCGTGCGACGAGGTTGCGGTGCCAGCGCAGTACCGTGTCGGGGCGTACGAGCAGCCGTGACCCTCGCAGGACGGGCGGTGGCAGCCGGTGCAGGAGCGCTGCCAGGAATGCCCGGTCGCTCGGGGTGAACCGGATCTTTTCCTTGCCGAGTTGGCGTTCCAGCACGGTGATCTGGTGGCGCAGGGCGAGGATCTCCGCGTCCTTGTCCCGGTCGGTCATCGGCAGCAGACGAAGCATCGCGAACGCGTTCGACACACCCAGGTAAGCCAGTCGCAGCAGCACGATCGATCATCACGGCGCGCTGACGGCAGCTGCGCGAGAGCGTCGGCTCAGACGACCGCGGCCAGATTTCGGGAAACCCGATGCACCGGCCCCTACCAGGGCGGATGAGGTTTCTGGCAAGGGCAGCGGTAGCGGGAAGCGGCGTGTCGGATTCCCGCAGCGCGTAGTTGTCACTGAACCGAGCGCGGGGATCGGTGCCTCAGCCCACGAGAGGGCCGATGTCCTCGTCATACAGGTTGATTACTTCGTTGCTGTGCGGGTGCAAGACGTAGCCGCAGTCCAGGCCAGAGGTGGTCCGGTCCGTGGCGGTCATGCACTCTGCGGAGAGCCGTTGGCGGTGACGATGTTGTTCAGCTCGAGGCTGGAGGAGTGCTCGCCGTCGAGGAGTTCCTTGCAGAGCGCATCGGGCGCACTGTCGAGGAGATCGGTTCCCAGGTAGGACCGGCCGACGGCCACGTCGTAGATGAGGTGTTGCGCCATGGCCTCGATGTCGCCGATGAAGCGGTGTTGCTAGGAAGCCAGGGGGAGAGGGACCCCCGGGTCGTCGACGGCATCGCAGCCAAGCGCCGGGTCATCACGTTCGACAACAGGGGCGTCGGCGCTTCCACTGGTTCGACGCCGCGCACCATCCAGGCGATGGCGAAGGATGCCGTCACCTTCATCCGGGCGCTCGGGTTCGAGTACGTAGATCTTCATGGCTTCTCGATGGGCGGCATGATCGCCCAGGTGATCGCGCAGACCGAACCGCAACTCGTCCGCAAGCTGATCCTCACGGGTACCGGTCCTGCAGGCGGCGAGGGCATCAAGAACGTGACCCGGTTGTCCCATCTCGACACCGTCCGAGGACTGCTCACCTTTCAGGACCCGAAGCAGTTCCTCTTCTTCACCCGCACCGCCAACGGGCGTCGGGCCGGGAAGGAGGTCCTGGCCCGGCTGAAGGAGCGCACCCACGACCGGGACAAAGCGATCTTCCTCAGGTCGTATGGTGCCCAGCTCAAGGCGATTCACCGCTGGGGGCTGGAGCAGCCCCACGATCTCTCCGTTATCCACCAGCCTGTACTCGTTGCAAACGGTGAGAGCAACAGGATGGTTCCGTCGAAGAACTCGGCCGACCTGGCGCGGCGAGTGCCGAATGGTGAGCTGGTGATCTATGCCGATGCCGGTCACGGCGGCATCTTCCAGTTCCATCGGCAGTTCGTGGAGACGGCTCTCAAGTTCCTCGAACGGTGACAGGCGCGAAGTGCGGCCATTGCTTGTGCGGATCTTCCAGCTCTTCAGCCGGGCGAAGACGTGGCCGACGGTCACGCCTGCCTCTCGGCTGGTCGGCATGAGGCGAAGTTGGAGAAGCCTCCCGGTGACTCTGGGGGCGGCCGTGAACTGTCCCCCTCAGCGCATGAAGGTGAGGGCGCTCTCGATTCCCTGTTCAAGGACCTCATCGGCGAACTTGCGGTCGGAGAGAGCGCGGGACAGTTGCAACGCCCCCACCATCATGGTGAAGAGCCCGATGGCCTTACCGCGAGCGGACTGCGGATTCTCGGGTGCCAGACGGGCGGCGATCTCTTCCACGATGTCCCGCGCGCCGTCGGTGTAGGCCTGCTTGGGCCCGTCCCCGCAGCGGCCGATCTCGTCGAGCAGGGCGGCGGACGGGCACCCGTCGCCGGGGTGGTCCCGGTGTTCAGGCGACAGATATTCGCGAACCAGGTCTTCGAGTCCCTGGCGGCCAGGCCGCAGAGTGCCGTACCTCGCGACCTGTGTGCGCAGTTGGTCGGCCATGACATGGGCGACGAGATCGTCTTTGGACGCGAAGTGGGCGTAGAAGGCTCCGTTGGTGAGCCCGGCATCCGACATCAGCGTGGAGATGCCCGAGCCGTCGATGCCGTCCTGCTTGAACCGGTGGCCGGCCTTCTCGATGATCCGTTGCCGTGTCACCTGCTTGTGCTCCTTGGCGTAGCGCACCACAAGCTTCCTCCATTCGCTCCGTAAGACCGTTGCCTCGCATCCAAGCCTAATCTATGGGCTGACGCACGTAATATTATGATCGGCAGGCAATTTGCTCGCCCACGCCACCAGTAGCTGCATGCTCTTCCCGGTGCCGCCCTGTCAGGGTGAGGCTCGGCGGCGACCGGTGAATCGGACCTGACCCCCCGATGCACCGATGTCTCATCCCTCCCCCCATCTCATCCCTCCTCGCTGTTGAACGGCGGTGGTTGATGTCTGTGCGGTGATGCCGGCCTCCTTCGTCCTCTGCGCAGAACGCCGGGTACGAGGTGAAGCGGCTGCGGTGCACGTCGGTGGCGCCCCCTGGCTCCTTGGGTCGCCGGGCCGCCGTGCGCCGCAGCCGTGTTGAGGCGCCCGAGGTCGGTTCCCTCGGGCGCCGGGGCCTTCGTCAGGCTTCGTAGGTGGGGTAGTCGGTGTAACCGGCCGCGCCGCCGCCGTAGAAAGTGTTGGGGTCAGGGGTGTTCAGGGGTGCGCCGGCGCGTACGCGCTCGACGAGGTCGGGGTTGGCGAGGGCCATGGTGCCGACGGTGATGACGTCGGCCAGGCCGTCCTCGATGTCCTTGACGCGGGTGGGGATGTCGGCGCCGGCCCGGTTGAGGAACAGCGTCGTCGGCCACAGCTTGCGGAGGGTGAAGAGGAGTTCCTCGTCGCCCCCGTGCCCTACGTGCAGGTAGGCGAGGTTGAGCGGGGCGAGGGCGCGCAGGAGGTGCGGGTAGAGCTCGTGCGGGTCGCTCTCCACGAGGTCGTTGAGCTGGAAGGGGTTGCCGGGAGAGATCCGGATGCCGGTGCGTCCGGCGCCGATCTCGTCGGCCACGGCCGTGGCGACCTCCACCGCGAAACGGATGCGGTTGTCGAGGGAACCCCCGTACTGGTCGGTGCGCTGGTTGGCGCTGGGGAAGAGGAACTGGTTGACCAGGTAGCCGTTGGCCCCGTGGATCTCGACGCCGTCGGCGCCGGCCGCGATGGCCGCGGCGGCGGCGCGCCGGAAGTCGTCGACCGTCGCGGCGACCTCCTCGGTGGACAGCTCACGCGGCTCCGGCATCTCCTGGAGTCCGGACACGGTGAACGTCTGTCCCGCCGGCTTGATCGCGGAGGGAGCCACCGGCTGCCGGCGGTGGGGCGTGTTGTCCGGGTGGGCGATACGCCCGGCGTGCATCAGCTGGATGACGATGCGCCCGTCGGCCCCGTGTACGGCGTCGGCGACCTTGCGCCATCCGGCGATGTGTTCCTCGGTGTAGATGCCCGGGGTCACCGGGTAGCCCTGGCCGTCGGCGGAGGGCTGGGTGCCCTCGGTGATGATGAGCGCGTGCGAGGCGCGCTGGGCGTAGTACTCGGCGTTCAGCTCGGTCGGTACGCCGTCCGGGGTGGCCCGGCTGCGGGTCAGGGGGGCCATGGCGAGCCGGTGCGGCAGCGTGATCTCTCCGGCGACGGTCGGGTTCCACAGGGCGTTGGACATGGGTAATTCCTCAGATGATGGGTGGTGGATTACTGAGAGGCAGAGGCGGGCACCGTGTGGGAGTGGTCGACGGGGGTACCGGGTTTTCCTGCTTCCGAGCCCGGTAACGCACCCGTCATGACCCCTACCGGCCGAGCCGCTGTCGGCGCGATCCATAGAATTACATCCATAATGCTATGCATCGGGGTGGGCGGTCACAAGTGGGGTCCCTGGGGTGGCGGTGATGGCCGGTGCGGGCCCGGGCCGCACCGCAGGCCACAAACGAAAGCCTCCCGTAATACCAGGACAGTCCGGGGCAGGCAGCAGCCTGCTCCGATGTGAACCGACACCCCACCTGGCGGCACCGTGACTTCTAGGGGGCAACGCCCGCTCAAGCCATCGCCGTCGACATCCCCTGTCTCAAGAAGATCCACACTGGCAGCGATGTGTCCGGGCAACACCACTGGCGCCAGTTCGGCGACGACCTCGTACTTCCACACCTCGGGAAGCTCGCGGCGCAAGTGCTGCCGCACCAGGTCGACCAATTTGATCTCGCTCGGGGTGCGAGGCCCCGAGCGAGATCACTGAGGAAGACATGGGCGTCGGTTCCCACCGCTCGCCCTCGGCCAGGCCGCGAGTCAGCCGTTCACGGGGTGTGACCGGCGCGGCGGAGAACAGGGCGCAGGACCTCGATGACGCCGGGGTCGTCCACTGTGGAGGGGATGGGCTCGTCGTGGCCGTCGGCGATACCGCGCATCGTCTTGCGCAGGATCTTTCCCGAGCGGGTCTTGGGCAGGGCGGCTACGACCGAGACATCCTTGAGAGAGGCGACGGCGCCGATGCGCTCGCGTACGAGCTGGACGAGTTCGGCCTCGACCTCGCTCGGTTCGCGGTCGATGCCGGCTTTCAGAACGACGAAGCCGCGCGGTACCTGTCCCTTCAGGGCGTCGGCGACGCCGATGACGGCGCATTCGGCGACGTCGGGGTGGGCGGCCAGGGCCTCTTCCATGCTGCCGGTGGACAGGCGGTGTCCGGCGACGTTGATGACGTCGTCGGTGCGGCCCATGACGAAGACGTAGCCGTCGTCGTCGATGTGGCCGCTGTCGCCGGTGAGGTAATAGCCGGCGTAGGCGGAGAGGTAGGAGGCGACGTAGCGGTCGTCGTCCTTCCAAAGAGTGGGGAGTGCGCCGGGTGGCAGGGGGAGCTTGACGACGATCGCACCGTCGACGCCCGCGGGCGCCGGCTCGCCCGAAGGGTCGAGGACGCGGACGTCCCAGCCCGGCAGCGGGAGGGTGGGGGACCCGGGCTTGAGGGGAGCCGCCTCGATGCCCACTGGGTTGGCGACGATGGGCCAGCCGGTCTCGGTCTGCCACCAGTGGTCGATCACCGGGATGCCCAGAAGATCGCTCGCCCAGTGATAGGTCTCGGGGTCGAGGCGCTCGCCGGCGAGGAAGAGGTG
>NZ_MUNE01000323.1 GCF_002154605.1 Streptomyces milbemycinicus | reverse complement strand
CCTGATGAACCTGCGCGTCGCGGCCGCGCACACGGGCCGGCCACCGACGACCCGGCTCCTGCCCGACCCCGACGAGCCGACCCTGCTCGCCGCCGTATCACTGACCGGCCCTCCCGGCGACGAAGACGACCTGAGCGCCCTGTACCCGGCCGTCCACACCCGGCACACCAGCCGGGCCCCGTTCGCCGAGACCGAGATACCCGAACCCGTGCGCACCACCCTCCGGGAGGCGGCCGGGGCGGAAGGTGTTTCGTTGTCCTTCGCCTCCGGGTGGCATCTGCAGACGGTGCTGGATCTGACCCTGGAGGCCGAGGCGCGCAACCTCACCGACTCGGGCAGTGCCGAGGACCTCACCCACTGGGCCCGGCTCTCCGAGCAGACGCCGCGGTCCGCCGCCGAAGGCGTACCGCCGTACGCCTTCGGCCCCCGCCGGCGCGGCGGCAAGGCCCCCGTACGGGACTTCGCGGGCGGCAAACCGATCCCCGGCCGCGAGAGCGCCGACTTCGAAAGCTCCCCGCAACTGGCGCTGCTGGCCACCCCCGGCGACACACCGAAAGACTGGCTGCGGGCGGGCCAGGCCATGGAACGCGTCCTGCTGATCGCCACCCTCGAGGGACTGTCCAGCTCCTTCATCGCCCAGGCCCTCGAATGGCCCGATCTGCGCTGGCCGCTGCGCGACCCCGTGGCAGGAGCGGGACACGTACACATGGTGCTGCGCCTCGGCTACGGCCCACCAGGCCCCAGAACACCACGCCGCCCCACCCGCCACACACTCGACATCCAGCCCTGACCACCTGCGCGCCACGCCCCACGGGCTCACGGAGCTCGGGGAGACAGGGCCTGCCTTGGGTGTTGTCAGGAGCCGCGTGCCATGTGGCCTTGTCCGGCACCGGTGAAGTGGCATTCGACGTCCACAACCCCCTCCACCGCCCGGATGAGACGCGCGGCCACGGGAATCATTGCGGTGTTCGGGATCTGCCCGCCAAGAGTCACAACGCCCTCGTCCACCCGCACGCGCACGCCATGGCTCGCCCCGGGGAAGAGATAGGAGATCACCGTACGGCGCACCTCCTCCTCAATGTCCTCGTCCGGCCGGAGGAAGACCTTCAGGAGGTCACCCCGGCTGACAATGCCCTGGAGCTTCCCCTCACTGTCGACCACGGGAAGCCGTTTGACCTGCCGAACGGCCATGATCCGGGCCGCCTCGGCCAGGGTGGCCTCCGCATGCACGGTGACCGCCGGGGCGCTCATCAGCTCCTCCGCCGCCACCGCCCCCGCCTTCGCGAGGTCGGGGAGGCGCCGCAACTGCTCGAAGCGGTCCGGGTCGCTGTCCCGGAACTCCTCCTTGGGCAGCAGATCCGCCTCGGAGACCACACCGACCACTCGCCCCTCGCCCTCCAGAACCGGCATGGCGCTCACCCGCCACTGCCCCATGGTCCTGACCATTTCCTTGAACGACGCGTCGCGCCCGACGGCGACCACCGTGCGCGTCATCACGTCACTCACCTGGTGCGGAGTCTCGGACACGGGAACCTCCTCATTCCGCGTCTGCCTCACTCGTCGTACCGGCCACCCCACCACCTCCAGTGTCCGGCCGCCCGCCACCTCGCTCCCCCACGTGCGGATGCGGGACGGTGAAGACCGGGCACCGCGCGTGGTGAAGTACGCCCTGACTCACCGAACCCAGCAGCATGCCCGCGAACCCGCCATGCCCCCGCGTCCCCACCACCAGGCCGACCGCGTGGGCGGCCGCCTCGGTCAGTACCCCCACCGGGTGGCCCCTGACGACCTCGTGGTGCAGCTCCACCTCCGGGTGGGTCGCGGTGCGGCCGGCGACCGTCTCGGAGAGCACACGGCGGCACTCCTGCAGCGCCGCGTGCTCGTCCAGGACGCCGAGCAGCGGAGGGTCCCACACATAGATCGCCCGCAGGGCAACACCGCGCAAGGCTGCTTCTTCGAACGCGAAGTCGACCACCGCGGCGGAGTGCGCGCTGCCGTCCACGCCGACCACCATGTGCAGCGGACGCTGTGTGATGTGCTCCGGCTCCGGCACCACGATGACCGGGCAGGGCGCGTGGGCGATGACCGGCAGTGCCACCGAGGCGGAAGTGAACAATTCCTGCCTCGTGCTCAGATGCCACGAGCCGAGCACGACCGCCGCCGCGTCCCTCGCCTGTTCGCGCAGGACCCACGCCGGGTCCCCCTCCGCCAGCAGCGTGGACACCTCCACCTCGGGACGCCGGGACTCGGCGAAGGCGACCGCCCCGCTGAGCACCTGGTCACCGGCCGCGTGCAGCGCCTGGTTCCACTCCTCCCAGGACGGCCGCACCTCCCTCGACCGGTATCCCCCGGTCGGAACGCCCTGGGCGTGCACCAGCCACAGCGGCAACCAGCGCCGGGCCGCCTCGTCCACGGCCCAGGCAAGCGCCATCCGCTTGGCAGGGTCGGGGTCGACGCCCAGCACGACCGGCCGACGCCCCAGCGGACTCGTCATCGCCGCCTCCTGGGAACCAGGCTCGTCCCCTCTGTGCTCTCACCATCCAGCCTGACCCCGTCCGCCGCCGGTCACCATCCGGCAGCGGCATCACTGTCATCGGCGCCTCCCTGCTTTGGGGACCGGCAAGCAGTCGGCAGACAGGTCACCGCCGTGGTGCTCGTCCGTGGTCGGGGCGGCTGGAACCTCGCCAGCCGGAGGCGATCCGGCCAACGGACCGCACGCGGCGCCGCGCATGCCCACGTAGAGGCTCTACGTGCGACGGTGTCGGAGTTCCATGGCCTCGATGCCCGGCTGTGGTTGGTCCTCGGCACCCCTGTCGTCGATGGCGTAGTCAATCATCGGCCTGACCGTGACCACGCCCTCCACGCCCCTGGCAAGCCGTCCGGCGATCTGGGCGGTGCTGCGGTTCTCGACCTCGCCGCGCAGGGTGACGACACCGTCGTGGACCTGGACCCATACCTCGTTTCCGCCCAGCCGCAGCATCCCTTTCAGCACGTCGTCACGTATTTCCTCGCGGATCTCTTCGTCCGGGCGCAAGTAGACGTGGATCAGGTCCGAGCGGCTGACGATGCCGATGATGCTGTCGGTCTCGTCCACGACCAGCAGCCGCTTGACCCGGTGGCGGTCCATCTCACGAGCTGCCTGGGCGACCGTCCAGTCGGCGTGAGCGGTGACGACGGGGGCGGTCATCAGCCCGGCGGCGTTCTCCGCGCGTGCCTTGGCCTTCTCGCGGGGCCATCCAGGCGGAGCCTCCTGCCCACCGGCGCGCTGTTCGGCCTGCTTGCGGAGCAGGTCGGCTTCGGACACCAGCCCCATCGGCGCGCCACGCGCGTCGGCTACAGGCACGGCGCTGATGCCGTGGCTGGACAGGACGGAAGTGATCTCCTTGAACGGGGTATCCGGGCGGACGGTGACGACATCGTGCGTCATCACCTCGCTGACCGTACTGTGCTGGGCAGTCATCGTCGCAGCTCCTTCCTGCCTGCGCGTCGCGCGGCGGACGACGGTTCGCCCCCACCTTCCACTGTGCCCTTTGTGCTCCTTCTGCGTCCGGTCGCTTCCAGGGCCGGTGGTCCCCCATGCCGCCCGCCCAGGCAGGCGTCAGTACCAGAAGCGGACACAGTCAACAGATCCTGGGCAGTTGCTCGCCGAGCGGCAGATCCACGATCCGGGTCCCGCCGAGTCCGGTGCGGGCCACGACCGTCGCGGGGTGTTCGACCACGCATTCGCCGATCACCGCCGCCTCGCGTCCCAGCGGGTGTGCGTGCATCGCTTCCAATAGCGCGTCCGCGTGGTGCCTGGGCACGAAGGCCACCAGGCGGCCCTCATTGGCCACGTACATCGGGTCCAGGCCCAGGAAAGCGCAAGCGGTCGCCACCGCCTCCGGAACGGGCACCGCTCGCTCGTCCAGGACGACGCCGGTGTTCGAGGCCGCCGCGATCTCATTGAGGGCGGCGGCCAGGCCGCCTCGGGTGGGGTCGCGCAGGACGTGGATCTCGGGGGTGACGGCGAGCATCGTCTGGACCAGTCCGGTCAGCGGCGCGGTGTCGCTGACCACCTCGGTACCGAATGCCAGCCCTTCGCGGACGCTGAGAATGGCGATGCCGTGCCGGCCGACCGGACCGCTGACGATCACCACGTCGCCGGGCCGGGCACGCTGCGGACGGATGTCCACGCCGTCGGGGATCAACCCGACACCGGCCGTGGTGATGTTGTGCTTGCCGAAAATGTCATCCGCCCTGGTGGGAGGAGGTGCGCGCCGTGTACGGGAGGTCGACCGGCGAAGTCGCCTGAACGGGCGCTCTCGCGAGGCTGGTGCTCGCCGCGGCAAGATGATCGACCGTGCTGTTGCGACTGGCCTACTTGGGCGTGACGAGACAAAGCTGTTGAGACACTCGCCTTGCGGCACCAGATCATGGTGCTGGAACGCCAACTCGGTAAGCACCGGGTGCGGTTCGCCCCGAGCGACCGGGCCTTTCTGGCGGCGCTGCTGCACCGGCTCCCCATGGACGTGCTCCGCGGAGTGCGGCTAGTGGTGCGTCCGGACACGGTGCTGCGCTGGCACCGCGACCTTCTCGCCCGCCGCCATGCTGCCGCCTCCCGGCCCAAGCGTTCGGGACGGCCTCGGACCGTGCACGCCGTGCGGGCCCTGGTGCTGCGCCTGGCGCGGGAGAATCCCGGCTGGGGATATCGCCGTCTGCACGGCGAACTGCTCGTCTTGGGCGTGAAGGTGGCCGCCTCAACCGTCTGGGAGATCCTGCGAGAGGCCGGCATCGATCCGGCACCCGAGCGGTCCTCCAGCACGTGGGCGGACTTTCTGCGCCCCCAGGCCGATGCCCTGCTGGCCTGTGACTTCTTCGAAACGGTCACCCTGTCCGGGGCTCGGATGTACGTGCTGGCCGTCATCGAGCATGCCAGCCGGCGGATCCGGGTCCTGGGTGCCACCGCGCACCCGACCTCAGCGTGGGTGGCACAGGCCGCGAAGAATCTCGTCATGGACCTTGAGGACGTAGGCTGCCGAGCGCGGTTCATGATCAGGGACCGGGACGGGAAGTTCCCCGACCTGTTCGATGCCATTCTGGCGGATGCGGGGATCGAGGTCGTCCTCAGCGGCGTTCAGATGCCGAGAATGAACTCGATCATGGAACGGTGGGTGCAGACCTGCAGACGGGAACTCCTGGACCGCACCTTGATCTGGAATCACCGGCACCTGCTCCACGCCCTACGAGAATTCGAGCAGTTCTACAACGGACACCGACCACACCGGGGCATCGCCAACGCCCGCCCACTGCACCCATTACCTGCGCCGACCGACGATCCGGACACATTAGCCCGCCTCGACATACGACGACGTGATCGCCTCGGCGGCCTCCTCCACGAATACCAACATGCCGCATGACCTGCACGGATGAAGTTATCGGCAAGCGCAAGGCCAGGCGCAGCAGCACGACAGATCATGATGCCGCCGGGGCCTTTGCAGGTGAAGGCACTTGGGGCGGATGTCGAGGAAAGCCGAAGATCCGTGATCAGGCTCCCGACCTGCGTGGATGGTTTATCGGCACCCGCAGTGCCCATGTCGACAGTTTCACTCGGGCGTCGCGATCGCGCGCCCTGTGCGTAAAGTCCCCCGTGGGTGGTGTTGCCGCAGGTCACTCCCGTACGAGGGCGATTCTCAGAGTCCTCGTACGGCGGCCGTGTGGTGGTTGGTCATGCCTGCTTCGGCTCCGCGAAGGTCGCGCCGTCGATCACGAACCGGTAGCGGACGTCGGAGGCACAGATCCGCTCGTAGGCGGTGTTGATGTCCTGCGCGTCGATCAGCTCGATGTCGGCCGTGACGTCGTGCTCGGCCGCGAAGTCGAGCATCTCCTGCGTCTCGGCGATGCCGCCGAACAGCGATCCCACGAAGGACCGGCCGTTGGGGAGGAGGGCGAAGACCTCCAGCGGCATCGGCTCGGTCGTCACACCGACGTTCACCATGGTGCCGTGCAGGCGCAGCATCCCGAGGTAGTCGGAGAGGGACACCGGTGCGCTGACGGTGTTGAGGATGATGTCGAAGGTGTTGGCCAGCTCGGTGAACGCCGAGCTGTCACCGGTCACGGCGTAGTGGTCGGCGCCGAGGGCCTTGGCGGCCTCGCGCTTGCTGCCGGACTGGGACAGGACGGTCACGTCGGCGCCCATGGCCTTGGCCATCTTCACGCCGAGGTGGCCGAGCCCGCCGAGGCCGACGACGGCGACCTTGGTGCCGGGCCGGGCGCCGAACCGCTTGAGCGGGGAGTAGACGGTGATGCCGGCGCACAGCAGCGGGTCGGCGGCGGCCGGGTCGAGGGCCTCGGGCACGCGGACGACGAAGGCCTCCGGGGCGACGATCGCCTCGGAGTAGCCGCCTTGGGTGTGGGCGCCGGGCTCGGCGGGATCGGGGGCCCCGAAGACCAGGGTATTGCCCTTCAGGCAGTACTGCTCCTGGCCTGCCTGGCAGTTCTCGCACGTGCGGCAGGAGTTGACCATGCAGCCGATGCCGACCAGGTCGCCGACCTGGTGGCGGGTGACGTCGGGGCCGATCTCGATGATGCGGCCGACGATCTCGTGGCCGGGGACGAGCGGGCTGACGGCCAGCGGGCCGAACGTCCCGTCGACGTAGTTCATGTCGGAGTGGCAAATCCCGCAGTACAGGATGTCGATCTTGACGTCGTGCGGGCCGACGTCGCGGCGCTCGACGGTGACGGGAGTGAGCGGCTTGCCTGCTTCGTGGGTGCCGAACGCGTTGACGGTGGTGGGCATGGTGGTTCCTTTGCGCAGATGCGAGGTGGTGTCAGGCTTCGGGGATGGCGCGTCCGTAGGCCGCGAGGGTGACGTCCGTGGGCTCGGGGCCGCCGCGCCGGCCGGTCTCCAGGGCGTCGAGGGACTTCAACTCGTCCGTGGTCAGGGCGAAGTCGAACACGTCGATGTTCTCCGCGATGCGGTGGCGCTTGGTCGACTTGGGGATCACCGAGCGGCCCTCCTGGATGCCCCAGCGCAGCAGCACCTGGGCCGGGCTCTTGCCGTGCGTCTCGGCGATCGCGGTGACGACCGGGTCCTGTAGGACGCTCCGGCGGTCTTCGCCATATCCGGGGTAGAAGGTGATGCCGCCGATGGGGGACCACGCCTGGTTGAGGATGCCGTGCTCGGCGTCGAAGTCGAGGACCGCGCGCTGCTGGAAGTACGGGTGGATCTCCAGTTGGTTGACGGCGGGCACGACCGTGGTGGTGTCGAGCAGTGTGGTCAGGTGGTCGACCATGAAGTTGCTGACGCCGATCGCTCGGACCTTGCCGTCGGCCAGGAGCTGCTCCAGGGCGCGGTAGGCGGCGAGGGTCTTGTCGAAGTCCGACGGCAGCGCCTGGTGCAGGATCAGCAGGTCGATGTGGTCCACGCCGAGCTTGGCGGCGCTCTTGTCGAAGCCGTGCAGGGTCTCGTCGTAGCCGTAGTCGCTGATCCAGATCTTCGTCTCGATGAAGATGTCGTCGCGGGGCACGGCGGAGGCGTGGATGGCCTGGCCGACCTCGCGTTCGTTGCCGTACGCGGCGGCGGTGTCGATGTGGCGGTAGCCCAGTTCGAGCGCGGCGGTGACGGCGTCCCTGGTCTCGTCGGGCGGGGTCTGGAAGACACCGAGTCCGAGGGCGGGCATCTGGACGCCGTTGTTGAGGGTGAGGGTCTGCATCACAGGGACCTTTCGTGCGGGCGGGTACGTGTGGGGACGATGAGGGTGAGGGTGGCCGCGAGGGCCAGGGCGAGCAGGACGGCGGAGCCGGTCAGCGCGGCGCCCGAGCGGGCCGCGATGTCGGCGGCCCCGTGGCCGGTGGAGACCGAGGCGGCCACGGCGGTCAGGACGCTCAGGCTCAGCGCGCTGCCGATCTGGTGCACGGTGTTGACCAGGCCCGAGGCGGCTCCCGCGTCCGCAGGGGCGACGCCGTCGACGCCACTGGAGGTCAGCGGGGCCAGCACCAGGCCCTGGCCGGCGCCGATGAGCACCATTGGCAACGCCACTCCGGTCAGGTAGGACGTGTGCAGGTCGAGGCGGCTGAGCCACACCATGCCCACCATGGTCAGGGCGAGCCCGGTGGTGAGCACCTGTGGCCTGCTCGCCCGCTCAAGGAGCCGCGGCACCTGGACGGCGAAGACGAAGTTGACCAGCGTCATCGGCAGGAAGGCGAGCCCGGCCTGCAGCGGCGTCCAGTGGTAGACGCTCTGCACGAACTGCGCGGTGAAGAAGAAGAACCCGATCATCGCGCCCATGTAGAGCATTCGGGTGACGTAGGCGCCGCTGCGCTCCCGGTCGGCGAACAGCCGCAGCGGCACGATCGGCTGCGCGGCCCGCCGCTCCACCAGGACGAACAGGGCCAGCATCACCACTCCCGCCACCAGTGGAATCAGAGTGGCCGGAGCGGTCCAGCCGATGTCGGAGGCGTCCACGATGCCGAAGACCAGAGCGGTGGAGCCCGCGGTCGCCAGGAGTGCCCCGGCGACGTCGAAGCGGCCGCCCCGGCGCTCGGTCTCGGGCAGGAACCGCACGGCCAGCGCCACCATCGCGATGCCGACCGGGACGTTGAGGAAGAACCCGGCCCGCCACGAGATCAGGTCGGCGACCAGGCCGCCCACCACCAGGCCGAGAGCCGCGCCGAGCCCGGCCACCGCGCTGTAGGCGGCCATCGCCCGGTTACGGGCCCGGCCCTCGGCGAAGCTGCGGGTGAGCAGGGACAGGGCGGAGGGGGCCAGGACCGCCGCACCGACGCCCTGCAGCGCCCGAGCGCCGATCAGCCACCACTGGGCCTGTGCGGCGCCGACAAGAAGCGAGGTCAGCGCGAAGACAACCAGGGAGAACAGGAACACCCTGCGGTGTCCGAACAGGTCACCGGCCCGGGCTCCCAGGAGCAGCAGCCCGCCGAAGACCAGGACGTAGGCGTTGGTGATCCAGGACAAGCCGGTCTCGGAGAAGCCCATGTCGGAGCGGATCTGCGGCAGACCGGTGAAGACGATCGAGTTGTCGAGGATGACCATGAAGTAGCTGACGCAGATGATCGTGAGGATCAGCGTTGGCCGGGCCGGGGCGGCAGGGTCCGGCGCGCGCACCGCCATGGGCGGCGCGGATTGCGCCAGGGCGACGTCGCCGGTCCCGTCGTACGTGGGTGCTGCGCGCACGGTGGTGTCCTTCGCTTCAGGGTGAGGCCCGGTGTCGGACTCCCGGTCCTCGGTTCTCTCCAAGACAACCGCGGGCGGGCACAGGGGTGGGAGTCACTGCTCTTCCAGGTACTGGCGGTACCTCGCAGGTCCTCGCGGACGGACCTAGGGTGAAGGCGGAGGCAGGACCGTCACAGGCCGGGGCCCGAGCGTCCCACCGAGGCGCGATCACCGGCGACGGAGCGATTTCAGGGATCTGGACGATGGCAGAGCGAGACAAGAAGAGCGTGGCCGCCGAGGTCCGCGAGTTCCTGAGCACCCGGCGTGCCCGGATCACCCCCGAGCAGGCCGGACTGCCGGTCTACGGCGGCAACCGGCGCGTCGCGGGCCTGCGCCGGGAGGAGGTCGCGCTGCTCGCGGGCATGAGCGTCGACTACTATGTCCGCCTGGAGCGCGGGAACCTCTCCGGCGCCTCGGACTCGGTACTGGAATCCCTCGCGCACGCGCTGCAGCTGGACGAGGCCGAGCGCACGCACCTCTACGACCTGGCCCGCGCGGCGACCCCGTCGGGCCGGCGCCCTGCGGCGACGGCGTCCCGGGTGCGGCCCACGATCCTGCGCCTGCTCGGCTCGATGACCGATGTGCCGGCGTACGTGCGCAACGCGCGCTTCGACGTCCTGGCCGCGAACACGCTGGGGCGGGCGCTGTACGCACCCCTCTTCGACTCGCCGCTGTTCGCCCAGCGCGGCCCGGTCAACAGCGCCCGCTTCATGTTCCTGGACCCCGCGAGCAAGGACTTCTGGGTCGACTGGGACAAGGGCGCCGACGACGCGGTCGCGTTCCTGCGCATCGAGACGGGCCGGGCACCCCACGACAAGGCGCTGACCGATCTGATCGGGGAACTGACGACCAAGAGCGGCGACTTCGCCCGCCGGTGGGCCCGCCACGACGTGAAGTTCCACCGTTCCGGAGTGAAGAACCTGCACCACCCGCTGGTCGGTGATCTCGCCCTGCCCTACGAGGCGATGGAGCTGCCGTCCGACCCAGGTCTTCGCCTCAACTTCTACACGCCCGAACCGGACTCCCCGGCAAGCCAGGCCCTGGGCCTGCTGGCCAGTTGGGCCGGAACCGGGGCCGCCGTCCCAACCGCGAACGACTGACCACGACGAACCACACCCGAGGAGAACCCCTTCATGCAGTACCGACCGCTCGGCCGCACCGGGGTCCAGGTCAGCCCGCTCTGCCTGGGCGCGATGATGTTCGGCCCCTGGGGCAACGACGACGAGGCCGACTCCATCCGGATCATCCACCGCGCCCTGGACGCGGGCATCAACTTCGTCGACACCGCGGACGTGTACTCCGCCGGCGTCTCGGAGGAGATCGTCGGCAAGGCTCTCAAGGGCCGCCGCGAGGACGTGTTCCTGGCGACCAAGTTCTTCATGCCGATGGACCAGAACGACCCCAACCAGCGAGGCGGCTCACGGCGCTGGATCATCCGGGAGGTCGAGAACTCCCTGCGCCGGCTCGACACCGACCACATCGACCTCTACCAGGTGCACCGCCCCAGCCCCGACACGGACGTCGCCGAGACCCTCGGCGCCCTCTCCGACCTCGTGCACCAGGGCAAGATCCGCTACATCGGCTCCTCGTCCTACTCCGGCTCCCAGATCGTCGAGGCCCAGTGGACCTCGCGGGAACGCCACCTGGAGCGGTTCGTCACCGAGCAGCCGCCGTACTCGATCCTGGTCCGCGGCATCGAGGAGGACGTCCTGCCCACCGTGCGCCGCCACGGCATGGGGACCCTCACCTACAGCCCGCTCTCCGGCGGCTGGCTCTCGGGCCGCTACCGCAAGAACGCCACGGAGGGCCCCGCCTCCGCGGCGCGCCCCCAGGCACGCTTCGACATGAGCACCCCCGCCAACCAGCGCAAGCTCGACGCTGTCGATCAGCTCGCGCTCCTTGCGGAGAAGGCGGGTCTCACCCTGATCGAGCTGGCCGTCGCCTTCGTCATCAACCACCCCGGCGTCACCTCGGCAATCATTGGGCCGCGCACTATGGACCAGCTGGAGGCGTTTCTGCCCGCCGCCGACGTCACACTGCCGGCTGACGTGCTCGACGCCATCGACGAGATCGTCGCGCCCGGCGTCACCGTCAACCCGGTCGACAACAGCTACGGCGACTTCGAACTGCTTGCCGACCAGCGACGCCGCTGACGCGTCCCCGGCTGGCCGGCCACGCCGGCCAGTCGCACCGACTTCCCCGCGACCACGAAAGGCGCCTTCTGGCTCATGACGCACCGGCCGGCGGCTACACGAACAGCTCCTCCAGGGATGACGTCTCACCGCTGCCATGGGTCCGCGACCCTGCTCGTTTACGGGGTCGGGCCGATCCACCGGTGTGCACCGCAAACAGCCAGGAGCGTCATAGCCAGCACATGGCGCGGCATGATCGCAGTGGGTGGATTCACTCGGCCGGTTCTGCGATGGCCTGGTACTGGTCTGCGGCCCAGGAGGCGAGGATGCGAAGGCCGTCGTGGGTGGGTGAGCCGACTTCGGCGGTCCACACGACGAGCTGCTGGTCGGGATCGGTGCTGGCGGTGAGGGTGTCCCAGTCCAGGGAGAGCTCGCCGGCGATGGGGTGGTGGAGGACCTTCGTGCCCACGCTGAGGGTGGCGACATGGTGTGCGGCCCACCATTGGCGGAAGTCTTCGTCCTGTACGCACAATTCACCGACCAGAGCGGTCAGGCGGGGGTCGTCTGGATACTTCGCCGCCTCCATGCGCAATTGCGCAACTGCGGTACGAGCCACACCTTTCCAGTCGGCATACAGGGTGCGCATCGCCGGGTCGGTGAAAAGAATGCGCACGTAATTGCGATGCTTTTCCGGGACGGCGGCGAAGTCGGTGACCAGCGCCGCTGCTAGGGGGTTCCAGACGAGGATGTCCATCCTGCGGCCCATCACGATGGCGGGCGTGGCGGTGAGGTCGTCCAAGACCCGGCGCAGCTGCGGCTGGACCTTCTGCCGGGCCCTGCGGCGCGGCTTTGCCGTCTCCTTCCCGGCCAGGCCGAAAAGGTAGCGGCGCTGATCGTCGTCCAGGTGCAGGGCCTGGGCCACGGCCTCCAGCACCGGTGCGGAGGGAGGCAGCCGGCCCTGCTCGAGCCGGGTGTAGTAGTCCGTGGAGATCGCCGCTAGCTGGGCGACCTCTTCCCTGCGCAGCCCGGCGACCCGGCGGGGACCTGCGCTGTCGGGCAAGCCCACGGCGCGCGGGCTCAGCTCGGCCCGGCGGGCCTTTAGGAACTCGCCCAGCTCGTTCAGATGCGGTGTCGGACTCATGCCCCCAGTGTGGCAGCGGAGGCCCTCGGCGTGAGGGGGAAGGATTCTTCCCAGGATGTTCCATTCCCAGGAACAAATTCCCCTCTGCACGGGCGCGCGTAGGAATGCAAGCCTGGAATTGCGCCAGACAGGACAGCGGAAGGAAAGAGCATCATGTCGGAAAAGGAATCCGCAGCACAGCAGGCCATCGGCGACATCGCCCCCAAGTTCGCCGATCTCACCGACCAGGTGCTGTTCGGCGACGTCTGGGACCGCGAGGGGCTCTCCCCGCGGGATCGCAGCCTGATCACCGTCACCGCACTGATCGCCCTATACCGATCCGACCAGCTCGGCTTCCACCTCAAGCTGGCCCTGGAGAACGGGCTGACCCAGGCCGAGCTGAGCGAGGCCATCACCCACCTGGCGTTCTACGCCGGCTGGCCCAACGCCATGGGCGCCGCCGGCCAGTTGAAGGCCATCCTGGCCGCCGCCGACGCCGACCAGGACCGCTGACACCCCTTCTTTCTGCACAGGAGCATCCCCTTCTCATGAGTAAGGCCATCTTCATCACCGGTGCGGGCCGCGGCCTGGGCACCGACATCGCCCGCCAGGCCCTGACCGCCGGCCACCAGGTCGTCGCCACCGGCCGCCGCCCCGAAAACGTACTCAAGGCGCTCGGCGGCGAGCACGACAACCTGCTGGTCACCGCCCTCGATATCACCAGCACCGACGCCGCCCAGGCCGCTGTCGACGCCGCCGTGACCCGGTTCGGCCGCATCGACGTGGTGATCAACAACGCCGCCACGTTCCAGGCCGGCTACTTCGAGGAGATCTCCGACGCGCAGATGCGCGCGCAGATGGAGACGAACCTGTTCGGCCCGATGAACATCACCCGCGCCGTCCTGCCCGTCATGCGCGCCCAGCGCGCGGGGCACATCGTCACGATCTCCTCGATCGCCGGGCTGGTCGGCCAGGAGTTCTGCGTCGCCTACGCCGCCTCCAAGTTCGGGGTCGAGGGCTGGATGGAGTCGCTGCGCTACGACGTCGAGCCGTACGGAATCAAGACGACCATCGTCGAGCCCGGCTTCTTCCGCACCGAGCTGCTCGTGGACGCCTCCACCAGCTGGGCGGAGCTGTCCATCGACGACTACGCCGAGCGCACGAAGACCACCAAGGCAATGTGGCAGTCGATGAACGGGCAGCAAGCTGGCGACCCGGCCAAGCTCGCCGACGCCTTGCTTAAGGTCACCGACCTCGACGAGCCGCCGCTGCGGTTCGTCGCCGGCGACGACGCCATCCCCACCGCCGAGGCCAAGGGCCGGCAGATCACCGCCCAGGCCACCGCCTCCCGCACCCTGGGCAGCGGCCTCGCCCACACCGACGCCGCCTGATCCAGGCACCCGATCCGTACCAAGGAGCACGCCATGGAATTCGTCAAGCCGCAGCCCACCGGCAAGGGCCCCGAGGACTGGTTCAACGGAGACGTCTGGTTCGACGTCATCCACGCAGGCCAGGAGCCGTCCCGTATCCGAGCCAACATGGTGCGCTTCGCCCCCGGCGCCCGCACCGCCTGGCACCACCACGCCGTCGGCCAGACCCTGCACGTCATCGCTGGCGTCGCCCTTATCGGCACCCGCGACGGCACCGTCTACGCCGCCCACCCCGGCGAGACCGTCACCTGCCCGCCCGGCGAGGAGCACTGGCACGGCGCCACCGAGGACCGCTTCATGCAGCACCTCGCGCTGTGGGACGGCACCGCCCCCGACGACGACCGCCCGGAGACCACCTGGCTGGAGCACGTCACCGACGCCCAGTACCAGGCCCCCCGCACCCGCAGCAACCACTGACCCCACCCACGCGCGAAGGAGTACCCCGAGCATGACCGCGACGATGACCGCCCTCTTCGGCGGCACCGGCCCCGACTGGACCCCCCGCCAGGTTCCCGTACCCAAGCCAGGTCCCGGTCAGATCGTGGTGCGCGCGCACGCGGTGGCGCTCAACAACGCCGACGCTGCCATGCTTGCCGCTGCCGACCCCACCGCGGGCGGCAGCGGCAAGGAATACCAGGCCGGCTACGAGTTCGCCGGTGAAATCGCGGTGGTGGGCGACGGCGTCGACACCGCCACCGTGGGGCAGCGCGTGATGGGCACCACTCCGGCCGGCTTTGCCCAGTACGTGCTGGCCGACCAGCGTCACGTCTTGCCCATCCCCGACGGAGTCGACTTTACGGAAGCCTGTGCGCTGCCCACCGGACTGCTCACCGAGCACCGCGCCCTCACAACCGGCGGCTACCAGCCCGGCCAGTCGCTGCTGATCACTGGCGCCGCTTCCAGCATGGGACTCATCGGCGTGCAGATCGCCCGTGCCCTGGGCGCCGGCCCGATCGTCGCCACCACTCGCAGCGCTGGCAAGCACGACCTGCTCAAGCAGGCCGGAGCCGACATCATCGTTGTCACCAGCGAACAGGACCTCACCCAGGCAGTACTCGACGCCACTGCCGGCGAAGGTGTCGACTTGGCCCTGGACCACGTCGGCGGCCAGACCTTCGCCGCCTGCCTACCGGCCACCAAAGTGGACGGCACTGTGGTCAACATCGGCCGTCTCGACACGGCTGCGGCCACCATCGACCTGGACGCCCTGTCCTACCGCCACCTGCGCGTGCACGGGGTGTCCTTCGGCTTCACCCGCGCCGCGGAACTCGGCGCCGTCATTGCAGCCGCCGGCCAAGACCTGCTGCCCGCCGTAGCCGACGGCCGCGTGCGCCCCCTCATCGACAGCATCCTGAGCTTCAACACCGCCGACCAAGCCGTCACTCGGCTCCGCTCTCACCGAGCCCTCGGCAAGATCGTCCTCACCGTCCCCTGACCCGAAACGATTCAGCGTCGGACCGACACACAGTCTCGAAGGTCTGGCCAACGCCGCGAGACCAACCGCCAGGACCGAAAGGCGAGACGTCACAGGTCACGGAATCGCCGTAGGACAGGGGCCGCGAGAACCTACATCATCGAACCCAGTCGAGGCCGATCACTGCCATCCAACCAAGTCGTCCCAGATCGGCCAGGTCTGAGCCGCCGGCGCGACCGGCTTTGACAGCCAACACAGTCCGCGCAGGTCGGAGACTTCGACCGGACTGGGTTGGGTGCCAACGGACAACTGGCGCAAATATGGACAGATTCACCCAGTGCGCGGGTTGTGTATGCCATGATTCCGGGGTGACCGAGGCCGCTCACACCACCGCCGCCACCTGATGGCCGGCCTGTCCCGCTCGGAAATACGATTCTGGGTCTGGCCCGCAGCTTCTCCGCGCAGGGGGCGGCCTGCACGGCGCCTGGGATGATCTGCTGATGCCCCTTTCAATCGTCACCGCGCCGGTCCGGAACCGGATCAAGGTGCCCGCTGCGGCGCGTGGCCAAGGAGGCGGAGGTCTTGGCGTTGCGGCACGAGAACGCGGTGCTACACCGCCAGGGTGCCAGTTCAGTAACGTGCCCGGGGTGACCAGCCGATGGCGGCGCAAGGCGGATGGCAGGCGCCGTGCGCGAGCTGAGAGCACGGCACGATCGGCCCATGAGAGCTGCGGCCGCTCGATCTGCCGGCGAAGCACAGCGACCTCATGACGAAGCGCGAGGATCTCGGCGTTGTTCGCGGCGGTCGATCGGCCCAGCAAAAGGAAGCAGCCCAGGAGTCGGCAGAAGATCAGGTAGAGCAGTCGCAGACCCACGATCAGTGATCACGCCCATAGCTCGACGACCCAAAGCCCCAGGTCAACCACCGTACGGCAATAAAGACACCCTTCAGGCCGGATTGGTCCGCCGCAGGTCGCGGTGATCACGGTAGGGGCTCTGCCGCAGTAAATCCGGTATTTACTGCGGTAGTTGTGAATACGTCTCCGCGATCGAGTAACCGCCCGAATGCGTTTCTGCTGTGCGGACTTGAGGGGAGTGGACTGTCAGTGCCCGGGGCCAGCATGCTTACCTGGGTCATGCCCCAGATCCTCCGTCACGGGCAGGCACTCGGCGAGCAGGTCGACGACGTCGCGCCAGGCTCGCTGCGCGTGCCGTGGGTGGTAGCCGACGCCGGGGACCACGGGGTGGCCGACCGGCGGGTGGTGGAAGGCGTGCAAGGCGCCGCCGTAGACCGCGAGGCGCCAGTCGACGCCCGCGGCCTGCATCTCAGCGGTGAACGCGTTCCGTTGCGCGGGCGGCATGATCGGGTCTTCCGACCCGACCCCGGCCCACACCGGGCAGCGAATGCGCGCCGCCTCGCCCGGTCGGCCCGTGGTCAGTGCGTTGACTGTCCCGATCGCGCGCAGGCTGACGCCGCCGCGCCCGAGTTCCAGCCCGACGGCACCCCCCGTGCCATAGCCGACGGCGGCGATCCGGTCGGGGTCGGTCCGCGGTTCGGTGCGCAACACATCGAGCGCCGCATGGCCGATGCCTCGCATCCGCTCGGGATCAGCGAGCAGCGGCAGGCAACGGGCCAGCATCTCCTCGGGGTCGCCCAAATAGCGCCCGCCATGAAGGTCGAAGGCCAGCGCTATATATCCCAGCTCGGCGAGAGCATCGGCCCGGCGGCGCTCGACGTCGCTGAGCCCCATGCCCTCTGGTCCGAGCAGCACCGCGGGCCGACGGTCGACACCGGCCGGGAGCGCGAGGTGCCCGATCATCGTCAAACCGTCGGCCGGATACTCGACCGTACGCGTCGTAATCGTCGTCATGAGACTGGACTGTAGTGATCGTCGAGCCCGGTCCGGCCGGTGTTCTGCCGCTGGCAGAACAGCGCGGGTATCCCTCTGAAATACGGCGAGGGCCCACAAGAACCGTCACAAACCCCGCCCCCACGGCAGCGCTATCGGATCACCTGCCCGGGCCACGGTGTTGGAGGCTGACCCTCGCAGCAGGATTCTGGGGTATTCCGGCCCGCTCCCGTGAAGGGCGTCACCAGCTAGTTCCCTCACGGCTCAGGCAGCCTGGCCGAGACCGGCGGCGGTCAGGTCCTGCTCGCGCAGCGGGGTGAAGTCGACGTCGAGTTTCGGGTCGTACGCCTCGGGCTGGATGCCGAGTTCGTGGGTGCTGTACTCGCCGAACCGGTTGATGTGTTCGGTCAGGTACGGCGAGATGTGCGCCAGGTCTTCCGGGTCGGACTCTGTCGGGAATCTTGAGGACGGACAGTCAACGATCGTGACGCTGCGTCAGGCTTGTGGGAGCGTTCTGCCCATGTCCCCCAGGAGCCTGACATGTCCCTCCAGCCCCGTCCCGGAACCGAGATCCCGGCGCTGACCGTGCGGGTCGCCCGGGCCAGCAACCCCCACGGCACCACTGCGATGTGGATCCGCGACCGCCTCGACGGCCTGTTCAGCGACGAGGACTTCACCGCCTGGTACCCGCGCGACGGCCGCCCCGGGCTCTCGCCCGCGCAGCTGGCCACCGTCTGCGTGCTGCAGTACGCGCTGAACCTGTCGGACCGCCAGGCCGCCGAGGCGGTGCGCTGCCGCATCGACTTCAAGTACGCCCTCGGCCTGGAGCTGGAAGACCCCGGCTTCCACCACAGCGTGCTGTCCGACTTCCGCGACCGGCTCTCCGAGGGCGACCGCGCCGACCGGCTGCTGGGCCTGGCACTGACCCGGATCCGGCGGGCCGGCCTGCTCAAGGGGCGCGCCGCCCGCGCCAGTCGACCATTTCCATAAACTATGAATATAAAAATGCTATGCTTCGAGCATGAGTCGTCAAGACACCGCTCCTGGCGCGTCCGCCGCCATCGGGGCAGCCCTCTACGGCCTGGCCACCAGGGCCGCGAGACGCCTGCCCCGGGACATGAGCCTGACGTCCGCCGCCACCCTGGCCACCCTGGACCGGACCGGCCCGCGGCGCATCACCGATCTGGCCGCGGTCGAGGGCGTCACCCAGCCCGCGATGACCGCCCTGGTCCGGGTGATGGAGGAGTCCGGCCTGGTCGAGCGGCGGGGCGACGCGTCCGACAAGCGGGTCACGCTGGTGTGCCTGACCGAGGCCGGCGCCTCCTATGTCCGGACGCGGCGCCAGGCGGGCGTCCACGCGTTCGAGCGGTTGATCGGCGAGCTCACCGGCGACGAGGTCGAGGCGCTGGTGGCGGCCCTTCCGGCGCTGAAGCATCTGGCAGAGCTCGAAAGCCAGGACCGCGAAGGGCCGAAGCAGTGACCGGGCAGCCGGTCGGCGGGGTCGCGGTGAAGGCGTTCCCGGTGGCGCGTTCCGAGGCGCGGCTGCTGGTCCCCACCCTGATGTTCATCGCTCTGGTCGTGGCGGCGGTCGCCAGCCTCGGGACGCCGCTCATCACCAGCGTGGCGACCTCGTTCCACGTCTCGCTCGGCAGCGCGCAGTGGACGCTGACCGTCGCGCTGCTCAGCGGCGCCGTCGCCACGCCGGTCCTGGGCCGGCTCGGAGCCGGCCGGCACCGGCGGGCCACGATCCTCGCCACGCTGGCGGTCGTCGTCGCCGGCAGCGCGCTCACCGTGCTGCCGCTGCCGTTCGCGTGGCTGCTGGCCGGCAGGGCGGCCCAGGGCGTCGGGCTCGGGCTGACGGCGCTGATGATGGGCGTGGCCCGGGACCACCTCCCCGAGGAGCGCAGCGCTGCCGTGATCGCCCTGATCTCGGTGGTCTCGATCATCGGGGCCGGCGTCGGCTACCCGCTGGCCGCACTGCTCGCCGAGCTCGCCGGGGTACGGGCCGCCTACGGCCTCGGCCTGGTCGTCACCGCCGCCGCCCTCCTGACCGCGTGGCGCTCCATGCCCGAAGCCCCCGAAGGCCGCTCCGCCCACGTGGACGTGGCAGGCGCGGTCGTCCTGGCCGCTGCCCTGCTCCTGGTGCTGTTCCTCGCCGGCGAACGGAATCTGTGGAGCCGGCACCTCGCCGTGGCGGCGGGCCTCGCCGTCGTCGCGGTGGTGCTGCTCTGCGTCTGGGCCGTCATCGAGCTGCGCAGCACGACGCCCCTGGTCGATGTGCGGGCGGTGCGGCACCCGGCGGTCGCCGGGGCGAACCTCGCCATGTTCGTCGGCGGGATCGGCATGTACCTCCTGCTCACGCTCATCACCCGGTACGCGCAGACGCCGCACAGCGCCGGCTACGGCTTCGGGCTGACGACCTTCGTCGCCGGGCTGGTCCTCATCCCGTTCTCGGTGCTGGGGTTCGTCGCCGGCAAGCTCACGCCGCGGGTCCGGACGCGGATCGCCGACCCCCTGCTCCTGGCCGGCAGCGCCGTCGTGGTCGGCGGCGGGTTCGCCCTGTTCGCGGCGGCCCGGTCGGACCTGGCCGAACTGTTCGCGGCGATGGGCGTGCTCGGCTTCGGCGTCGGCGGCTTCTCGGCCGCGATGCCCGGCGTCATCCTGGCCGTCACCCCCAAGAGCGAGACGTCGAGCGCCATGAGCTTCAACTACGTCGTCCGCAGTGTCGGGTACTCCCTGGGCAGCGCCATCGGCGGCCTGATCCTCGCCGCGGGCACCGGCCCCGGCCACCTCTTCCCCGACGACAGCGCCTACACCACCGCGGCGCTGGTCGGCATCGGCGCCATGGCGATCACGACGCTGACAAGCCTCGCTCTCGCCCGCCGACGCTCGTCCGAGACCAACCCGTAAGTCAGATGCACTCATCCCAACACTGGAGGTTCCATGCCCAAGGGCTACTGGGTCAGCGCCTACCGCACCATTTCAGACCCTGAGAAGCTGGCTGCTTACAACAAGCTGGCCGGTCCGGCCGTCGAGGCCGGGGGCGGTCGGATCCTCGCCCGTGGCAGTCGGGTCGTGACGCATGACGCCGGAATCGCCGAGCGCACCGTCCTGATCGAGTTCGACAGCTTCGAGCAGGACGTCGCGGCGCACGAGAGTGCGGCCTACCAGGAGGCGCTGGTCGCCCTCTCCGACGGCGTCGAGCGCGACTTCCGCATCGTCGAAGGCATCGACTGACCGAGGTCCAGTCGGATCTTCACTGAAGTCAGGGTGGTGAGACGCTGCGCTTGCCGAGAATGTCATCCGCCCTGATCGGAAGCCTGCACCTGGACTGGCGGTCGTCGGCCTCGTCGCTCGAGTCGGCGCTCTCGCGTAGCCGGTAGTCGACGCGTCATGATGATCGACCGTGCTGCTGCGACTGGCCTACCTGGGAGTGACCAACGCATTCGCGCTGCTGCGTCCGCTGCCGATGAGCGACCGGAACAAGGATGCGGAGATCCTGGCCCTCCGCCATCAGATCACAGTGCTCGAACGCCAACTCGGCGGTGCCCGAGTACGGTTCACCCCGGGCGACCGGGCGTTCCTGGCGGCGCTGCTGCACCGGCTGCCGTTGCCGGCTCTGCGGCGTGTGCGGCTGCTCGTGCGTCCTGACACCGTGCTGCGCTGGCACCGCGACCTCGCAAGACGCCGGCATGCCGCCCTATCGCCCCCCAAGCGACCCGGTCGACCACGTACCGTGCGCTCCATCCGGATTCTCGTGCTGCGGCTGGCGAGAGAGAATCCAAGCTGGGGCTACAGGCGCCTTCACGGCGAACTGCTCATGCTGGGAGTGAACGTGGCCGCCTCGACCGTCTGGAAGATCCTGAAGGATGCCGGCATCGATCCGGCGCCCGACCGGAGCTCCAGCACGTGGGCCGACTTCCTGCGCTCCCAAGCCGACGCCCTCCTTGCCTGTGACTTCTTTGAGGCGGTCACCTTGTCCGGCGGGCGGATGTACGTCCTCGCGGTGATCGAACACAGCAGTCGCCGCATCCGGGTCCTTGGCGCCACCGCACACCCGACCACCTCCTGGGTCACCCAAGCGGCGAAGAACCTGGTCATGGATCTCGAGGACGTCGGCTGCCGGGCACGATTCATGATCCGAGACAGGGACGGGAAGTTCCCCACCCTCTTCGACGCCGTCCTCAAGGACACGGGGATCGAGGTCGTCCTCACCGGCATCCAGATGCCGAGAATGAACTCGATCATGGAACGGTGGGTGCAGACCTGCAGACACGAGCTCCTGGACCGGACCTTGATCTGGAACCAGCGCCACCTCCTCCACGCCCTACGAGAGTTCGAGCAGTTCTACAACTCCCATCGACCACACCAGGGCATCGCGAACGCCCGACCACTACACCCACTCCCCACACCAATCAACGATCCCGACAAGCTAAGCCACCTCGACATACGACGCCACGACCACCTTGGCGGCATCCTCCACGAATACAGACACGCCGCGTGACCTGCACG
This sequence comes from Streptomyces milbemycinicus, assembly GCF_002154605.1. Classification (GTDB taxonomy): domain Bacteria; phylum Actinomycetota; class Actinomycetes; order Streptomycetales; family Streptomycetaceae; genus Streptomyces; species Streptomyces milbemycinicus. The sequence goes on along the minus strand of NZ_MUNE01000323.1, from coordinate 3,155 downwards.
GACGAGTATTCGGCAATCGCAACGCCACCGCCGAACTCATCCACGGCTCGGTGAAGACCTACGGCATCGCACTGATCACGCCGGTCCTGCTGGACACCTCCCGGCAAGCCAAAGCCCAAGCAGACTTCGCCGCCACCGACTTCACCATCGACTGGGAAGCCGGGAAGGCCACCTGCCCCGCCGGACATACCAGCGCCACCTGGAACCCCGTCGTGAGCGAAGGTATCCCCAAGACCGTGGTCACCTTCGCCGCCCTCGACCGCATCCCCTGCCCCTTCAAACCCCAGTGCACCACCGCGAAGAAGAACCGCCGCCAACACTCCCTCCACCCCAGACAGATGACCGAGGCACTCCGGCACACCCGAACCCAGCACTCAACCTGATCCGCCTGAATGCCTGGTGGAGGCTGTCTGCCGAGCTGTACGGTCAGCCGCCTGTCGACTCCCGGACCACTACGGAGAAGCGGCTGACGAACTCCTGCCGATCCCCCCGGGGCTCGGCCCGGTCGATCCGTCCGGCCAGGAGTCCCACCGCCCGCTCGGCCATCGTGTCGTGATCAGGGTCGATGGTGGACAACGAGGGGACAAGGAACTCGCTCTCGTCAACGTTGTCGAAACCGATCACCTTGACCTGCTCCGGCACCCGGACACTGGCGTCGGCCAGGCCCCGCAGCACACCCATGGCCACGGTGTCCGTCACGCAGAACACGCCGTCGAAGTCGAGCCCGCTGTGCGCCATCTCCCGGGCGCGCCGCGCGCCCGCGTGCATGGTGAGCGTGTCCAGGCACTGCACCAGGTCGGGGTCCACGGACAGCCCGGCGCTCTCCAGGGCCAGCCGGTAGCCCGTATGGCGCAGGGTCGACACGTCGACCTCCTCCACCGCTCCGCACAGGATCGCGACGCGCCGGCACCCCCGTTCGATCAGATGGCGGGTGGCCGCCTGTGACGCGTCGATGTTGGGCATGGCGACATGGTCCACGGGGCCGCCGAAGATCCGCTCGCCCAGGATGACCACCGGGTAGTCCACCTTGAGCCACTCGGCGTCGGCCTGCCCCATGCCCACCGTGCTGAGGATGAGCCCGTCGTACAGCCGGTTGCGCGACATGGACAACGCTTCCAGTTCGTTCTCCCGCAGGGCGCCGGTCTGCTCGATGCTCACCCGGAGGCCGTGCCGCTCGGCCGCGGCGATGATGGCGGCGGCCAGCCGGCCGTAGTACGGGCTGTTCACCTCGGGGACGGCGAGGCCGATGGTTCCGGTGCGGCCCTTGCGCAGGTTTCGAGCGGCCACGTTGACGCGGTAGTCGAGCCGGGCCATCGCCTGGAGGACCTTCTCCCGGGTCGCCTTGCGCACGTTCGGGTGGTCGTTGATGACGTTGGAGACGGTCATCGCGGAGACCCCGGCGGCCTTTGCCACGTCCTGGATCGTTGCCACGTTCACCCCCGGTCTGCGGTTCCAGGCCCACTCGACACCATTACACCTCAGCCCGGCGGCCCCCGGTGTCGGGTGGTGTGAGGCGGTAGAGGGCCGAGCCGTGGGCGGGGAGGTTGGCGGTCAGGAGGTGGCCGTCGTGCGGGGTGTCGGTGTGGGTCCACAGTTCCCGGATGTGGTCGTCGGGCCGGGCGCCGAGGGAGCCCAGGGGCACCGTGACCCGCTCGGGGCCGTCGGCCAGGGAGAACACGGCGGCGTAGCGTATGTGCCCGTCCGTGTCGTCGGCGGTCCACAGGACGAGGTTCTTCTCACGGAGGACCTCGCGGTTGTTCCCGCTGTGCCACAGGACGTCGAGCGCTTCGTCGTTGGTGAGCAGTTCGATCGTCTCCGGCGGGCTGGTGGGCAGGTCGCCGCCCATCATCAGCGGGGAGCGGGAGATCAGCCACAGCGTCAGCAGGCTGATCTGCTCGGGGCGGGTGAGGGAGCAGAGCCGGTCCTCTCCCCGCTCGGCCCGGATGCCGATGCGGCCGAGGGGCAGCATGTCGGCGTCCGCCCAGCCGCGCTCGCTCTGCCACGGGGCCCAGCGGGCCATTCGGGCGAACTGGGCCTCGACGTCCTGCCACCGGTCCCACAGGTCGTCACAGACCCGCCACATGGTGGCGGTATCCCGCAGGTGGTCGAGGTGGGCGAGGGAGACATCGGTGCCGGGGGACAGACTCAGCTCGATGGGGCGGCCGCCGCGGGCGATGGCCCGGGCGTAGGCGGTGATCTCCCGCTCGTGGTACGGGAAGAGCATGTCGTCGGCCTTGATGAAGTCGACGCCCCACGCGGCGAATTGGGCGACCTGGGCGTCGTAGTACGCCTGGGCACCGGGGTGGTCGTGGTTCAGGCCGTAGTTGTCGGGGTTCCAGGGGCAGACGGAGCCGGTGTCGGCGATCTCGTCGGCGGTCCAGTCGGTGCCGGCGACGGGGAGGCGGGCGGCGACGGCGCGGCGCGGGATGCCGCGCATGATGTGCAGTCCGAAACGGAGTCCGAGCCGGTGCACCCGCTCGGCCAGCGGTTCGAATCCCGCGCCGCCCGCCGCCGAGGGGAATCGGTTCGGCGCGGGCATTTGGCGGCCGTGGTCGTCGAGGACCAGCGGGGCGTCCGGGTTGTAGCCGTGGGCGCGAGCCGTGGGCTCGTACCATTGGATGTCCACGACGACGGTGTCCCAGCCGTGGGGCAGCAGGTGGTCGCGCATGAAGGCCGCGTTGGCGAGGACCTCGTCCTCGGTGACGGTGGTGCCGTAGCAGTCCCAGCTGTTCCAGCCCATCGGGGGACGCAGGCGTCGCTCGGGGATCGGGCGTGCTGATCGGGTCACAGCTGATCTCTTCCTGGTCGAGTGCGCAGCACGGTGAAGGAGTGGGGCGGTATGTCGCAGACCGGCCCGGTCATCCGGTCCTCGGCGGGGGTGGCCGGGGCGGGCTCGAACCGGCTGGTGGCATCCGGGGCGACGGCGAGGGTGGTCCGCGCGAAACCGGCGTCGGCGTCAGCGCCGGCCAGCCGGAAACGGACGGTGACGGGCTCGGGCGTGGCGTTGGCGACCTTGATGATCACATCACCGGCGGCGCTGTCGCGGACGGCCGATACGGCGAAGCCCTCGGGGGTCGCCGGGGCGTCCTCGATGTCGTGGACGAGTTCGCCGTCGCGGTAGCAGCGGATGCGCCGGCCGTCCACCTCGACCCGCA
>NZ_MUNE01000322.1 GCF_002154605.1 Streptomyces milbemycinicus | reverse complement strand
CTCCCACACCGGAGAGTTCCCTCCCCTCCCACACAGGAGATGAGACGGCATGCCGACGGACGGCATCACCCACCACACCAACCACCTCCCCACCCCGGACGGCGTAAGCCTGGCCACCTACACCTGGCTCCCGGAGTCCCGCCCCCCACACGCGATCGTCCAGATCGCCCACGGCGCCGCGGAACACGCCCAGCGCTACGACCGCTTCGCCCGCTTCCTGTGCGACCACGGCTACGCCGTGGTCGCCTCGGACCACCGCGGCCACGGCGCGACCGCCGCCTCCACGGGCGGCCTCGGCGTCGTGGGCGACGAGGGCGACGGCTGGCGGGCCATCGTCAAGGACCTGCGAACCGTCGGCGACCGCACCCGGCAGGCCCTCCCCGGGACGCCGCTGTTCCTGCTGGGCCACAGCATGGGCTCGATGCTCGCCCGCGACTGCGCCCAGGAGTACGGCGACGACCTCTCCGGCCTGATCCTCTCCGGCACCTTCCGCTCACTGCCCGCGACAGACCCCGATGAGGCCATCACTCGCCTAGAGACCGAAATCGCCAAGCACGGCCGCACCACCCTGTCCAGCTTCACCACCGAGCTCTTTGCCTCCTTCAACGACCCCTACGAACCCGGCACCGGCTACGAATGGCTCTCCCGCGACCCCACGGAGGTGGCCGCCTACACGGCGGACGAGCGATGCGGCTTCCCCTTCAGCGCCGGCCTGTCACTCGACTGGGTCCGCGCCGTCCGCAAGATCAACAACCCGCACAACCAATCCCGCACCCCGCCCCGACTGCCCGTCCACATCGCCGTGGGCGCCGAGGACCCCTGCAACCAGCGATTGACGCTGGTCCACGAACTCCTCGAGGACTACCGCTACCTCGGCACCCACGACCTGAGCTGGAAGAGCTACCCCGACGCCCGCCACGAGATCCTCAACGAGACCAACCGCGATCAGGTCCAGCAAGACCTACTGACCTGGCTGAACGCCCACACCTGAGCCCCACGGCCTAGCCACCCCCTACCCACGTCCAAAGGTAGGCGCAGCCACACCTGGACACACCACGCAATCGTCCGCGAACCCAACGTAACCAGAGGCTCGTCTCTGGCCTGCCGCACCCCCACCGAAAGGTGGCAGCGACCACCCCCTGAAGTGCGGTATTGTTCTCTTGCGCGACCGGCCAGGGCGAAAGCCGAGGCCGGACAAGCACCGGGACGTGGCGCAGTTTGGTAGCGCACTTGACTGGGGGTCAAGGGGTCGCAGGTTCAAATCCTGTCGTCCCGACCAGCATCATCGCAGGTCGGAGGCCGTTTCCGCGGGTAGCGGAGGCGGCCTTAACCGTTTCCGGGCTGGGAGCAAGTGGGAGCCCTCTGGGAGCCCTCGTGCTCCCAACTCGCAGACGTGTCAACGGTGCCCGATTCGTCCGTCACCCGATCCGGTAGACCTACAGCGCCGTACTGCGCCCCCACGCGCCGTCGTCAACCACAGGCCCCCGACGTCACCCGCTCGATCTGGATGTCTTGTGCATCGAGAGGCATAAGGACCCCTTGTCGGCTCTCGAGCACCTTTCGCGGTGGGAGCACGTTGTTGCGCTCCCCATGCGACAGGGGCAGGGCGGACCGCTGGCGATCTCTCCGGGGCGGTTTTCGCAGGCAGCGTGTATGCGGGGCTTCTGGTCGCCGGATGCGCCCCGTGTCAAGGAGGGGCAAAGCCCCTTGCCGTCCGCTGGCAGATAGGGCACTCCCAGGGCGTGGGCGCCGTATCCGGCTCTGGAGCGCCGTAACGAGACGGCCTGCGGAGGCCGAGTCTGAAGAAAAAGTGTGCCAAGCGAAGCGAGGATGATGTCACCGATGTGTGCGTGCTTGGCATGGCACTTGACGAGAACCGCTTGCCTGTTCCGCAAGGGTTGTACCTACGGCACCGTCCTGGTCGACGTTGAAGCCGGTCGAGTCGTGGACGTGCTGCCTGACCGAACCTCGGAGACGCTCGCTGCCTGGCCTTGTGCTTGCCGAGAATGTCATCCGCCCTGGTCGGAGGCCTGTATCGGGACTGGTGGTCGTCGGCCTCGTCGCTCGAGTAAGCGCTCTCGCGTAGTCGGTGGTTCACGCGTCATGATGATCGATCGTGCTGCTTCGACTGGCCTACCTGGGCGTGACGAATGCGTTCGCGCTGTTGCGTCTGCTGTCGATGAGCGACTGGGACAAGGATGCGGAGATCCTGGCTCTCCGTCATCAGATCACGGTGCTCGAACGCCAACTCGGTGGTGCTCGAGTACGGTTCACTGCGAGCGATCGGGCGTTCCTGGCGGCGCTGCTGCACCGGATGCCGTGTGCGCGCCCTGCGGCGGGTGCGGCTGCTCGTGCGTCCTGACGCGGTGCTGCGCTGGCATCGTGACCTTGCCAGGCGTCGGCATGCCGCCTTATCGCGGCCCAAGCGACCCGGTCGGCCTCGTACCGTGCGCTCCATCCGGATTCTGGTGCTGCGCCTGGCGAGGGAGAATCCGAACTGCGCTACCGGGGTCTGCACGGCGAACTGCTCGTGCTGGGAGTGAAGGTGGCCCCCTCGACCGTCTGGAAGATCCTCAAGGATGCCGGCGTCGATCCGGCGCCCGACCGCAGCTCCAGCACATGGGTCGACTTCCTGCGCTCCCAAGCCGACGCCCTTTGGGCTTGTGACTTCTTTGAGACGGTCACCTTGTCCGGCGCGCGGATGTACGTACTCGCGGTGATCGAGCACAGCAGCCGCCGTATCCGTGTCCTGGACGCCACCGCACACCCGACCACCTCCTGGGTGGCGTAAGCGGCGAAGAACCTGGTCATGGATCTCGAGGACGCAGGCAGCTGCCGTGCACGGTTCATGATCAGGGACAGGGATGGGAAGTTTCCCGGATTGTTCGATGACGTCCTCAAAGATGCGGGGATCGAGGTCGTCCTCACCGGCATCCAGATGCCGAGAATGAACTCGATCATGGAAAGGTGGGCGCAGACCTGCAGACACGAACTCCTGGACCGGACCTTGATCCGGAACCAGCACCACCTCCTCCACGCACTCCGGGAGTTCGAGCAGTTCTACAACACTCATCGGCCCCACCAGGGCATCGCGAACGCCCTGCCACTGCACCCACTGCCCGCACCGATCACCGATCCGGACCAAATCGCTGGCCTCTACATATGAAGACGCGATCGCCTCAGCAGCCTCCTCCACGAATATCACCATGCTGCCTGACTTGCATGGATGAAGTTCTCGGCAAGGACAGGCCCGCCGCCCTACCAGGGAGCACACGGTCTGGGCAGTCTTGTGGTTCAAACCAAGCCGGGCTCCCGGCTGTGACCGATCGATCACAGCCGCTACCAATTGGCGGGCAGCTGAGTTCCGGTCGCCAGCCCAGACTGCTACTCCCAAGCCGCAAGGCAACGAAAAGGAGAGGGCAATGGAAGGATCTGAAGCGCAGAACGTCCCGCTATCCGTCTCGACAACAACCGGTGTACCTCCGAGTAGCGAAAGCAGGATGTTCGTCGAGGTGCAGCGTGCGGATACGAAAGCGACAGCGCTGTGCGGAGTCGCCGGTGCGCTACTTGCGATCACGGCGGGGACGGCACTGTCCACACCAGTCCACTCGTCGCGCTTGCTCACTGCAGCTGTGGCACTGGTGGGCACACTGCTCGGGGCAGCCCTGGTATCGGCGCTGACAGCCTTGCGCCCCATCTTCCCGAAGGACGACGCGCTCGTTTGGCGTGAGGAGTTCGTCGGCGGAGGCAGGCACGCGTCGGCATCCGTCCCACGACGCCCGGTGAACTGCACCGAGTTGCCGGAACGTGAGGCCGCCCTGACCACCCTCGCGCGCCGAAAGTTCCGGGCGATCAAGGCGGCCGTCGATCTCACCGTGGGCGCAATCAGCGTGGCCGGATTGGTCCTGTTGCTCATCTTGCTCGCGTCCTGAAAATCTCACCCCTTGTGGGTTGTCCCTATGTTTGGGGGGATATGTATCAGTCGCACATGGCAGTGATCGGCGAGAGTCTGTGGTCGCAGTTGCGTGACCTCGCCCCCATGCGGGTGCGCCCGGCCCGCAGCGTCCTCCTACGGCAGGGGGATCCCGGCACTCATGTGGTCCTTCTAGCTTCGGGGTCGACCCTCGTGACGCTGACGGGGCCGAACGGAGAACGGGCCCTGCTCGCGGTACGCGGCCCAGGTGAGCTGCTCGGCGAACTGGCCGTCCTGGATGCCCAGCCCCGCTCGGCTTCTGTGATCGCCGCGGAGGCCTGCCGCGTGCACCTCATTCCGGCCCCCGAATTCCTTTCCTTCGTCGAGAGCAACGGCCTGCTCAACCCGTTGCTGCGCCATGCGATCGCGCGGGTCAGGGAGTCCGAGGCCGTCAGGTTCGAACTCGCCACCGCCTGCGTGTCCATACGCCTGGCCGGTGCCCTGAGCCGGCTCGTGGATGCGGCTTCGACGAATCGGCCGTCGGTCAATGTCCGACTGACGCAGGATGAGCTCTCCCAGATGATCGGTGCGTCCCGCAACGCCGTCGGTGCGGCGATCAAGCCGTGGCGGGAAGAGGGCTGGCTGGAGACGGATCCGGGCGGTGGACTACTGATCCACGACATCACATCGATCGCGGCCCACGCCCGCAACGCGATGTGACCGGCCGCACCCGGGTGATGCCCAGTAGTGGGCACCACAGCGCGCCCGGGCCGATCAGCATGGGGCACTCGATTCCTCCATCGTGACCGAAAGCTCGGTGACAGCATGCCTCTTGCCCCGCCCTCGCCCCTCGACGTCCCTCCGGAGCAGGCGCTCCTGGCCGTGGACATGCAGGGCTACAGTCAGATCCTGGAAGCGAAGATGGCACCGGTCCGTTCGGACCTGGACGACGTCCTCACCAACGTGCTGGCCCACATCGGGCTGCAGGACCCACGAGACCGGCCCGGGGCATTCAAGGACACCGGTGACGGAGCCATCCTCGTCATGCCCGCCAAGGACATCGCACGGCTGGTCGACCCGCTGCTGGAACACCTGCACGCGGCGCTCGTCCGATACGACCATGAACGGCTCGCCAGCGCTCCGGCGATCCGGTTGCGTGCCGCCCTGCACGTCGGACCGCTCTCCCTGCCCGATCACCGTGGCGACGCCATCAACGAGGTGTGCCGACTGCTCGACAGCAAGGTCGTGCGCACGGGCCTCACCGTGGCCCGGGAGCACCGGAACGGCTTCCTGGCCGCCGTCCTCTCGGAGGCGGCGTTCCGCCGCACCGTCCGTGCGGGACGCACGCCGGACCTCGACAAAGAACACTTCCTCCACGCCACGGCGCGGGTGGACAGCAAGGCGTTCGAGGAGCCGTGCTGGCTGTTCGTACCCCAGATGACACCGCGAGCCCTCGCCCCGCTCATCGACCCGGCGCTGCCCGGAGGTGGGGGCGGGACAGCTGCGCCGACGCCGTCGGCCGGCCCGAGTAACCCGCCCGGCGCCGTCTTCCAGATCAACGGCGAAATGACCGACACCACCCTGATCAACAAGGTCGGGACGATGCGCATCGACCGGCGCCGGATCTGACCCTACTCATGCCCCGCACCCGTGCCGCGTGGAAAGGAACCACAGAGCGAATGTCCGACGATCGTCCCCTTCTTCCGCCACGTCCTACCGACGAGCCCGAGTCGCCGTTGAGGGGCGATGACGGCATGACTCCGTGGGCGCTGAGCCCAAGCAGCAACGCTGCCGAAGGTACGGAGGCCGCTGGCGGCGGCCGGGCGGACCCGGCAGCGTTCGTCGCGCCCCCCGTACCGGACGCTGGGCCAGCACCGATCACGGTGAACCGTCCGGAGTTTTTCGTCAACCACGCAGACAAGATCATCAATGAGACCCGCAAGCAAGGGATCCTCGAAGGCCCCACTCGCCCTCGTCACCGGATCAAGCAGGAGCCGATCGTCCGCGAAGGCCAATGGGCCGAGACGTGGCAACAGGCTCTAGACCCGGCGGGAGTACGCCCGCAGAAGCACGTCGTGATCATTGTCGCCCCGCGTGCGTACGGATCGACCACCCTTGCCCTGCATCTCCTCGCCCGGCACACGGATGAGGACACCGACATCGTGAAACTGGACGCGGACTGGAAGACACCCAAAGTGGGTCGACTTCCCGCCGAGGAGCGCCACGCCTACCAGGTCGACCTCAAGGACCCCGACCACGACCGGATCTCGGCCGATTTCCTCACCATGCTCGAAGAGCATGCCGGGCTTCTCGAAAAACTGGGCTCCTACCTCGTCTTGAACGTGGCCAAGGACCTCTGGACTGATCACTACGTCCCCGTCCAGTCAGGCATTCACGTCGTCCACCTCAACGAGCCGCCGCCGGCCCAGAGTGTCGTGGAGGCCCGGCTGAGAGCTCGCAAGGCCCCCGGCCTGATTGCTTACCTTCACTCCGTCGACAAGACCAAGGCTTCGCTGAGCCGCCTCGACGCTGTGGAAGCGGTCCGAACGGCGGACTCGATCGTGCTCGCGTGGCGGGAACACGAACGGCTGACCGGTTCCTCGTTCCCCATGGACGTCCCGTCGTCGTGGTCCGCGCTCGATGCCGGACTTGCCGAACGGATCACGTCCGCCCTGTCCGACTGGCGGGACAAACTCGACATCCTGTTCGGAGAGACGGTCTCTGCGCATGGAGGCAAGGACACGTCGCTGCCGCTGGAGGACCGCTGCCTCCTCCTGGCTCTCGCCGTGCGCCAATCCGCTCCGATGCCCGAGGTCGCCAAGGCCGCCCGGGACCTGCAGTACATCATCAGCACCGACGCCGCCGACGGGAGCGGCTTCGCATCGACGACAAGTGCAGCATTCGCCAGCCGCGGATTACGCCGCCGTGTCGTCGACGCCGGCGCCGGAGTTGGCACCCACGACGAGGTCGTCTTCGACCAGCCCGGCTACGGCAGGGCCGTTCTGACCTACGTCTGGGACAACTACGAGGTCATGCGCGAGCCCTTGCTGAAGTGGCTCGTGTCCGGGGACGGCGGCAACGAGACGAACGAACATGTCGTGGATGCCATCGCCGCCCTGACCCTGCGGCACGGGAACATCGACCACCTCGTTCAACTCGGATCCCCGACCTACCCGGTGAAAAAGGAACTCCTCAGTGCCCTCTTGGTCCAGGCCGTCCAGGACGAGCACATCGGCCGCCAGGTGTGGAGCATTCTGTACAGCTGGGCATCGGTCAAGGAACGCGCGACCACCGTGGTGACCGCCTGCCGACAGGTCCTGAACACCCCCGATGTCACTTCTTCTCAGGCCAGGATGGCCATGGTCCGGCTACGGAGAGCCGCCAACAGCGCGCACGAATCCGCCTGGACTGAGGCCCTCAAAGCCTTCGTGGAGCAGGCGCAGCACCCCGCCGGCGTGGCCCGGCTCATCACCGAGGTGCGCGCATGGCAGCAGTCAGGTCGCTCCCGCGGGGCCGGCACAGCGGCCTTCCTGGCCCTGATGTCAGTACCGGGCACCACCACCCCGTGGCTGCTGTCCGACGAAGTCCCGTCCGACGTGGACGTGAAGCGGGCACTGCAGGACCTGTTGGGAGACTTCGCCACGGCACCGGACACCATCAACCGCCTCACCACATGGATCAGCCAGTCGGCAACCGACCCCGAAACTTACGCCCGCGTCCGTGACGGGTTGCTTCCCGTCCTGCGCGGCCAGAAGATCTTCAAAGCTTCCGTGAGCCTGATGCAGGCACTGGAGCACGTCTCGGTCGACGGGGAGACGAGCGCGGCCAACGACTTCTGGGACCGTCTCGTAGACCCGCGTGTCCGCACGGTGATCAGACTCAACAGGGATCCGGCGTGAGGTGGTTCTGGCAGCGCCGGGCCCGTACGATCCACTGTACCCAGCCACGGATGCTTCGCTGCGCAACCCCCGGTATCCATTTCGAGGCCACGTTCGCGATCGAGTGGCGCCCCGCGCTACGGGCCCGGCCCAATCTCGAAGACCTCGTACTCAGCCGGACCCTAGCGCGAGCCGGCGAGGTCGCGCAGCTCTTCCCAGCCGTCGAGGTGCGCGCCGCGCAGGACACCATCAACGCCGCGCTCGGCGCCCCGGAACACACCCGCGCCACCGGGTACCGGTGTCTGGCTGCCCGTGTGGAACTGGCGCTCTCGGAGACCGCACGCGAGGACCTTGCTCAGCAGCAGGCGGACGAGGCACGGGTACGGCGGCTGCGGTTCCTGCGCACGAACCTGTACGAGCAGCCCGACCTCTTCGTGCTCGATCGGATCGAGCAGCAGGGCGATTGGCCGGGCGCTGAGCAGGTTGCCGAATGGCAGCGCCTGGCACGGTGGATGGTCGCGGCTGACGAATGGTGGCAGCCCATGCTCGACCAGTGGGAAAAGGTCGGCCAGGGCTTCAACGACATTGAGCTGCAGAACCGGGCCATGCTCGCTCTCTGCGATGCACTCCAGAAGCTGAAGGACGATGACGCGTCGGACGACCCGTCAGCCCCTTCTCCTCGTACCGCGGAAGGGCGGTGCAAGGAATGAGCCTGGCTCTGTGGCGGATCGTCCTGGACCCCATCTCTTCCTGGCGTGCGCTTCGCCTGCGACGCGAAGCGGGCAGCCACCTGTCATTCGATGCGGCGTGGCGGCAGGCACGGATGCTGGCTGCGCCGGACGAGATGGTCTACCGGCTGCACGGCCACCAGTTCCCCATCGAGGACGAGGGAGACCCGGCGCAACCGGAAGGGAAGACGTACCGCCTTCCGTAAGCGCCTGTGCCTGTTCGCAGGCTCCACTCCCCACGCACGTGGTCAGATGCTGGACCGCGGAGGACTCAGTCGGACCACGTGCCTCCCTCAGCGCGAGCGTGGACCACCCCAGACCCAGATGCCACCCGAAGCAGCCCAGCAGGCGGCAGAAGATCAGGTACAGCAGTCGCAGACCCACGATCAGTGATCATGCCCGTACTCGGGCGATCGCAAATCCGCAGGTCACCCACCGTACGGCAATAAAGACACCCTTCAGGGTCTCGTTCCGTATGAGGGTGCGGCCTGGGAGCTCGGCCTGGCGTGACCGTACCCATCGTTCTGTGATGGCGTTCGTGCGGGGTATCCGGAGGCCGATCTGGATGACCTTGATGCCCTCGGCCTGCAGGGCTGCGTCGAAGGCAGCTGGGTAGCGTGCGTCCCGGTCCCGGATCAGGCACTTCGCCCTGGCGTTTGCGTCGTGGAGGTCCATGACCATGTTCCGGGCGAGTTGGGTCACCCATGCCGCGGTCGGGTGGGCGGTTGCGCCGAGGATGCGGATGCGTCGGCTGGTGTGTTCGATGACGGCGAGGACGTACAGGGGTGCCCCGGTCAGGGTCTTGGTTTCGAAGAAGTCGGCGGCGAGGATGGCGCCGGCCTGCGAGCGTTATAAGGCTGCCCAGGTCGTGTGTTCCCGGTCGGGTGCGGGTGGGATGCCGTGCTCTTTGAGATTGCTCCACACTGTGGAGGCGGCGACCTTGATACCGAGGGCGGAGAGTTCGCCGTGCACGCGCCGGTAGCCCCGGCTTGGATTCTCCCGTACAAGGCGCAGATCCAGGGCCCGGATGGAGCGGACGGTACGGGGGCGACCGCGGCGTTTGGGGCGGGAGGCCTTCGCGTGGCGGTGGCGGAGCAGGTCGCGGTGCCGGCGCAGGAGAGTGTCCGGAGAGACGGTCAGGCGGAGTCGGCGCAGCCGTGCTCGTGGGAAGCGGTGTGGCAGGGCCGCGAGGAGTGCCCGGTCGGGCCAGGTCAGCTGTGGACGGCATACCGTGCGCCGTAGCACGGCGAGTTGGTGGCGCGGCGCCAGAATCTCCAGGTCCATCTCGCGATCGCTCATCGGCACGAGCCGCATGAACGTGAACACCGTCGACAGGGTGAGGTAGAGGAGTCGCAGTAGCACGGTCAAGCATCTCGCCGGTCGGTGCGGACGCGCTGTACCCAGTCTTGGCCCAGGGGAGGAGAGGAGCGATCGTGTTGACCTTCTCCAAGCTCACCGAGTGCGTGACCTGCACAGACGTAATATCCGGCACTACAACCCCACAGTGACGCGCCGCGCCCCAGGGCCGGTGCGGACCCCGGGGCGCGGCGCGGTGAACTGTCTCAGCCTTCGAGCGAGACGGTGAACTTCTCCGTGTCCAGGACACGCTCGGCCCTGACGAAGTTGCCGTACTTCCCTCCGGCCGACTCGTTTTCCGCCAGCGGGACATGGCCGCGCACGCAGGGCTCGTTACCTGTGGGCTGGCGCCCGGCGAAGTAGTAGATCTTCCAGACGCCCAGCTCGAACTTCGGAAGGATCTCTGCGCACAACCCGCCGTCCGTCCCGCCCTCGAAGGTGCCGGCGAAGGGGTACTCGTCGCACGAGTCATCCTTGATGTCGTCCTGCGGGTAGAAGGGGATGCTGCTGCCGCCCTCGCAGGTCCGGTTCCGGTTGCGGTCAGCCGCGGCCTCGTCCTTGTTCCGGGTGAGCGGACTGTCCGGCGCCCCCCAGCGGTCGGCCAGCGCGGCCTGGGCGTACCAGTAGGTGGCCGCCGCCGTGCCGTACTGGGAGAGCGGCAGGTCCAGCAAAGCCCGCACCTGGCTGATCACACAGCCGTAGCCGGACAGCTCCGCATCACAGCGCACCTTGAGGGGCAGCGACCAGTTGTGGTCCCAGTCGCCGGGGGTGTCGCCCGGCTGGTACAGCTTGAGCGAGTACTGCGGCGTCACCATGGTCACCGTGCCGCCGGCGGGAGAGCTGGAGTAGGTGACGTGACCGCTTATGCTCTGCCCCAGAACGAGGACCTTGGTGCCCCACGCATCAGGGTTGATCATCGCGCAGGCGTTGGTGCACGACGCCGCAAGGTTGACGGCGAGACTGCTGACATGCCCCTCCGTCTTCGTGACGGTGGCAGTGAACGATTCGTTCCACCAGCCGCTGCCCGCGTCGGGCTCGGCGTAGCTGCTCAGGCTGATCTCCCCGACGCCGGTCACCGCCCCGCTGCCCGGGTCGTAGAGGGTGTAGGTGATCCTCGCGTCGGAAAGGCAGTACGAATGCCGGTCCGCACGGTAGTAGCCGGGCTGCGCGGAGCACGCACCAGCGGCTGCCCGCTCCGCGACAGCACGGCCGTCAGCGTCCACGCGCTTGACCTCCGTGCACGCCCTGGCGCCGCCCTTGTGACTCTTCGAGGCGGCTATCGTGGTGCAGGTCCTGCCGGGCGGGAAAGCCTGGCTTATGAACTCCTGCCGCGCTCCCGCCGCTGCCAGCTTGTGGGGATCCAGAGTTGTGAGGAGTTTCTCCTGTACGGGCGGTGTCGTTCCGGGCGGCGCCGCTGTCGCGGTTCCGGTAAGAGCGCCAGCGGCGATGGCAAGTGACGCCATCACCATCAGACACTTTCTGGCACGCGTCATCGGGCTCCTTCATCGTGGTGGCCCCCAGAGTGTTCGGACCGCCCTGGGGCATGCGGACAGTACGAGACGCAGCCGAGATCCGGCCAGGCGGCCAGCACCATCCACGGGCATGGTCCAAGGAGGGCAAGCGACCGTCAATGGTCCTCAACAAGCCAGCTCATACACCAAGTTGAGCCACCGGCCAAGCCCCGCCCCGTGATCGCGGACATGCCGCCGCCACGCCCGGACGGGGCCGCGACCGCATCCGCGTCTACGACCATGATCAGGCGCCGTCCGCGAGCTCGGCACGGAACACCGCCTATTCCTCGATGCCGGGGTGATAGACAGCGAGCCCTTCGTCGCCCATCCAGTAGTAGTTGAACGCTCCGGGGTCGCCGGACATTTCGACCAAGTCGGGCACCGTGGCAACCGCCAGGCGGAAGGTCAGCCTCATCCGCCCACGATGCCCAGCATCAGCCCCAGCCGGACCACGGCGCGACCGGCCAGGAGGACACCAAGAGCACCGATGATTCTCTGCAGGACGGGCGTTCGCCGACCGTAGCGGCTGGTCAGCCCCTCGACCTGCTCGGCGAAGGTCACCCTCGTGCAGTCGCTGTTGTCGCAGAACCGCTATCCCGTCCTTCGCGCTCGCCGCGAGCCGCAGCACGCCGCTCTCCACCACCACGCGTTCCACCAGCACCGTCACCAGGTGCGGGAACACCAACTCCAGCAAAGTCTCACACGACCGAAAGATGATGCCCAGAATGACGGAGCGTCACCGGCGCACGGCAGCACGATCCACTTCACGGAATCCGTGCCTGAACCCGATTCACACGACGCCTCCAGTGTGGGGCTCGGTGCTGGTGCCTCCGCGGAAGCTCCGTGTAGGGCCGGGCCCGTAACCCGTAGCGGAGGGTGTGGAACCCTCGGGCTTCACGTGGGCCCCAGAGAGGGCTGCCCGGGGAACACGATTTCCGGTGGTGGATCCGCTGTTTGCAGGACCCGAAGTGGCCGAGGGTGCCCATTCACCCGAAAGAGTGGCGTGGCTCGGGTGATGCGCGAGGGATTTTCAGACTCGTCTGACCATTTTCGACCGCGATTGCCGGATGCTGTTCGCTCGTTGTTCGCGCGAGTGGTCTGTTGAGTCGAGAAGCGGTCAACGTCAGCCGTCCGCTATCGCTCTGTCGGGAGTGCCCGGTTCCGCTTTCATGGGGATCAGGGCGCCACCGCAAGCGGGTAATGCGACTAGCGTCCGACTGGGCACGGAAAAGGGTCCCGAGGCGACGTCAACCAACTCGGGACCCCTCCCTCGTGCCATCTCAACTACGCACCGAGGAGCGCGAAAATTGATTCAGCACGTCCGTCGGAAGCTCGCAAGCGTTCTTCCGGCAGCGCCAGACATTAGCATTCCGCTGTCGACCTTCTTGCAAACCGCTGGTTTGAGTGTCTTGATGCTCACGCTGCGCTTCAGTTCTCTGCTCATGATCGGCGTCCTCGCGGCAGCGGTCGTCCGTAAGGAGTCCTTCCCGGTGGAAGTGCTGGCGGGCATGACGGCTGCCTCCGTGTCCGACCGCAGCTGTGTCACCTATCTGAAGGTCCGCCGCACCGTCTGACGACGCGACCCAGGGTGAAGAAGCCCTCGCCCGCCAGGCGGGCGAGGGCGGCACCGCCGCCACCACGGCCAAGCGGCCGAACGAGCCGACTTGAATCCCTCCGCGCGTCCTGACACCCGACGGTGCCCCCCTTAGTCCAGCTGCGGTGTCTCACCTGCGAGCCGGGTTCCGCTCCGTCCTGCCTGCACCCCCTGTGAGGTGAAACGTCATGCTGATGCGCTCCAGCCCGCCGGGGCTGCGCGCTGATTCCGAACTTGACGATCGGCACCTCGCCGCGTGGACGGACCCGTCGGCCACCCAACGACTCCCGGTCTCTTACACCGTTTTCTGCTGCGACCACTGGACGGTCTACCGGCGCTTCGGCACCGCCGCCGTGGGGTCCACCCACGGCGGAATGGGCATCGCCCGGGCAGCCCTGTGTGATCTCGGAGAGCAGTGGGAGAAGGCACTTCGCAGTTCCTCGCCAGCTGCACACGCCTGGGACCTGCTCTCCCGTAGAGCCTCGGAGCGCCGAACCGCATCGCTGCGGGGGCTTCATCATCTGCTCGGTCGTGATGAAGCGGACGCCCTGGTCCTGCGCTACAAACTCGGTCTGTCTCCCCTCCAGGCCGGCTATGCGATGGGGCTGTCCGAACCCGACTTCGAACTGCTGCGTCACCGGGCTCTGCGGGATCTGCTCCCCACCCGAGCATTTTGAAATATGCCTGCGTCGTATTCCCTGACGAGGTGGCTGGTGTGCGCCGGAGCGTGATGGGTCAAGCGGGCGACTGAAAAGCCATCAAAATAGGTGCTGCATTGGCGGGCGCGGGTAGCCCTGCCTCGGCTCGCCCTCCTAGCATGGGACCTCTGCCTTCGGGTACCGGCAGCGTCTCAGGGGGGACGTATGCCTTCCGAGCTGTGGGGAGCGGATCATCATTGATGTCAGCAGGCCAAGCGTTGCCAGAATGTACGACCACCTTCTGGGCGGCACGGACAATTATCAGTCTGATCGGGACGCATGCGAGGAATTACTCCGTATTGCTCCCAGCGGCCGTGAATTAGCGCTGGCCAACCGGGCTTTCCTCGTCAGGGCCGTGCGTTATCTCGCCCGGGAACAGCATGTCCGTAGATTCCTCGACCATGGGTCCGGACTTCCGACACGGCCCAACGTGCATCAGGTCGCCCAGGACGTCGATCCGACCAGTGAAGTCGTCTACATCGACAATGATCCCGTGGTTCTCGCTCATGGGGAAATGATGCTGGCTGAGGACCCGAGGACTACCGCCGTCCTCAACTCCGACATCCGCGACACCACAAAGATTTTCGAGAGCTCCGCTGTACGACGACTGCTGCGCGACGACCAGCCGGTCGGGGCGCTGTTCGTATCCGTTCTTGACTGCATTCCCGACGATGACGATCCCTGGGAGCTGGTCTGTCGAGTCTGTCAGCAGTTGCCGAGCGGCAGTTATCTGGTGATCTCGCAGCTGGCCAGTGATGACCTCGAACTGTGCCGCCGTATCACCGGTTTCATGCAGGAGATCACCGACAACTCTTGGGGAAGGGTCCGCTCGATCGGCGAGGTCAACCGGTTCTTTGAGGGCCTCGACGTTCTGGAGGCCCCCGAACCGGTCGAGGTCTCGCGCTGGCTGCCGGACAGCGATCTTGCTCCGCGGCAGCGGAGTAAGGAGTGGATCGAGTACGGCGGGGTCGCCCGCATCGGGTGACGGGGCTACTCAGCGTTTTCGTCGGCGAGCCGGTTGATGTAGTACTGGAGTCGATGCAGGGTCTCCGTCTTCGACAGGGCGTGTCCCCACCAGTAGTCCATCGACGCCATGAAGGTCTCGATCTGCGTGCTGTCGGTGAGGAGTTGGCCGCCGACGTTCTTGTCCTCCAGGTAGACGGATCGGCCGGCGGTCTCTTCGTGCGGCTTGCACAGGGTTATGGCGGGGTGCAGCGGGGAGCCCTGCCGCATGGCTGCCCCGGGCAGGATTCGTAGGTGGACGTTGGGCTTGTTCTCGGCGATGGTGAACAATTGGCGCAGCTGCTCCCGCATGATCAGCACGCCGCCCAGTTCCTTGTCCAGCACGGATTCGGCGATGACGGCCCTGTACATGGGGGCGTTAGGCTGGTCCAGCAGATGCTGTCGGCGAAGCCGCATCTCCAGACGGCGTTGGATGGCCGCGAGGTACTTGCGCCGTGTCTCGGGGTCGACCTGCGCCTGAGCGAAGTCCGCCATCAAGGCGCGGGCGTAGCCTGCGGTCTGGAGCATCCCAGGGACGTTGTTCTCCTGGTACACCTGGACCACTTTTGATGTGGATTCCAGCGCGAACAGGGACATGAGCGTGGGGTTCGCAACGTCTTCGAAAGAGGACCACCACCTCTGCTCATGCGGCCACTGCAGGAGCATCTCTGCTTCCCTGACGCAGTCCTCCGGCGCCCGGTAGAAGCGCAGCAGCGCGAAGACGTGCTCCGCCTTGAGCGTGCCGGTGGCGTTCTCGTAGCGGCTGAGCTTGGGCACGGACCCGAACCCCGGGAGGGACCGCACGACCTCGCCCTGAATCATCCCGCGCTCCTGGCGCAGGTGCTGCAGCAGGGCGCCGACGAGCTTCTCCGCTGCTTTTGGTGTGGCTGGCGGTGGCTCTCCCTGCCGCCCAACCAAGGCCAGGATCTGACCCGACATGTGCACTCCTCGCGCGGGCGGGACTCTCCCGCCCGCGCCAAGAATGAACACCCGTCTGCCTCACAGGCAACCTATGGCCACGCTTTTTAGACAGTCATGACGTTGAATTCCCCCTGGCTCGCACCGTCGAGGAAGGCAATGAACTCGGAGCGGGTGAATACCAGCGCGGGACCGTCCGGGAAGCGTGAGTTACGGACCGCGACTTCGGTTTCATTCACCCGTGCAAGCTCGACGCAATCGCCGATTCCATCGCTCGCCGACGCCTTCGTCCACCGCGCACCAGGGATGTCACTGGCCGGTGTGCCGTTGGTAACCTTGATCATTTTCGCACCTGACTTTCCTGTCTGACCAGCGCCGATCCTCACCGGTTCGGGTAGCTTCCCACTGCCTCGCAGCCCCGCTTGCAGCCGCATCTGAAATTTTCACGGGGCGGTGAAACGTGTGTCGAAAGCCTAGCGGTGCTGTTCTCCTTGCGGTGTCCCTCGAATGGGCGCTCTCGCCGGAGTGGAAAACTGGTTATATGACAAATGGTGCGAGGTTTGTGACCTTGATTAAAGGCAGAGAATGGCTGGAGATGGACCGGTGGCGGAGGGTTGCGTAGTGTGGCGATTCCATGAGCATTGCACTCAAGGTGAATTCGTCGGGCCCAGCACAGTCTCCTCACCGAGCCGCGATCAGACCGAGCTGCTGGATGCATAGAACGGTGCAGTGGAGGCAGGACAGTTGCACCCTGCCCCCGTAGGCTCCGGCCGGACGACTGTGCGGGGCCACCTGCACGCACGTCTCTGACCAGCACTCCACCTTCGGCACCAAGGCCATCGTGGCCACACACCGCGAGGCCCACTACGTGCTGGACGAGATCCTCGGCAACGCCACCGACCTGCCAAGCACCGACACGCACGGTGTCAGCTGGTCAACTTCGGGCTCTTCGATCTCGGGGGCAAGCAGCTCTCGCCCCGCATCCGCGACCTGGGCAAGATCACCCTGTACCGGATGGGAGCGAAGGCGGATTACGAGGAACGCTTCCCCACGGCGGGACCGCTGCTGACGAAGAAGGCCAACCTCGACCTGGTGGCGGCCCACTGGGACGACCTGCTCCGCCTCGCCGGATCCTTGAAGTACGGGCACGCCACCGCCTCCCTGGTCGTGGGCAAGCTGTCGGCGTCCTCCCGGCGGAACGCGCTGGCCACCGCGTTGAAGGAGTACGGGACGATCCGGCGCACGATCTACGCCGTCAAGTACTTCTCGGATGTGGGCTACAGGAGGAGGATCGCCTGGCAGCTGAACAAGGGTGAGTCGCTTCACTCCCTGCGCCGCCAGCTCCACTACGCCCGCGAGGGGAAGGTCGCCCGGCGCCAGCCCGAGCAGCAGACTGAGCAGGCGTGGTGCCTGACCTTGAACTTCGGCGCCGCCTCGGCTCCCGGCACACCGCCCGCCCCGAGACCTCCTGACATCGCTCTCGTGCGGAGGCACGGCCTCAGTGGGGCGCCGTGACCGTAGCGCCCCGGATCCGCTCGATCTCAGCGGCCGGAAATGGCGTTCGCTTGCTCTCGGTGAGCAGGCGGCGGCGGAACTCGCCCATGACGACGGCGGTCCGGGCATGCCGGTCGATGATCGCCGCGATCTCAGGCCGGACCCCCTCGGGCTGTTGGCCAGTCACCCACTCGCGCAGAGACTCCTCGTGTTCCGTGCCGCCACGCAGGCGCTCGGGCAACTGGTGGAGTAGGAGATGCCTCGCGGTGTGGCAGTGGTCGTAGGCTAGATGGTTTGAGAGGAACTCGGCCTCGACCGCAGACAGTTCGAAGCTGGAGCTCAGGGCGAGTCCGAAGTCCGCGAAGTAGAGCAGTCGGCCGTCGGTCAGGACATTGGCGAAGTGGGCGTCGAAGTGGACCAGCCCGCGTGAGCTCATGAAGGCGGTCCCCCTCGCCAGAGCCTCCTCCACCCACGTATAAGGCGAGCCCTCCCCGCTCTCCAGCACACCTTCCCGGCGGTCGTCCAGCCACGCGGCGAGCGTCTGCGGCACGTGTTCCAGGAAGAGCACCAGGCTGGACGAAGACCGGCCGATGGCCTCCAGCCGCTCGCGCACCGCCGATGAGCCCTCCCAGTGCGTGACCGCCCCCTCGATGCCCCCGAACTCGTCGGCGAACCCCTCGGGAGGGGAGTCGGGCAGGACACGCCAGTGATACATCAGCGGAAAGCCCTCGTACTCATTCCCAAGGACCCAGTGAGTCGTCATCGTGTGCACGGCCAGCTCCCGCCAGGCCCCGAACCCCGCCGAGCCCACCCCGTACTGGTAGAACATCGGCAGCCCGAAGAGGTTCGCCGTCGACCGCACGTTCTCCGGTCGCAACTCCAGCTCCGTCAAGGGCACCCGCTTGACGAACACCCGCATCCCGTCGATGTCCAGCTCCGCCGACCGGCCCCCAATGCCCGACCCGAGTGGGCTGGCAGCAGCCACGACCTCGCCGAGCCGACGGTCGCTCAGCAGGGACAGGCGCGTGGCCACGGTCCCATAAGTCGCGAGCCGCCCGGCATACCGCGGGTCTGGGTGCTGCATCGTGGACTCCTCGGTGCCCCGAACCGGGGCGTCGATGATCTCGCGAACGTGATCGACCATATCCGCCGGGGCCTTCCCGGCACGTCCTCGAAGCCGCCCAAGAGTGAGATGCCCCCGGCGCTGCCTCGGCCCTCGACACATCTCCCGCTCCAGACCCTTTGACGCCGATCTCTTACGGACGCGACCGCAAGTGCTCCACCTGCGCGAACACCAGCTGTTTGCCCCTTTGCTCCAGATACCTGCTGGTACACCGAGCACATGGGCTTGGCCGTCGGCGAACTGCGCGGCGCCGGCCGCGAGGTGGGCGCCGAGGTCCTGGCGCACATCTCCCCGGCACGCAGCTCGGTGGTCAACTACTACGGCTCCATCACCGTCGACTACGAACATGAACTTGCCCAGCTCGAACTGATTCCTGAACAAGATCAATGAGCGGCCGTCCGAAGCCGCAGCGGCGTGTTGGCGTGCTCCACGCAGATCCGCCGGGAGGACTGTCGGCGGATGTTCGCGTCTGCCGCGTTGGCGGACGGATTCCGTACCCTGCCGGGATGGACCCTCTGCTGCCCCCGCTCCGTGGCCTGACGGGCATGTCCGCCTGAAGCTCGCCGCGGCGGTCTTTACCGCGCTCGTCCAGGTCGGAATCCCGGTCTACTCGGTCGACGACAGCGACGACCACTCACACGTGGCCGACGGCCTGGTCCTCCGCCTCGGCACACGCCGATGGGCGTATTCCTGTCGTGGTACGTGCCTGAGGAGATTCGGCTGGCGGAGGCCAGGACCGACATCGTGGGCGAGTTCGTCGCTACTGCTCTTCTGCGCTGGACGGGCAGAGCACGGACGGTTCCCTCCGGATATCCGCAGTTAAGCAAGGGAGCCTCGTGTGCTGATCCGCCATCCTTACGCGTGATGCCGTGGATGCTGTGCGTTGGTGGAGGACTTTCCCGAATTCCGTTCTCCTCTTCCCTGGACGAAAGTCACGGAACACCGATCGCGCCAGGCGCGCGGCGGGCAGCTACAGGTGCCGCAGTCAGCGATGGATCTTTGCACAGGGCCGACTGTCGGACTTATTGAACTCAATGCACAGCCAGGTACCATTCGAGAAGTTCTGGCCTCGAAGATTCCAGTCCACGCTGGAAAACTTCCTCCTCCCTGCGGATACCGTGGCCGCGCCCTTCCAACGTGTGACGTCAGCCCGGCTACCCTTGTTCACCGCGTAGAGACGCGCCTTGATGCCGGCGCCGTGACGGTCCATCCAGCCACCAGCCAGCTTGACCGATAGCCCCTCGCCCTTGACCACTAACCCGACATTTCCCCGTTTCACGGTGGCATCGGCGTGTGCCGGCAAGGCGGTGCTGAGCAGAGCAAAGAGTGTCGCAGCAGAGGCGCAGATCATCTTCTTCACGCATTGCTCAACAGGGTGGGTGAGCTGTGGACACGGCGGTTGACCGATTATCACTCTGAGGGCTGAGAAGTGCCTGCGCTGTTGCCCCGCGACGTGGTGGTGGCTCGGATAGGGGCTCCGGTAGTACTCGTTGAGGAACAACGGAGGAGTCCTTGACCTGGTCCGCTGGTGTGGAGTCGGCCGCTCGTTGGGCTGAAGGACGGACTCCGATGGCGAGAGGGGCGGCCAGATGGCAATGCGGGCGCTCGCCGACCAGGAGGTGGAGGCCCTGCGCTCGCACGCGTCGCGACGGCATTCCAGGTGTCGTCAGCTCTGCGTATGTCGATCGGGGCATCCGGCAGGACACTGGTGGGCACGGCCCCGCTCATGTGTCTTCCCTTCAGCATGTGTTCGTCTGGTGTCCGGCCGCTGAAGCTCGCGAGCGTTCGGGGCGGGAGGTAGGGGG
>NZ_MUNE01000321.1 GCF_002154605.1 Streptomyces milbemycinicus | reverse complement strand
GCAAGGAGCGTCGGCCCCCGGGCGGGCCGGTCTGTGGGGTTCACCTATCCGGGTGGCTCGGCGTCCGAGGCCGGGTCCGGATGCCGTCGCGGCCCGCCCGGGGGCCGACGCTCCTTGCCGGTCCCGGAAGCGCGCCGATAGAAGACTGCCGACCCAAGCTACTGCCCGGTATCTTCACCGGGCCCGGGAGAGCGGCGAGGCGCATGAACAGGACCCCCCGAACAACGTCCCCGACCACCGCCACGGAAGACGATACGAAGCGCGGCACGGCGCCCACGAACGCCGAAAGCGCCCGACCCGGCACTGCGGCGCGCAGCGGACCGCCGCGACGCCGTGACTCGCGGCGGCCTGCGGGCCCCGGTCCCGCCTCGTATGCGCCCGGGTCGGTTTCGCGTACGGCGGCCGTGGCCGCCCGTCGAAGGGAGCGCGAGCGGCTGCCGCGCTACTGGTTCGCCAACCAGCTGCTGCTCACCCTGAGCGGCCAGCGCCCCGTCCACACGCTGCTCGGCCACACGCTCCCGGCGGCGTACGACCGGCTGATCGAGCTCGCGCCCCAGGCGCCGCTACGACCGCCGGGAGCCCGCGACAGCGCCCCCGTCGTACAGCGCTGCGGCGAGTACGAGCCGCAACAGGGGGTCATCGAGGCATTCGCCCGAATCGCCTGCGGCGACCGGCTGCGTGCGCTGGCCTTCCGCCTGGAACTCGGCCCTGACGCCCGCTGGCGCTGCGCCGCCGTCGACATCGGCCCCACTGCCTAGGCCGTACCCGCGAAGGCCCCACAGCCCCGTCCTGGGGCCGCGGAGCGTGCCCCGTGCCGTCTGGCCCCGATCCCATGGCGCGCGGCCCGGAACCGGCCGCACAGCCCCACCACACAGCTGCCCCGCGCGCACGCACGCGCCCACACATACCGACGGGCCGGGACCCGCGCCATCCGCGCGGGCCCCGGCCCGTCCACAGCCGAATCAGCTGTCAGCCGTCAGCCACCCAGCCGGGTCACTTCTTGCGGCGGCGACCACCCTTGTTCGCCTTGCGCCGCTCCGCGCGCGTCATGCCGTCCGACTCGGAGCGGGGCGCGGGGGGCGTGTCGCCGTTGGTGAAGTCGCCTTCGACGACGCCACCCTCGCCGTCGACCGTCGGGGCGGAGAAGTGCAGCCGGTCGGGGCGCTGCGGGGCCTCCAGGCCCTTGGCGTGGATCTCGGGGCGGCCGTTGGGCGAACCGGCCGTCACGGCCGCGGGGACCGCGTCCTGGACGTCCTCGCCGGCCGCTACGGGCTGCTTCTCGCCCTCCTCGACCGGGACCTCCTCGACCTGCTGCTCGACCTGGACCTCCAGGTTGAACAGGTAGCCGACGGACTCCTCCTTGATGCCGTCCATCATCGCCTGGAACATGTCGAAGCCCTCGCGCTGGTACTCGACCAGCGGGTCCTTCTGGGCCATCGCGCGCAGGCCGATGCCCTCCTGGAGGTAGTCCATCTCGTAGAGGTGCTCGCGCCACTTGCGGTCCAGGACGGACAGCACCACGCGCCGCTCCAGCTCACGCATGATGTCGGAGCCCAGCTGCTCCTCGCGCGCGTCGTACTGCTCGTGGATGTCGTCCTTGACCGCCTCTTCGATGAACTCGTCGGTGAGCCCGGCGCGGTCTTCGACCGCCTCCTCCAGCTCGTCGATGGTGACCTTCACCGGGTAGAGCTGCTTGAAGGCGCCCCAGAGCCGGTCCAGGTCCCACTCCTCGGCGAAGCCCTCGGAGGTCTCGAGCCGGATGTAGTCCTTAATGGTGTCGTCCATGAAGTGGCGCACCTGCTCGTGCAGGTCCTCGCCCTCCAGCACGCGGCGGCGCTCGCCGTAGATGACCTCGCGCTGCCGGTTGAGCACCTCGTCGTACTTCAGAACGTTCTTACGGGTCTCGAAGTTCTGCTGCTCGACCTGCGACTGCGCGGAGGCGATCGCGCGGGTGACCATCTTGTTCTCGATCGGGACGTCGTCCGGAACGTTGGCCATGGCCATGACGCGCTCGACCATCTGCGCCTTGAACAGCCGCATCAGGTCGTCGCCGAGCGAGAGGTAGAAGCGGGACTCGCCGGGGTCGCCCTGGCGGCCGGAGCGGCCGCGCAGCTGGTTGTCGATACGGCGGGACTCGTGGCGCTCGGTGCCCAGCACATACAGCCCGCCGAGCTCCTTGACCTCCTCGAATTCGGCCTTGACCGCGGCCTCGGCCTTCTCCAGCGCCGCGGGCAGCCCGGCGGCCCACTCCTCGGCGTGCTCGACCGGGTCGAGGCCGCGCTGGCGCAGCTCCGCCTCGGCGAGGTCGTCGGGGTTGCCGCCGAGCTTGATGTCGGTGCCGCGGCCGGCCATGTTCGTGGCGACGGTGACCGCGCCCCTGCGCCCGGCCTGGGCGACGATCGAAGCCTCACGGTCGTGCTGCTTCGCGTTGAGCACCTCGTGCGGCACGCCGCGCTTGGCGAGCTGCTGGGAGAGGTACTCGGACTTCTCCACGGAGGTGGTGCCGACCAGGACCGGCTGGCCCTTCTCGTGCTTCTCGACGATGTCCTCGACGACCGCGTCGAACTTGGCCACCTCGGTGCGGTAGATCAGGTCGGACTGGTCGAGGCGGGCGAGCGGGCGGTGGGTCGGGATCGGGACGACGCCGAGCTTGTAGATCTGGTGGAACTCGGCGGCCTCGGTCATCGCCGTACCGGTCATACCGGAGAGCTTGGTGTAGAGGCGGAAGAAGTTCTGCAGGGTGATCGTGGCGAGGGTCTGGTTCTCGTCCTTGATCTCCACCGCTTCCTTCGCCTCGATCGCCTGGTGCATGCCCTCGTTGTAGCGGCGACCGGCGAGGATACGGCCGGTGTGCTCGTCGACGATCATGACTTCGCCGTCCATGACGACGTAGTCCTTGTCCTTCTTGAAGAGCTCCTTGGCCTTGATCGCGTTGTTGAGGTAGCCGACCAGCGGGGTGTTGACCGACTCGTACAGATTGTCGATCCCCAGCCAGTCCTCGACCTTGGTGACGCCCGACTCGTGGATGGCGACGGTGCGCTTCTTCTCGTCGACCTCGTAGTCGCCGGTCTCTTCCTCGCCCTTCTGCGGGTTCGCGGCCTCGCCCCTGGTCAGGCGGGTGACCAGCTTCGCGAAGTCGCCGTACCACTTGGTGGCCTGGTCGGCCGGGCCGGAGATGATCAGCGGCGTGCGGGCCTCGTCGACGAGGATCGAGTCCACCTCGTCGACGACGGCGAAGTTGTGGCCGCGCTGCACCAGCTCGTCCTGCGACCACGCCATGTTGTCGCGCAGATAGTCGAAGCCGAACTCGTTGTTGGTGCCGTAGGTGATGTCGCACGCGTACTGCTCACGGCGCTGCGCGGGGGTCATATTGGCGAGGATGCAGCCGACCTCGAGGCCGAGGAACTTGTGCACCCGGCCCATCCACTCCGAGTCGCGCTCGGCCAGGTAGTCGTTCACCGTGATCAGGTGGACGCCCTTGCCGGACAGCGCGTTCAGATACGTGGGGAGCGTGCCGACGAGGGTCTTGCCCTCACCGGTCTTCATCTCGGCCACATACCCCAGGTGCAGCGCCGCGCCGCCCATCAGCTGGACGTCGTAGTGGCGCTGCCCGAGCACCCGCTTGGCCGCCTCGCGCACAGTGGCGAACGCCTCGGGCATCAGGTCGTCGAGGGTCTCGCCGTCGGCGTACCGCTCCTTGTACTCGTCGGTCAGGGCGCGGAGCTCGGCGTCGGAGAGGTTGACGAAGTCCTCTTCGATGGAATTGACCTGGTCCGCGATGCGGTGCAGCTTGCGCAGGATCTTTCCTTCGCCTGCACGCATGAGCTTGTTGAGGACGGACACGTAGGCTGACTCCTTGCCGGTCGGGCCTGGCACGGTCGGGTGCGCTGGCGCGGCATTATCAAGGGGCGCAGGCCCCGCCGCAACGGCCATCGTAAGACAGGACCCCACCACGCCGGGAGGTCCGTCACTACGAGGAACCGTTGTCACCTCTCTGTGTGAACGCACGAGGCGCGCCGCAGGTGCCCCTGAACCGGGAAAACCGCTGCGGTCCTCCCGGCCGCGGCTCACACTCTGGCCATGAAACCTGTGACCCTCACCACCGAGCGCCTGCTGCTGCGCCCCTTCCAGCCCTCCGACACCGACGCGGTCCACGCCGCCTGCCAGGATCCGGACATCCAGCGCTGGACCCCCGTGCCCGTCCCGTACAGGCGAGCGGACGCGGAGGAATTCGTCCGGCGGATCTGCCCGCTGGAATGGCGGGACGACATCGGCTACCGCTTCGCCGTGGTGGCCCGGGACGGCGGCGCGCTGGTCGGCGCCATGGCCCTGGTACGCCTGACCTGGCTGCGCACCGAGGAGCGCCAGGCGGAGCTGGGCTACTGGACGGTGCCGGAGCACCGGCGGCGCGGGTACACCGGCGAGGCGGCGCGGGCCGTGGTCGAGTGGGCCTTCACGGGGCTGGGCGTGGAGCGGCTGGAGTGGTGCGCCCAGGTCGGCAACGAGGGATCGCGGGCGGTGGCGCTGGCGGCGGGGTTCCGGATGGAAGGGATCGACCGGGCGCGGATCGTCCACAACGGGACCCGGCGGGACGCCTGGCGAGCCGCGGTCCTGCCCTCGGACTGGGGGCTGCCACAGGCGACGCCGTACCTGCCCGCGCCCGAGCAGAACGCGGAACCCGCCCGCACCTGACCCGCACCTCGCGCCTGACCTGCACCTGACGCACCTGGCACGCGCCTGGCACACGCAGACGCACCTGCTCGCGGGTGAGCAGGCACTCGTCGCGGCCCTCGCTGTCAGTGGCGCCCTCTACGGTGTTCGGCATGACGATTGCAGCGTCCGAGTCCGTGTCCGGCCCCAAGAGCCCCAAGCCCGAGGTCACCCTGTCCGCCGACGAGGCGCGCCGGATCGCGCTGCGCGCCCAGGGGCTGCTCGGCGCGCCGGACCGGCGGGCCGGGGTGCGGGGGGTGCTGCGCCATCTGGGGGCGGTGCAGCTGGACACCATCTCGGTGCTGGCCCGCTCGCACGAGCTCATTCCGTACGCGCGGCTCGGCGCGGTCGGCCGGGCGGCGGTCGAGTCGGCGTACTGGACCGGGACTCATGCCTTCGAGTACTGGTCGCACGCCGCCTGTGTGCTGCCGATCGAGGAGTGGCCGCACTTCGCCTTCCGGCGCCGCGCCTACCGCGACCGCCCGCACTGGTACCACGAGCTGCCGGACGGGACGTATGAGACGGTCGTGAAGCGGCTGCGCGAGGACGGCCCGCTGACCGCGACGGAGCTGGGCGGGGCCAAGAACGGCGGCCCCTGGTGGGACTGGTCGGCGGCCAAGGTCGCCGTGGAGCGGGCGCTGATGTACGGCGAGGTGGTGTGCGTCGAGCGGCGCGGCTGGAAGCGGGTGTACGACTTGGCGGAGCGGGCTGTGCCGGACGCCCTGCGCCATGACGACCTGGACGACGCGGAGTGCCTGCGGCGGCTGGTGGGGCTCGCCGGGCAGGCCTTGGGGGTCGGCACCCGCGCGGATATCGCCGACTACCACCGGCTGAAGGCCGAGCAGGTGGATGGGGTGATCGCGGACTCGGGCCTGGTGCCGGTGACGGTGGCCGGCTGGGACAAGGCGGCCTGGGCTGACCCGGAGGCGCTGGCCGCTCCGGTGCGTGGCCGCCATCGCACGACTCTGCTCTCGCCCTTCGACTCCCTCATATGGGACCGCGCCCGCACCGAGCGGATCTTCGGCTTCACCCACCGGCTCGAGGCCTATGTGCCCAAGCCCAAGCGGATCCACGGCTATTTCGCCATGCCGCTGCTGTCGGGCGGCCAGCTGCTCGGCCGCGTCGACCCGGCCCGCGAGGCGAAGACCCTGGTGGCCCGGCAGGTATCACTGGAGGGGGCCAAGGCCGTGGCACCCATGGCCCAGGCGCTGCTGGAGGCGGCCGGGTGGGTGGGGTGCGATTCCGTGCGGATCGAGCGCGTCGACCACCCGGAGCTCGCCGCCGCGCTTACGGCGGCGGTCTCCTGACCGCTCACCGGACCGCCGACCCGACCGTGTTCCGGCCGCCGACCCGACCGCGTCTTGGCCGTCGGCCCGACCGTCCTGGCCGCCGGCCCGACCATGGCCCGGCCGCTCACCTGATCTCGAGGATCTTCTCCCGCATCGCATAGACCACGGCCTCCATCCGGGAGTGCAGCTGAAGCTTCTCCAGGATGTTGCGGACGTGGTTCTTCACGGTGTTCTCGCTGATGAAAAGCTCCTTGGCGATGTCACGGTTGTTCATGCCCGTGGCCACCAGCTTGAGCACCTCCAGCTCCCGGTCGGTGAGCCGGGGCGCGGGCACCAGCCGCCGCTCATCGGTGCGCTGGATCATCGACTTGAACTCGGTGAGGAGCTTGGACGCCATCGACGGGCTTATCTGCGACTGCCCATCGGCCACCGCCCGGATCGCGGTGGACACCTCGTCGGTCGAGATCTCCTTGAGCAGATAGCCGGTGGCGCCCGCCTTGATTGCGTCGTAGAGGTCCGCCTCCTCGTCGCTGATCGTCAGCATGATGATCTTCGCGCTGGGCGCCACTTCCTTGATGGAAGTGCATGCCTCGATCCCGCCGCGCTTGGGCATCCGCACATCCATCAGCACGATGTCCGGCAGCAGATCGGCCGCCTTGTCCACCGCCTCGGCGCCGTCCCCCGCCTCGCCGACGACCTGGATGTCCTCCTCCTGGGCCAGGACGATCTCCAGGCCGCGCCGGAAAAGCGCATGGTCGTCCACCACGAGGACCCGGATCGGTTCCTTGCGCGGCTCACCGCGCGGCTCACCGCGCGGCTCACCCCTGTCACGTCCGACGCCGTGGTCATCGCCGTCGGTCGTGGGCCCGAAGCTGTCCGCCATCGTTCCTCCCCCTGAAGGCCATGGCCCCTGCTGTCCGCACTTGGCTGTGCATGGTGCTATACGGCGGCATCAACCGGTCTTCTCGATATGAGGGTTGGCCGCTGAGCCATGATTTCATGCCTGGCGGACGCTGTGGTGCCGCCGTGGTCGCACGGAGGTGCCCCGGGGGGCGCATGGGTGCTCTGGGGCATCACGCCAGATGCGACCACGGACCACAGCGGGACCGTGCGGCACGCCCGCCGCACGGTCCCGTCCGTCCTGATCAGCCTCCCAGCGCGCCACCGGCGCCGCCGGGCTCCTCCCCGACGAACGCCTCGGGCTTGAGGTGGATGACCCCGTAGTCATAGCCATGGCGCCGGTAGACGACGCTGGGCTGGCCGGTGTCGGAATCGACGAACAGATAGAAGTCGTGCCCGACCAGTTCCATCTCGTAGAGCGCCTGGTCGAGTGTCATGGGGGTGGCGGCGTGGGTCTTCTCCCGGACCACCAGGGGACCTTCGCCCTGGACCTCCAGCGGCCCCATCCTGGTGGTGGGGACGGCTTCCGACGTGCGCTGGGCGGCGATTTCCCCATGGCCGTTGATACGGGCCGCGTTCGGCACCGTCACGGCCACGTCGCTGGCGGGAATTCGGCCGTTGCCACGGCGCGTGTGGCGCTTGTCGTGCTGTTTGCGCATACGCGCCTCCAGCTTGCCGGCTGCCAGGTCAAGCGCTGCGTACGGATCGGCAGCCGCGGCCTCCGCCCGGATAACCGGACCACGGGAGCGGAGGGTGATCTCCACTCGGTCGCTGCGGTCGGCCTGCCGGGGGTTGTGTTCCTTGGACACCTCGACGTCGAGGCTGATCACCTTGCCGTCGAGCTTCTGGATCTTGTCCAGCTTCAGCTTCTCGGCCACGTGCTTCCGGAACCGCTCGGGCACGTCTGTTTTACGGCCCTTGACGACGATGTCCACGCAGAACTCCGTTCCCGGGTCGCTCCGTCAAAGTCGGAGCTCATCCGTTGTGCACTGGGCTCCGAAATTTCTCCGGAGCTTGCTGCCTGGCGGCTTTCACCCCCTCCTCCCCGATGGCCAAGATCGCCACCCCTTCTTGTCATTAAAAGTGAAGAGGCACACGAAGCACGCCAAGCGGATAATGCGAGCTATTGCGCTCGCTGTTCCTCACAACCGAACATAGCTCGCCCGGCCGGAAGTCGGCACCCCCTACCGGCACGTACCTCCGATCAGGTGTTTACGTCCGCTTATCATCAGCAACGATGGGCGTTCGTATTCAGTTCCACTTGGTGATGGCACCGCGATCTTGGTGAACGATCGCGGAACACCCATGGTGTTCGAGGGCGGGGCAGCCATGGAGATCAAGGGCGGGGAGCCCATGGCGAACGCCCGGGGCGCGGCCGCCACGACGGCGGCGCCGACGACCGGGCCGCCCGCGGCCCGCAC
>NZ_MUNE01000320.1 GCF_002154605.1 Streptomyces milbemycinicus | reverse complement strand
CCCCCGCGCCGCCGCCCCGTCCCGCCGCCACCGTCGCGGTGGCGGCGGGACGGGGCGGCGGCGCGGGGGCGGGGCCGTGCATGGCTGCTCCTGGAGGACCTGGTGCCGAAGGGTGCTCGCGCGCGTGCGTGCGCGCTTGAGCGTATACATCGACGTGGCGGGCGGAACCCGGGTTGTACGGATCCGCCGTCTCTTTGCTCACATCTTTGATCACACAATCGTGATCAATGGGGCTGGACCGTACCGTCGGCCAGCCCGTCGTACAGCCCCCGTACCAACTGGTCCCCCAGCCGCCCCGCGAGCCGCAGCGCCTCCTCGAAGGAGGCGAGGGTGCGGTAGTGCTCGCCGTAGCGCCGCTGGTCGTCGAGCGGGAGCCGGGGCAGCCGCAGTCGGCGTACGTCGAGCCGGGTGGCGGTGGAGGCGTAGCTGCTGGCCTGCCGCTGGTTGGCGCCGCCGCGCAGATACCCGGCGAGGAACCACGGGTCGAGCGCCTGCGGGTCGGGCCGCAACAGACACAGATTGCGGGCGAGCAGGGCCCCGGCCGCGGCCTCGTCCACCACGCGGGCGACCGTGCCGCCGCCGACCAGCGGCACCACCACATCGCCCGGCTCGGTCAGCACCCGCTCCTCGGCGGCCGCCTCGGGCCCCTCACCAGGTGCCGGGGCGGGGAGGGCGCCGGTGGGGCCGGTCCCGGCGAGCACATCGGTCTCGGTGAGCACCGGGGGCGCCTCCGGCCCCGCGCCCGCCGGCTGCCGCCCCGGTCCTGGCACCGTCACCGCGCCGCCGGTACGCAGCACCAGGGCGCCCGCGCGGACCAGTTCGCCGACGGTGGTCATGGGCCAGCGGGCGCCCTGCGGCTGCTCTTCCAGGGCATCCGGGCCGGCGGGCGCGATGGGGGTCAGCTCGACCGTACGGGCCAGGGTGGCGGTGAGCCGGTCGCGTACGGCGGCCAGCTCCTCGGCGCCGCCGCCCGCGGCGGGCCGCGGGAGATGGCGGGCGGGGGCGAGGTCGACGTCGTCGTCGAGGAGTTCGATCACGGGCAGCACCTGGCATACCCCCGCCCGCGCGGGAGCCCCGTCGCCGCCGTCTCCGCTATCGCCGCTATCGCCGCTATCGCCGTCGAAGGCGCGCCAGGCGTCGAGGACGGTGTCGCGCACGGTCTGCCAGGGCAGCTTGTCCCGGCCCGGGGAGGCCACGGCCGCCGGGTATCCAGGGACCACCGCCGCGCCGTCGGCCGGGCCCGCCGCCGAGGCCACGGCCGCCGCGGCGTCGACCAGCAGCAGCCGCGGCGCGGTCGGCTGCCCGGCCCCGGGGCGCCGCAGCACCCACAGATGCAACGGGATCCCGTACGGCGGGGCGGCCCCGGCGGGCAGCGCGACCACGGCGCGCAGCGCGCCGCGCCGCAGCAGATCGGCGCGGATACGGCGGCCGGAGCGGCGGGAGGCCACGGCCGGGGGCATCAGCAGCACGGCGGTGCCGCCGTCGCGGAGGTGTGCGAGGGCGTGCTGGACCCAGGCGAGCTCGGATTCGGTGCGGGCCGGGAAGCCGTACTCCCAGCGGGGGTCGTAGGCGAGCTCGTCGTGGCCCCAGTTGCGCTCGTTGAACGGCGGATGGGAGACGACCGCGTCGGCGGCGAGCTGCGGCAGGGCGTCCGCGCGCAGGCTGTCGCCGCCGTGCACCCGTACCTGTGTGCCCTGGCCCTCGTGGGTCAGGGCCAGCCGCAGCGCGGTGAGCGCGGCCAGGTCGCGGTCCAGCTCCTGGGCGTACAGCGTGGCCACGCTGTGGGTGCGCAGCACGGCCCACAGCAGCCCGCCGGTGCCCGAGGCGGGGTCGAGAACGGTGGGGGCGGGACTCAACGGACCCGTCGGCTCGTCTGCCAGACCGGCCAGGGCGGCCATCAGCTCGGCGAGTTCGGGCGGGGTGACGGTGTACTGCCGTGGGTTGGCGTCCAGATGGCGCCCGATCAGGAACTCGTACGTCTCGCGCGGGCCGGTCTCGGCGGCCAGCTCGACGGCCTGGCGCAGCAGCGGTACGAAGGGCCGCAGCCCGGCCGGGTCCGCGACGGGCACCGGGTGGTCCTCGCCGAGCCGGGCGGTCAGCACCGGGGCGAGCGCGGGCGGCAGCAGTTCGGCCAGCTGCGGGTCGGCGGCGTCGCTCAGCCGGCGCCACTGGGCGGGCCGGTCCCGTACGAGCAGGAGTACGGCACCGACGGGGCCGAGCGCGGCGGCGGCCCCGGCCGGATGCCCGGCGAGCGCCTGCCAGACGCGCTCGCGCAGCGGCACCTCGGCGAGCTTGCCCTGGTCGCGCAGCCATTGCTCGACCTCGCCGAGGGCGAAGGCCGGGCTGGTCTCGGTGCCGCCGACCGGCCTGGGGAAATCCGCGTGGCGGCGCCGCCAGTTGCTGACGGCGGCGCGGCCGACCCCGGCCAGCCGGGCGATCCCGGCGGCGGTCACCTCTGCTGCGTTGTCGGGCACCTGGCTGGCTCCGTCCCGTGGTGCGGCTGTCACATCGAGCATACCGATAGCGATCTTCAAAGAGACCCGTTCACATTGTGAATCCTACCCCGCTACCGACTCTTGTTGACTCGGTTCACAGACTCTGCTGTGATTGACCCATCGGTTCACGGAGGCCGATCCGGCTCCGGGATGAACTCAGAAGGGGAGGGCTGTCGCATGTCGCAGCAGCAGAAGCAGAACTGGTTTGCCCGGCACAAGGTCCTGACGGGGGCGGGGGCGCTCGTCGTGGTGATCGCCATCGGCGGCGCCCTGGCGGGAGGCGGAGGAGACGACGACAAGGACAAGAGCAAGGACACCGTGGCCCAGGGGGCCACGTCCGGCGGAGGCTCCAAGTCCGGCGACAAGGCGAACAAGGCCGACAAGCCCAAGGCCGAGCCCGCCATCGGCGGCGACGGCACCTTCCAGGTCGGCTCCGACGTCAAGCCCGGCACCTACATGTCCACGGACAACACCGACGGCATGTGCTACTGGGAGCGGGCCAAGGACTCCAGCGGCGAGACCGATTCGCTCATCGCCAACGACAACGTCATGGGCAACGCCTATGTGACGATCAAGGCGAGCGACAAGATCTTCAAGTCGAACGGCTGCCACGGCTGGGCAGCCGTCCCCGCCAAGGCTTCCGGCACCCCCAAGTCCGAAGTGGACGGGAACGGCGGCATGTACCGGATCGGGGCCGACATCGCCCCCGGTACGTACAAGTCGACCGGCAACGCCAACGACGCGACCTGCTACTGGGAACGCAGCAAGGACGCCCTGCACGGCATCGACTCGATCATCGCCAACGAAAACGTCTCCGGAAACGGCGTGGTGACCATCGCCGCCGGCGACGGATACTTCAAGACCAACGGCTGCAAGAACTGGAAGAAGACGAGCTAATGCGCTCCACCACAACCCTGGCGGCGCTGTGCGCCGTGACCGCACTCGCCCTGACTGCCTGCGGCACCGACGACGACAAGGGCGGCACCGCCGGAAAGTCCGGGCAGTCGGCCTCGGCGAGCTCGAAGGCCACACCCTCCAGCAAGAAGTCCAAGGCATCCGGCTCCGAGTTGGAGAAGCTGACCGGTCCGCAGATCGCCAACAAGGCCATGAAGGCGATGCAGTCGGCGACGTCCCTGACCACGGCCCTGGACGGCACGGTCGACGGCGGCCCCATGAAGTACCGCATGTCCTCGGCCAACAACGGCGAGTGCGTGGGCAACATGTCCTTCGGCACCGAGGGCAAGGTCGAGTTGATCAAAACCGGCGACCTGATCTACATGAAGTTCGACCGCGCCTTCTGGAAGTCACAGGGCGGCAAGGACGGCGCGGCGGCAGCCGACACGATCGGCGACCGCTGGACCAAGTCCAAGGCATCCGGCTCCGACTTCAAGGACTTCGCCAGCGCCTGCGACTCCGACGAGATGCTGTCCGGCTTCGAGTCCGGCCCCAACCTCGCCCGCAAGGGCGAGACCACCACGGTCGACGGCAAGCCAGCCATCACCCTCATCGAGACCGACGGCGACGAGACATACACCACCTACGTCGCCACCGAGGGCAAGCCGTACATCCTCAAGATGGTCATCAAGGGCGGCAAGGAGCCCGGCACGGTGACGTTCGGCGACTTCGACCAGCCGGTCGACGCCAAGGCCCCGACCGGGGACATCGTGGATCTCGACGCCCCCTGACCCACCAGGTGCCGGCCACCCGCCGGGCCGGCCACCCGCCAGACCGGCCACCCGTCGGCGGATACCCGCGGTCCACGGGATTCCTTGTTCTCATCTTGCCGCCGGCTTGTCACGGAGGTCGCGACAGCCGGATAGGTAACGTTTGCACCATTCGATCGCCCCGGCCTTCTTCAATACTGCGCTAGCATTCACTTGTGTTGCCCGGGGGAATGGCATCTGGATGACCCCCTGGTAAACCGCGAATATCGCGACGAATTAATCGAGACTGTCGACACCACAACGGGTACGCGCTCTGCGGGAAACCCGCACCTTTGACCGGTGAGCCACCCCCGCCGCTGACAGCGGCGGGGGTGCGTCTGTCACGGCAGCTGTGGGTCGTGATCTACAGCGTGGGGTAGCTGTTCTTGCGGATCGGCATCAGAAGCCAAAGCCTGGGCGGCTCGACGTTTCCCGACCTCTCGACCGAGGGGAAATCCCGCGGCAAGGTGATCTTGTCGTCCTCGCTGAGAAGCTTGTTGTTCGCGCGGAAGTCGTCCAGGTCCTGGTAATCCCGGCCCTCGTGGTCCACTATCGCCACGCTGCGTTTTGGTGTGCACACGAGGAACAGCGTGATCCAGTCGAATCGCTTGTCCTTGTGAGAAACGAGGATCTTCTGGCTGTACACCTTGCCAGGGGACGCGCAGTGGCATTGCCGAGTCGCGAATGGCGCCTGTGCGCCGCTTGATGCCGCAGCCGAACCGCATGCCATTGTCAGGAAGATGAGAGCTGTCGCGATTGCCGCACCCGGCGCGCGGCCATTGAATCGGGTTGTCGTCTCCGCTCCGGACACGGACGGACTCCTCCCACTCTCCTGATCCCCTCAGGCCCACGACGCCCACCCCGACCAGGG
>NZ_MUNE01000032.1 GCF_002154605.1 Streptomyces milbemycinicus | reverse complement strand
CCGAACGGCGCCGGCAAGACCACCGCCGTCAAAATCCTCTCCACCCTCATCACCGCCGACGGCGGCCAGGCCCAGGTCGCCGGCCATGACGTCGCCACCTCACCGGACGGGGTACGGGCCGCGATCGGGGTCACCGGGCAGTTCTCCGCCGTCGACGGGCTGATCACCGGCGAGGAGAACATGCTCCTCATGGCCGACCTGCACCACCTCTCCAAGCGCGAAGGACGGCGCGTCACAGCCGAGTTGCTGGAGCGCTTCGACCTCACCGAGGCTGCCAAGAAGCCCGCCTCCACCTACTCCGGCGGTATGAAACGCCGCCTGGACATCGCCATGACCCTGGTCGGCAACCCGCGCATCATCTTCCTCGACGAACCCACCACCGGCCTCGACCCGCGCTCCCGGCACAACATGTGGGAGATCATCCGCGAACTCGTCTCCGATGGCGTCACCGTCTTCCTCACCACCCAGTACCTCGACGAAGCCGACGAACTCGCCGACCGCATCGCCATGCTGAACGACGGCAAGATCGCCGCCGAAGGCACCGCCGACGAGCTCAAGCGGCTCATCCCCGGCGGACATATCCGGCTCCGCTTCACCGACCCGGCCGCGTACCAGAACGCCGCCACCACACTGCGCGAGGCCACCCGCGACGACGAAGCGCTGTCCCTGCAGATCCCCAGCGACGGCAGCCAGCGCGAACTGCGCTCCATCCTCGACTGGCTCGACTCCGCCGGCATCGAAGCCGACGAACTCACCGTCCACACCCCCGACCTCGACGACGTCTTCTTCGCCCTCACCGGCTCCAACCAGCCCACCCAGCCGAACCAGCCCAAGGAGACCGTCCGATGAGCTCCCTCGCCCTCGCCGTCCGCGACTCCTCCATCATGCTGCGGCGCAACCTCCTGCACGCCCGGCGCTACCCGTCGCTGACCCTGAACCTCCTGCTCACCCCGATCATGCTGCTCCTGCTGTTCGTCTACATCTTCGGCGACGCGATGAGCACGGGCATCGGAGGCGGCGGTGCCGACCGCTCCGACTACATCAAATATGTCGTCCCGGGCCTTTTGCTGATGACCATCGGCAGCACCACGATCGGCACCGCGGTCTCCGTCTCCAACGACATGACCGAAGGCATCATCGCCCGCTTCCGCACCATGGCCATCCACCGCGGATCCATCCTCATCGGACACGTCATCGGCAGCGTCCTCCAGTCGATCATCAGCGTGGCCCTCGTCGGCGCCGTCGGCGTGGCCATCGGCTTCCGCTCCACCGACGCCACCGCCCTGGAATGGATCGCCGCCTTCGGGCTGCTCGCACTCTTCGCCCTGGCGCTCACCTGGATCGCGGTCGGGATGGGCATGGTCAGCCCGAGCGTCGAGGCGGCCAGCAACAACGCCATGCCGCTGATCTTCCTCCCGCTCATCTCCAGCACCTTCGTCCCCGTCGACGCCATGCCCGGCTGGTTCCAGCCGATCGCCGAATACCAGCCCTTCACCCCCACCATCGAAACCATCCGCGGACTGCTCCTCGGCACCGACATCGGCAACAACTGGTGGATCAGCATCGCCTGGTGCCTCGGCCTGACGGCCCTCGGCTACCGCTGGTCGAAGGCGGTGTTCAACCGCGACCCGAAGTAACCACCCGGACCGCATCCCGCCGGAAGGGCGGCGTACCCCGACACCACGTCGGCGTACGCCGCCCCGTCGGCGTTCAGGATGAAACGGCCCCGGCCGGCGGCTCGTCCACCAGCGCGAAGGCCTCGACCTCCAGCAGCAGTTCGGGGCGGAACAGGGCCGCGACCTGGACGGCCGAACTGGCGGGCGGGTGCGTCATGTCCACGTACTCGTCGCGTACGGACCGGACCGCGGGCAGGTGGGCCACGTCGGTGACGAAGTAGGTGAGCTTGATGACGTCGTCGAAAGTGGCGCCCGCCGCCGCCAGGCAGCGGCGCAGATTCTCGAAGACCTGCCGGGCCTGCGCGGCGGGATCGCCCGCGCCGACGAGTTCGCCCCGCTCGTCGAGCGCGATCTGTCCGGACACCGCGACCATACGGCCGGAGCCCATGACGACGTTGGTGTAGCCCGTCCCTGGAGCGACGCCCTCCGGGGCCGGTATATGCGTGAGCCGCTTCTTCTTCATGGCGGCATCCTCACTCCTGGGAACCCGCCCCACCATCGCTTTTCGTGCGGCGGGCGGCGGGCGGCGGGCGGCCGGCGGGCGGCGGCCGGGTAGGCGATCAGGCGAGGGCGAGGGTGGCGAGAGCGAGGCCGGCGGCGCCGAAGACAATGACGTGGCGGGCGTTCTGGAGGACCCAGACCCAGCGGGGGAAGCCGGACTCGGCGGCCTTGAGCAAAGCGGCGACGTCGACGCGGGCCAGCTCCGGGTCGCCCTTGCGGGCGAAGGCGGCCTGGACCGAGGCGGTGGCGGTCAGGTTGCTGTAGAGGATCACGCAGTTGATGGCCAGGACCAGGCCCAGAACGATCCAACTGAGCATCCCGGCCATGGAGTTGCCGATGAGGTTCAGCACCGCGGCGGCGGCCAGGACCGCGGCGATGGACACCGGGGCCCAGGTCTCGTGGCCGCCGGCGTCGAAGCGCATCCCGTTCTCCTCCAGCACGGTGGTGCGCACGCCCTGACGGTTCAGCTCGGCCTTGGCGGCGGAGGTGGCGGTCGCCCCGAAGCGGGCCCGGACGACCGGGATGCTGACGAAGGCGCCGGCGACGGACAGCTGCATGGCGGCGATGAAGGCGTTCATGAGTGGTTCCCCCTCAGGACGGTGCGCCGGTCTCGGCGCCGAGTTCTTGAACTAAGTGCAAGTACACGTTAACCAGGGACTTGAACTAAGTGCAAGACAGTTCCTGAACTTTGTACAAGAGACCGGGGCCGCCCTATCGTGGGCCCATGCCACGCAACACGCTCACCCGCGATCAGATCGTCCGCACCGCCGTCGAACTGCTCGATGAGGAGGGCCTCGAGGGCCTGAACATGCGCAGCCTCGGCAAGCGCCTGGACAGCGCGGCCACCGCGGTCTACTGGCATGTCAAGAACAAGGACGATCTCGTCCTGCTGGCCGGAGACCTGGTCTGGCACGAGATCGAGCTGCCGGAACCGGACGCGGCCGACTGGCGCTCCGCGGCTGTGTCACTCGCTGTCGATCTGCACGCCATGTTCGAGCGCCATCCGTGGCTGGTGCAGGCATTCGGCTCGTACCTCTTCTACGGCCCGGGCAAGGCACGGTACGACGACCACTGCCTCGCCCTGTACGAGCAGGCCGGGTTCGCCCCCGCCGACGCCGACCAGGTCGCCGCGGCCGTTTTCACCTACGTACTCGGCAACGCGCTCGGCGGAGCGGCCATGGTCTCCCTCAACCGGCGCCTGAGCCGGGACGGCCAGGACACGCAGGAGCTCATCGGGGCCACCATGGCCAAGGCGGCGGAGGTCGCCCAGGAATTCCCCCGCCTTCGCGCGCGTCTGGCGGAGCCCTATGCCGCCGACTACGCCGCCGCCCCCGAGCAGACCCTCGAACGCGGCCTTCGCGCCCTCCTCGCCGGGCTCGAAGCCCAACTCCCGGCCCGCGGCAGCGCTGGCGGCAGCGCCCGCAGCAGCTAGGCCGGGTACGGCTCAGGAAGCCGGGGTGCCCACCCCACCGTCGCTTTGGGCGCGGCGGGCGCGCAGCGCCTCGGGGAAGAGGGTCCAGCCGTCGATCTCCTGACCCGACTTCGCACCGGGCTGCCAGCCCTGCGCGAGGGCCGCGTCGAGGAAGGCGCGGACCACACCCGGCTCGTGGAGGTTCAGCCAGCCGCGGTCGCGGTCGCCGACCGTGCTGGCGGGGCCGGGCGGGTACCAGGGCTGGCGGAAGACGAGCTGCAGGCGGCCTCTGCTGCCTTCCAGGCGGAGGGACAGGAGCTCCCGGCAGGTCGAGTAGTCCGGCTGCTTGCCGCCGTCGTGGGTGTGACCCACCGACCACAGATAGGTGTCGTCGCCGACAACGAGCCGACGGGTGCTGCGGGAACGGGCCATGGGCAGCACGCTACTCGCCCCGCCCGCTCAGGCCCTCAGCCCTCAGGCCCTCAGTCCCTCACGTTGGCCTCATGGGCTGGTTCGAGACCTTTGGCGAGGCCGGCGCTGCCTAGGCAGACGTCACCCGGCCGTATGCGCGAGGATGGCGGCGGCCAGCTCCTCGTGCACCTCCGGCGGCAGCGTGTGGCCCATGCCCGCCACGATCATCAGCCGTGCCCCCGGGATCCGCTCGGCGATGATCGCGCCGTGGCCCGGCTTGGCCGGCTCGTGGCTGCCCTCGATGACCAGCGTGGGCGCCTTCACTCGGTGCACCACGTTCACCGGCTCGAATTCCGGCTTGGCCATCGCGGCCAGCCGGTGGTTGGTCACCGCCGACAGGTCGCGGGCCCGGTCGTAGATCCGTTCCTGCAGCCGACGCGCCGCGTCCTCGTCGAACGGCAGCCCGGTGCCGTGCAGCACACGCTGCTCGGCGATCATGCCGTCGATCCGGGCGCGCCGGTCCTCCGGCGGCGGGGCGGCCATCAGCGCGCGGTAGAAGGCCGTGAACTCCGGCGCCGGCTCGGGCAGGCTTCCCTCGGGCTGCGGCTGCCCCATCAGGGCCCGCACGATCACCTGGCCTTCGCCGCCGCCGAGCGGCGAGGAGCCGATGACGGTCAGCGAGCGCACCCGTTCCGGCCGCTCCACCGCGACGAACTGGCCGAGCAGCCCGCCCGCCGAGTGGCAGACCAGGTGGGCGCTCTCCAGGCCGTGGGCGTCCAGCACGCGGTACACGTCGTTCTTGATGTCGTCCCATGTGTACGGTTCCGCCGCGAAGTCGACGGTGTCCGACATACCGGTGTCACGGTGGTCGTACCGGATCACCCGACGGCCCCCGGCGGCAAGGCGGCCGACGAACTCGTCCGGCCACAGGACGCCCTGCGACATCGACCCCATGATCAACAGGATCGGCGCGTCCGTCACGGCGCCGAACTCTTCACTCCAGATGTTCACTTCACGCATGTCTCAGAGCATGTCCGCTTCCGCCACGGGCGCCTTCTGTAGAACTACTAGTCGCGCCAGTTCCGTACGGGAGCCGATGCCCAGCTTCGGATAGATCTTGTACAGGTGGTACTCGACGGTGCGCGGGCTCAGGAAGAGCTGGGCGGCGATCTGCTTGCTCGAGAACCCGTCGGCGACCAGGCCGGCGATGCGCAGCTCCTGCGGGGTCAGCGCGTCAAGAACGGCGGAGGGTGGGGCCTGTCCGCTCTCGCCCGCCGCCCGCAGCTCACCCTGTGCGCGCCTCGCCCACGGCCGCGCGCCCGCCCGCTCGAACGTCTCCCACGCCATCCGCAGCCGCGCCCGCGCCTCGCCCGGCCGCTGCGCGCGGCGCAGCCGCTCACCCAGCAACAGAGCCGTCCTGGCCGCCTCGAACGGGTTGGTGTGCAGCCGCAGCGCCTCGTCGAAGGCCTCCTCGGACGGCTCGACCAGGCCCTGGCAGCGGGCCAGCAGAGCGTGCGACTCGGGCGTGGTGGCGTGCGCCGACCACCGCTCGTACGCCTCCAGCGCCGCCCGCGCGGCCGCGTCGTCGCCCGCGCCCACGGCGGCCTCGACGCGATCCGGCGCCATCCGCCACACCACGGTGGGATGCCCGACGCCCGGTCCCGCCGCGGCGATGGCCGTGAACCGGTCATGCGCCGCCGCGTGGCGTCCCAGGCACAGGTCGAGCATCGCCGACGCGTAGGCGGCGACCCCCGCCCGCAGGCCCACCCGATGCGGTA
>NZ_MUNE01000319.1 GCF_002154605.1 Streptomyces milbemycinicus | reverse complement strand
ACGCCCCGCCCGCCCGAGGGCACTCCGCCGCCCTCGGGCGGGCGGGGCGTCGGTCGGGAGCCGCGGTTCGGCACAACCCGGCGGGCTGTGGCCATCGGCCGCTGGCGGACGAGTCGGAGCCGGGAGTCGCGCGGAGTACGGGACGTCACGGGAGCAGTCTCGCCCGTGACGGCCCGAAAGCCCAATCGGCACCCGTACGGCGGTTGCCCGCGCTGGTCACAAAGGTCGCCGACGGCGCTTCCCGACCCCCTCTCCGCGCCGGTAGCGAGGGTCACATCAACGGCATCAGAAAGCGGCCCAGCATGTCTTCGTACCCTTCGGGGTCGGCGTTCCACATCGCGGCGTGCGGGGCGTGGCGCACCGGGTGAAGGGTGACCAGTTCCGAGTGGCGCTCGGCGAGTTCACGCGAGGCGCCCCAGGGGGCGATGGTGTCGTCCGGGCCGTGGATGATCAGCGTCGGCACCTTGGGCCCGTCCAGGTCGGCCATCGCGGCCTGCTCCAACAGTCGGTCCCCGTGCAGTCCCGCCCGCCCCTCGGCGGCCCGTATCGCCAGCGGCAGCAGCGCGGAGGGGATGCGCCGGGCCGAGGCGAGCGCCCGCAGGGTGGCCTGCCAGTCGAGCACCGGGGAGTCCAGGACGAGCCCGCTGATCCGGTCCCGCAGCGCGGAGGCCGCGGCGGCGCGCAGGGCCATGGAGGCGCCGATGGACCAGCCGTACAGGATGACGCTCTCCGCGCCGTAATGCACCGCGTAGCGGATGGCGGCGTCCAGATCGCGCCACTCGGTCTCGCCGAGGTGTCCGATGCCGTCCTCGGGGCGGGGGGCGCCCACATCGCCGCGGTAGGCGACGTCGAGCAGCGGGAACCGCCGTTTGTGCAGGAACGGCATGAGCACCATGGGGTGCTCACGGGTGGTGCCGAGGCCGTGCACGGTGATCATCCAGGCGGAGCGGTCGCCGGGTATGAACCAGGCTGGCAGCTGGCCCAGTTCGCCGGGTACGTCGACGTCGGCGTGGTCGATCCCGAGCGCGTCCCGTGGATTGCCGATGTGCACCTGCGGGGTGAAGCGGACGCGGGTGCCGGGGGCCAGGGTGCCGTACGTCACCCGCTCCAGGCGGCGGACCACGGAGTCCGCGGGGTGCGGGGCGTCCTCGACCACGGGCCCGACGACGGCGTGGCAGCCGGAGCCGGCGAGGCCGTACGTGCCCGGGCGC
Organism: Streptomyces milbemycinicus; assembly: GCF_002154605.1. Classification (GTDB taxonomy): domain Bacteria; phylum Actinomycetota; class Actinomycetes; order Streptomycetales; family Streptomycetaceae; genus Streptomyces; species Streptomyces milbemycinicus. The sequence goes on along the minus strand of NZ_MUNE01000319.1, from coordinate 9,871 downwards.
AGGGAGGCGAGGCTGCGGGTGAGGGTGATCCGGCCGGCCTCGGTGGCGTGCACGGTCAGCCGCGGGTCGTGCGGGAACGGCCGGCCGGGGCCGGGCCTGAGGGCGGCGCCGCTGGCGTACCGCCCGGCCGCCACCGCGGCCGCGCCGGCACTGAGCATCGTGGTGGCGGCCACAACCGCCTTCGTCCGCAGCTGCATCTCTCCCAGTGTGGGCGGGGATGCCGCGGCGGGCCAGCGGGCGCTGCCCGGCCGGGTGACCGACCCGCGACCTGCCTGGCTCAGTGAGGCTGGTCGCTCAGCGAGGCTGGCCGTAGCCGCTGAGCTTGTCCGCGGCGCGGCGCAGCTCTTCGGGTGACAGCAGGGCCGGGGTGTACCCGGGGACGGCGGCCGCGGTGAGCCAGACCCGGCACATCCACTCCAGCTGGGCCGTCCGGTCGTACGCCTGGTCGAGCGTGGCGCCGTGGACGACAGTGCCGTGGTTGCGCAGCAGACAGCCGGTGCGGTCGCGCAGTGCGTCGAGCATGTTCTGGGCCAACTCGTCGGTGCCGTACAGGGCGTAGCCCGCGACGCGCACCGGGCCGCCGAGGGCGCAGGTCATGTAGTGGATCGCGGGGACCTCGTCGACCAGTGTGGAGACGGCCGTGGCGTGTACGGCGTGGGTGTGGACGACGGCCGCGGCGTCGGTGTCGCGGTAGATGGCGAGGTGCATCGGCAGTTCGCTGGTGGGGGCCAGTTCGCCGATCACCTGACGCCCGTCCAGGTCGACGCCGACCGCGTCACCCGGGCCGAGCCGGTCGTACGGGACGCCGCTCGGGGTCACCAGGACGATATCGCCGACCCTGGCCGAGACATTGCCCGAGGTGCCGACGACCAGGCCGTCGGCGACCGTCCTGCGGGCCGTCTCCACCACCCGTTCCCAGCCCTCCCGCAGGTCCGGTCGCTCCCCAAGTCCGTTCGGTCGTGCGGTCTCCGGCTTCGTCACGATCCCTCACCTCCGGGCGCCGATCATGGCAGGCGAGCCGTCGTGTACGCATCAGGGCGGGGGCGAGACGATCATCGGCGCCGCCTTCCCGCAGGTGCGTCACCCCCGAGCCCCCCTCAGTTCACCTTCCGTTCACTCCATGTCCTTACCGTCGTGGCCGCACCCTTTGGTTGTCGCACTGATTGCCCAAGGGTGTGCGAATCCTCCCCCTCCCACAGGAGGGGCTTCTCGTGCGGCCATCCCGGTGGCCTCGCGGTGGCCAAAATGCACTACGCACCGTAGTCACGCGGCGGCGCTCCGTGTCGCCAAGTTCGGGGATCGCATTCCCCCACGAAGGAGTTCGATGGAACACATCACGCTTCTCATTGGGATCGTGATCGTCACGGCCTTGGTGTTCGACTTCACGAACGGCTTCCACGACACGGCCAACGCCATGGCGACCACGATCTCCACGGGGGCTCTCGGTCCCCGGATCGCGGTGGCGATGTCGGCGGTCCTCAATCTCGTCGGCGCGTTCCTCTCCGTGGAGGTCGCCAAGACGATCTCCGGGGGGATCATCGACGAGGACGCCGGAGTCCGCCCCGAAGTGATCTTCGCGGGTCTGGTCGGCGCGATCCTGTGGAACCTGCTGACCTGGCTGGCCGGGCTGCCCTCCAGCTCCTCGCACGCCCTCTTCGGCGGCCTCATCGGCGCCACTCTGGTCTCCGTCGGCATGGACGGGGTCAACAGCGACAAGATCGTCATGAAGGTCCTGATCCCGGCCGTCGCCGCGCCGATCGTGGCCGGGGTCGCCGCCCTGGTCGCGACCCGGCTCACCTACCGGCTGGCCCGCGGCCGCGACCCCCAGGACACCGCGAAGGGCTACCGCGCCGGGCAGATCGCCTCGGCCGCGCTGGTCTCCCTCGCCCACGGCACCAACGACGCCCAGAAGACCATGGGGGTCATCACCCTGGCCCTGATCACCGGCGGCGTGATCGCGCCCGACTCCGACCCGCCGCTGTGGGTCATCGTCTCCGCGGGCCTGGCCATCGCCCTCGGTACGTACCTGGGCGGCTGGCGCATCATCCGCACCATGGGCAAGGGCATCACCGACATCCAGCCGCCGCAGGGCTTCGCCGCCCAGACCGGCGCCGCGACCGTCATCCTCGCCTCGTCCCACATCGGCTTCGCGCTCTCCACCACCCAGGTCTGCTCCGGCTCCGTGATGGGCGCGGGGGTCGGCCGCAAGGGCGGTGTGGTGCGGTGGTCCACCGCGGGCCGCATGGTCCTCGCCTGGGTGCTCACCCTGCCCGCCGCGGGCCTCGTCGCGGGCGGCGCTGCGCTGCTGGCGGACCAGGGCGACTGGGGCGTCACGGCGGTCGCCGTGCTCGCGGTCGCCGCCTGCGCCGGGATCTGGGCGGCCTCGCGCCGCAAGCCCGTCGACCACACCAACGTCAACGACATCGACGAGGCTGCGGCGCTGCCGGCCGAGCCGGTGGGCGTCGTCACGGCGGCCCTCCAGTCCGTAGCCCCGCCGCCTGCCCGTGCCGCTACCGCCTCCTCCTCCGCCACCCCGGCCGGCGCCTCCGCGGCCACCGGCAGCACCAGCTAAGGAAGTAACGCGATGAGCATCGACTGGGCGGCCCTCGGCCAGGTCTCCGGCATCAGCCTCCTGGTGACCGTCGGCTTCGTGGGCGTCTTCACCCTCGGCATCCTCGGCACCTCCCGCAAGCCGCAGCAGGCGGAGGCGGGCACAGACACGGCCGCCACCGCTTCCACCGCCTCGGCCCCGGCCGGCGGCGCCTTCGGCCCCGCGCGCGCCGGCGCTTACCTCTGCTTCGCACTGTGCGCGGCGGTCGTTGCGTACGGCATCAACTTGATCGTGGCCTGACCCCGCTCGACCCATCTCACGGCCGCCGGGCTGGAACGCGCCGACCAGCGCGTTCCAGCCCGGCGGTTGTGGCATGTGCTCCTCGGCACACTCACGCAGGGTGGGGCATTCGCGAGTTGACGGCCATTCGCGGCCCATGGTGGACTTCCGGAGCCAAACGGCGGCAGGAGAGGAAGCCGGTGAGAATCCGGCGCGGTCCCGCCACTGTCACCGGGGAGCGCTCTCCCATCACCTGTACGAGTCACGGCCGTCCACACCGCGGCTGGAAGACCGGGAGAAACGCGGATCCGGGAGCCAGGAGACTCTCACCGCCGGTCACGTCGAACCAGGGCGCGGACCCTGAGTGAGGACATAACGCCATGCCCGGCACCGCCATGCCGCCGACCCGTCCGCGGCCCTTCCGCCACGTCTCGGCGTTCCCGACACTCCTGACGTTGCCGATGTTCCTGATGCTCCGAGGCAAGACGGCGGACTGACGATGCGTGCCGATCACGCCTCGTACGCGTGCGGCGCCGCCCTCGGCTTTCTCGGCGACCTCGCCATGGGCGATCCGCGCCGCGGCCACCCTGTGGCCGCGTTCGGGCGCGCCGCCCTGGCCGTCGAGCGGCTGCTGTGGCGCGACCACCGCGGATCCGGGGCTCTCTACACCGCGCTGTGCGCGGGCGGCGCGGCCGCGGGCGCCGTGCTGTCGATGCGCGCCGTACGGGCCTTGGGACGCCCCGCGTCGGGCGGCTCCGCTCTGGGCAGCCCCGTCGCGAAACCCTCGGGACGTCCCGTCTTGGGGCGCCCCGCCTCGGAAACCTCCGCCCTGGGGCGCCCCTCCCCCGTCGCGCAGACCATGCTGACCGCCGCCGCCACCTGGGCGGTGCTCGGCGGCACGACGCTGGGCCGGGAGGCGCGGGCTATCGGCGGCGCGCTGGCCGCCGGGGACCTCGACACCGCCCGGCGGCGGCTGCCGCACCTGTGCGGGCGCGACCCGCAAGCGCTGGACGAGTCGCAGATCGCGCGCGCGGTCGTCGAGTCGGTCGCCGAGAACACCTCGGACGCCGTCGTGGGCGCGCTGGTGTGGGGGGCCGTCGGCGGGGTGCCGGGCCTGGTCGGCTTCCGGGCCGTCAACACCCTGGACGCGATGGTGGGCCACAAGTCGCCGCGCTACCGGCGGTTCGGATGGGCCTCGGCCCGGCTGGACGACCTGGCCGGCTGGCCCGGCGCGCGGCTCACCGCGGCGCTGGCCGCCCTGGCCGGGCCCGATCCGCGCGGCGCATGGCGCGCCTGGCGGCACGACGGCCACCGCCATCCGAGCCCCAACGCGGGCCCCGTGGAGGCCGCGTTCGCGGGCGCGCTCGGCGTACGGCTGGGCGGCACCCTCGCGTACGGCGGCCGCGTCGAGCACCGGCCCGTGCTCAACCCCGACGGGCAGCCGGTCGAGGCGGCCGACATCGAGCGCGCGGTGCGGCTTTCGCGGCGCGTCGGCGCCCTGGCGCTCGGCGTGTCCGTCGCGGCCCGACTGACTGTGGGAGCCCGACTGGCGGCGGGGACCCGGCTGACGGCGAGGGCGGCGCGGCAGTCGGCCCGTACGGCCGCGCGGCCCGCCGCCGCGCCCGTACCCGCCGCGCGTGCACACGAGGCACCCGGCACGGGCCGGTCGGGCGGCCCGGCGACGGTGCGGCCGACGGCCGCGGGGAGGGACGAGGGATGAGCGGGAGACAGGGCGGGGGCGCGCCGGGCGGCGGGCTGCTCGTCGCGGGTACGACCTCGGACGCGGGCAAGAGCGTCGTCACGGCCGGGATCTGCCGCTGGCTCAGCCGTAAGGGCGTCAGAGTCGCGCCCTTCAAGGCGCAGAACATGTCGCTCAACTCCTTCGTGACCCGCGACGGGGCGGAGATCGGCCGCGCCCAGGCCATGCAGGCCGCCGCCGCGCGCGTCGAGCCGAGCGCCCTGATGAACCCCGTCCTGCTCAAGCCCGGCAGCGACCGCAGCAGCCAAGTGGTGCTGCTGGGCAAGCCGGTGGGCGAGCTGAGCGCACGCGGGTATTTCGGGGGGTCTGGGCCCGCGGCGAAGCCGCTGTCGGGCGCAGTGTCCCCCGGGGAAAAGCTGCACGCGGGGCGGCAAGAGGCGCTGCTGGGGACCGTCACCGAGTGCCTGGCCGAGCTACGGCGTACGCACGACGCGGTGATCTGCGAGGGCGCGGGCAGCCCCGCCGAGATCAATCTGCGCCGCACCGACATCGTCAACCTGGGGCTCGCCCGGGCCGCCCGGCTGCCGGTCGTGGTGGTCGGGGACATCGACCGCGGCGGCGTCTTCGCGTCGTTCTTCGGCACGACCGCGCTGCTCTCCGAGGCCGACCAGCGGCTGGTCGCGGGCTATCTGGTGAACAAGTTCCGCGGCGATGTGACCCTGCTGGAGCCGGGCCTTCAGATGCTGCGCGGCCTGACGGGCCGCCCGACCATGGGCGTGCTGCCGTACGCGCACGGGCTCGGCATCGACGAGGAGGACGGGCTGCGGGTGTCGCTGCGCGGGGCGGTGCGCGAGAGCGTCGTCGCGCCGCCGCACGGCGCGGACATCCTGCGGGTCGCGGTCGCCGCCGTGCCGCTCATGTCGAACTTCACGGACGTGGACGCGCTGGCCGCCGAGCCGGGCGTGGTCGTGCGGTTCGTGGACCGGCCGGAGGAACTGGCCGACGCCGATCTGGTGGTCGTGCCGGGCACCCGCGGCACCGTACGGGCGCTGGCGTGGCTGCGCGAACGCGGGTTGGCCGCGGCGATCGCGCGGCGGGCGGCGGAGGGCCAGCCGGTGCTGGGCATCTGCGGCGGCTTCCAGATGCTCGGCGAGCGCATCGAGGACGAGGTCGAATCGCGCGCCGGGACCGTCGAAGGGCTCGGGCTGCTGCCGGTGCGGGTGCGGTTCGCGGTGCACAAGACCCTGGCCCGGCCGGTCGGCGAAGCGCTGGGCGAGCCGGTAGAGGGCTACGAGATCCACCACGGGGTCGCCGAGCTGCTGGACGGCGCGGACGAGCCCTTCCTGGACGGCTGTCGGGTCGGCTCGGTGTGGGGCACGCACTGGCACGGCTCGCTGGAGAGCGACGGCTTCCGGCGCGCCTTCCTGCGGCGGGTCGCGGACGCGGCGGGCCGGGCGTTCGTCCCGGCGCCCGACACCAGCTTCGGGGAGCTGCGCGAGGAGCAGCTGGACCGGCTGGGCGACCTGATCGAGGAGCACGCGGACACGGACGCGCTGCTGCGGCTGATCGAGAACGGCGTACCGGACGGGCTGCCCTTCGTCCCACCGGGGGCGCCGCCCCAGCCTCCCGGTCCGTCGCTGCCCTCTCCGAGGGCGGCTGCGGACCCAGACGACCACCACCGCGCCCACACCGCAGGAGGTACCCAGGCATGACCGCCACCCCCTACCCGTTCACCGCGCTCGTCGGAATGGCCGACCTGCGGCTGGCGCTCCTGCTCAACGCCGTGTCACCGGCCGTCGGCGGAGTGCTGGTGCGCGGCGAGAAGGGCACCGCGAAGTCGACGGCGGTGCGGGCGCTTGCCGCCCTGCTGCCCGGCATCGACGTGGTGGCCGACTGCCGGTTCTCCTGCGACCCCGCCGCGCCCGACCCGGGCTGCCCGGACGGCCCGCACGAGCCGGGCAGCGGCACCGTACGCCCCGCCCGGATGGTCGAGCTGCCGGTCGGCGCCTCCGAGGACCGGCTGGTCGGGGCGCTGGATATCGAGCGGGCGCTGTCCGACGGGGTGAAGGCGTTCGAGCCGGGTCTGCTGGCCGACGCGCACCGCGGCGTGCTGTACGTCGACGAGGTCAACCTGCTGCACGACCACCTGATCGACCTGCTGCTCGACGCGGCCGCCATGGGCGCCTCCTACGTGGAGCGCGAGGGCGTGTCCGTACGGCACGCGGCGCGCTTTCTGCTGGTGGGCACCATGAACCCCGAAGAGGGCGAGCTGCGGCCGCAGTTGCTGGACCGCTTCGGCCTGACGGTGGAGGTCGCGGCGTCGCGGGACACCGACGAGCGGGTCGAGGTGGTGCGGCGGCGGCTGGCGTACGACGAGGACCCGGCCGGGTTCGCGGCGCGCTGGGCGGACGAGGAGGGCACGCTGCGGGAGCGCGTGGCGGCGGCCCGCGCCCTGCTGCGGCAAGTGCGGCTGAGCGATGGCGCGCTGCGGCAGATAGCGGCGGTGTGCGCGGCGTTCGAGGTGGACGGGATGCGCGCGGACATCGTGACGGCGCGAACGGCGACAGCGCTGGCGGCGTGGGCGGGGCGTACGGAGGTGACCACCGAGGACGTACGGCAGGCCGCGCTGCTGTCGCTGCCGCACCGGCGGCGGCGAGCGCCGTTCGACGCGCCGGGGCTGGACGAGGACAAGCTCGACGAGGTGCTGCGCGAGACCGGCGGCGGGGACGACGAACCGGACCCGGGGCCGGGGCCGGAGGGTCGGGACGAACAGGACGGACCTGGCGGGCCGGACGGACCTGGCGGTCCAGGGGGTCCGGACGGCCCGGGCGGCGGGCAGCCGCCGCAGGGCGCGCCGGAGCAGTCGCCGCCGTCGGCCGGATCGTCCGTACCGGAGCAGCGCACGGGCCCCGACGGCTCCAACGGCCCCGAGGGATCCAACAGCTCGGACAGCCAGGTCTCTGATGCCACCGACGAGGGCGTGGGCGGGGCCGCGGCGGGCGGGCCCGGCGGCGAACGCGCGGCCGTGGGCGCCGCCGAGCCGTTCCGGACCCGGCGGCTCGACGTACCGGGGCTCGGCGAGGGCGCGGCGGGGCGGCGGTCGCGCGCCCGTACGGCCCACGGCCGTACCACCGGCGCGCGCCGCCCCCGCTCCACCCTGTCCAAGCTGCATCTGTCGGCGACCATACGGGCCGCCGCACCGCACCAGCGCTCGCGCGGCCGACAGGGCCCCGGGCTCGTGGTGCGCCGTGACGACTTGCGTGAGGCGGTGCGCGAGGGCCGCGAGGGCAACCTCGTGCTGTTCGTGGTGGACGCGTCGGGGTCGATGGCCGCGCGGAAGCGTATGAGCGCCGTCAAGGGCGCCGTTCTGTCGCTGCTGCTGGACGCCTACCAGCGACGGGACAAGGTCGGACTGATCACCTTCCGGGGCGCCGAGGCCGCCCTGGCGCTGCCGCCCACCTCGTCGGTGGACGCGGGCGCCGCCCGGCTGGAGAAGCTGCCCACCGGCGGGCGCACCCCGCTGGCCGCCGGGCTGCTGAAGGCACACGAGGTGCTGCGGATCGAGCGGCTGCGGGATCCGTCGCGCCGTCCGCTGCTGGTCGTGGTGACGGACGGGCGCGCCACGGGCGGCCCGGACCCGGTGGCCCGGGCCGGGCGCGCGGCCCGGCTGCTGGCCGACGACGGGGTCGCCTCGGTGGTGGTGGACTGCGAGGCGGGGCCCGTCCGGCTGGGCCTGGCGGGCGCGCTGGCGCACGAACTGCGCGGGACGCCGGTGACGCTCGACGAACTGCGCGCGGACAGCATGACCGCGCTGGTGCGCGACGCGCGCGGGACAAACACCGCACGGACCGTACGAGAGACACGGACCGTTTCCGTACGAGGGACCTGGAGGGCCGCCTGATGCCGCAAGGACAACCGACCGTCGTACCCGACGACGGGCTGACCACCCGGCAGCGCCGCAACCGGCCGCTGGTACTCGTGCACACGGGCGTCGGCAAGGGCAAGTCGACGGCCGCGTTCGGGCTGGCGCTGCGGGCGTGGAACCAAAGTTGGCCGGTCGGTGTATTCCAATTTGTAAAGTCCGCGAAGTGGCGGGTCGGCGAGGAGCGTGCGCTGCGCGTCCTCGGCGAGTCGGGCGAAGGGGGGACCGTCGCATGGCACAAGATGGGCGAGGGCTGGTCATGGCTCCAGCGCTCCCAGCAGGACGCCATCTCCAGCGAGGAGGCGGCGCGCGAGGGGTGGGAGCAGGTCAAGCGGGACCTCGCGGCGGAGACATACCGGCTGTATGTGCTGGACGAGTTCGCATACCCCATGCACTGGGGCTGGGTGGACACCGACGAGGTGGTGTCGGTGCTGCGCGACCGGCCCGGGACCCAGCATGTGGTCATCACGGGGCGTAACGCACCGCAGAAGCTGCTGGACTTCGCGGATCTGGTCACCGATATGTCAAAGGTCAAGCACCCGATGGACGCCGGTCAGAAGGGGCAGCGGGGCATCGAGTGGTGAGTGTTCAGTGGTGGTGAGAGTTCAGTGGTGAGCGTGCCGCGCCTGGTCATCGCCGCGCCCGCGTCCGGCAGCGGCAAGACCATGGTGGCCACGGGGCTGATGGCCGCCTTCGCGGAGCGCGGTCTCAATGTGTCGCCGCACAAGGTCGGCCCGGACTACATCGACCCCGGCTATCACGCGCTGGCCGTCTCGTCCCCGGCCCGCTCCGGGCGGGCGGCCCGCCCGGGCCGCAATCTGGACGCCTATCTGTGCGGGCCGGAGCGGATACGCCCGCTGTTTCTGCACGGGGCGGCCGGCTGTGATCTGGCGGTCGTCGAAGGCGTGATGGGGCTGTACGACGGGGCGGCCGGGCAGGGCGAGTTGGCGTCGACGGCGCATGTGGCGAAGCTGCTGCGCGCACCGGTGGTGCTGGTGGTGGACGCCTCGTCGCAGTCCCGCTCGGTGGCGGCGCTGGTGCACGGCTTCGCATCCTGGGACCCCGAGGTGCGGTTGGCCGGGGTGATCCTCAACAAGGTCGGCTCGGACCGGCATGAGGAGCTGCTGCGGGAGGCGCTGGACGAGTCGGGGGTGCCGGTCCTCGGGGCGCTGCGCCGGATGCGCGCGGTGCACGCCCCGAGCCGCCATCTGGGTCTGGTGCCGGTGGCCGAGCGGCGGGCGGAGGCGGTCGAGTCCGTGGCCGCGCTGGCCGAACGGGTACGCGAGGGCTGCGACTTGGAGGCCCTGTTGGCCCTGGCGCGCAGCGCACCGCCGCTGGCGGACCCGCCCTGGGACCCGGAGCGGGAGACCGCCCCCGCGCGGGGTGGGGTGGGGGCGGTCTCCCGCTCCGGGTCCCAGGG
>NZ_MUNE01000318.1 GCF_002154605.1 Streptomyces milbemycinicus | reverse complement strand
GCCCACCCGCCAGCGCCGCGCGTCCGCGCCGCGCCGCCAGGGCGCGGCGCAGCCGTCCACCACCCCCACCGCCACTGGCGGCGTCACCGTCACCCGTCGTCTGTTCGTCCATATGGCCTCCCCCCGAAAGCATGTGTGCCGTGGATCGTATCGAGCGGCACTGACAGCGCCGCTCGGCGCGCCGGTTCCGTCAGAGAAAGGTGCCGGACGGGATGTACGGAGTAGGCGGCCGCATCCCGCGCAGGCACACATAACCCCGGGTGGACAGCTCGAGCCCCGCCGCCAGGCCCACGTCCACCGCCCACTCCTGCTCGGCCGTCAGGCTCGGGACCCGGGCCTCGGTGCCCTCCGGCAGGCTGAGCAGCGCGGCGGTCAGCAGCCGCGTCGCCAGCCGCCGGGAGGTCGCCGCCAGCAGCTCGACCTTGCCGTCGTCGCCGACGTAGCAGTATCCGCTGCCCGCCAGGTCGTCCGAGACGAACAGCCGGCACTGGCGCAGCAGCAGTTCGTGGTCGGGGCCGTGTGCCCCGCCCCGGGTGCGGCGGTCGACGGAGTCCATCATGTCCCGCTGTCTGGCCCCGCCCTCGAAGACCGCCCCGTCCGGCGACGGCAGCCGCTCCTTGTTGACGATTCCGCGCATGCGGATGGCCGGGTGCAGGGTGAAACCCGCCTGCCGGTACGTGGCGGCCGCCCGCGGGTCCTCGGAGCCGACGATGATCCCGCGCAGACACGCCCGCCCGTACGCGAGTGCCGCCGTCAGCAACTCCCGGCCCAGGCCCCGCCCCTGCGCCCGCGGCAGCACCGCGAACAGCGCAAGACCCCAGGTGCCCTCCCGTCTGTGGGACAGCGCCGCGCCGACCGGCATCCCGGCGTCGTCCACGGCGAGCCAGCAGCCGCCGGGGTCGGTGCGGGCGAGGTGCCGGTTGCGGCCGTGGACGGAGGCGACGCGGCGCGGCGGCCACTCGTCGTCGGTCTCGCCGGGGAGGGCGCGGGAGGCGCCGAAGGCGGCGGCGGCCACGGTACGTACCGCCTCGGCGTCCTCCTCGGTGTCGCGTAGTTGGCGGACAATCATGCGCCCATGATGGCGGGCTGGTTGGCGGGCGCGCGAAGTGTGTTGTCGGTTGTGTGGACGTGGCTTGGTCGACCCACGAGCGCGACAACGTTGTCAAAGGGGCTCTGGGGATCAGTACGCCGCCAACCGGCCCGCGCTGTCAAGTGCCGGTCCACCACACGCAGTTCAAGCGGGCCGACCGGCCTGAGGCGCCCTTACGGCCGACGCGCCCCGTGCGGTACGGTCCCTGCGGCTTGCTCGACCTGGCGAACGCGGCCCTGCGCGAAAGATGGGACCGCGATGTCTTCAAGACCCCCGGCCGCCCTGGCGGCCGCGGCCCTGACCGCCGGACTGCTCGCGTCCGCGCTGACCGCCGCCCCCGCGACGGCCGCGCCGACCACCAAGCCGACCGTGGCGGCGGCCGAACTCGTCAAGGACCCCGCCGCCTACGTCGATCCGCTCATCGGCAGCCGCAACGGCGGCAACACCTATCCCGGGGCCGTCGTCCCCTTCGGCATGCTCTCCTGGAGCCCCGAGAACACCCGCGGCAACGCCACCCGCACCGCCGCCCCCGGCGGCTACCAGTACGACGCGACCCGCATCCGGGGGTTCAGCCTCACCCATATGTCCGGCACCGGCTGCGCGGGCGGTTCCGGCGACATTCCGTTCTTCCCCTTCCCGGGCGAGGTCACCTCGTCCCCCGCCGCGGACACCAAGGACGAGGTGTACGCGGCCGACTTCCGGCACGAGGACGAGACCGCGCGGCCCGGCCGGTACCAGGTCACCCTCGCCTCCGGCGCCGGAGCCGATCTGACCGCCACCGCCCGCACCGGGTCCGCCCGCTTCACCTACCCCGAGGGCAAGGCGGCCTCGCTGCTCATCCGCACCTCCGCGTCCGAAGTCGGCAGCACGGACGCGGACATCACGATCGACCCGGCGCACCGCACCGTCTCCGGCTCGGTCACCAGCGGCAACTTCTGCGGCTACCTCGACCCCGAAGGGCGCCGCAGCTACTACACACTCCACTTCACCGCCACCTTCGACACCGCGTTCACCGCCCACGGCACCTGGCAGGACGACCGGCTGCGCCCCGGCACCACGACCGCCGAGGGCGGCACCGGCGGGTACGGCACCGACGGCCGCCCCGTCGCCGGGAAGGGCTCCGGCGGCTACCTCCGCTTCCCCGACGGCACTCGCCGGGTCGGGGTCAAGGTCGGCATCAGCTACGTCGGCCAGGCGGGAGCCAAGGCCAACCTGGCCGCCGAGAACCCGCCGGGGCGCGGCTTCGGGCAGGTGCGCGACGCCGCGTACGACGCCTGGCGCCGACGGCTGGCCGACATCAGGGTCGGCGGCGGCTCGGACACGGACCGCACCACGTTCTACACCGCGCTCTACCACTCGCTGCTGCACCCCAACGTCATCAGCGACACCGACGGCCGCTACCGGGGCAGCGACGGCGAGGTCCATTCGGTGACCCCGGGCCACCGGGCCCAGTACGGCACCTTCTCCGGCTGGGACGTCTACCGCTCCCAGGTCCAGCTGCTCACGCTCCTCGACCCCGGCCGCGGCTCCGACATCGCGCAGTCGCTGCTGAACTTCGCGCACCAGAACGGCGGCGTATGGGACCGGTGGATCCACAACTCCTCCGGCACCCACGTCATGAACGGCGACCCGTCGGCCGCCGCCCTCGCCGGGATCCGGGCCTTCGGCGGCACCCGTTTCGACCTCGACGGCGCCCTCGACTCGCTGGTTCAGGCCGCCACCGTGCCGACGGAGAAGGACACAAGACCGGCCGGTAAGCCGATCATGTCGGTGGGCCAGCGGCCCTCCCTCGACAAGTATCTGAAGCTGCACTACATGCCGTCCGTCTCCAACGCCTGGGGCGGCGCGGCCGAGACCCTGGAGATGTCGGGCGCGGACTTCGCGATCTCGCAGCTCGCCGAGGCGGCGGGGGAGCCGGACACCGCCCGTGCCTTCGCGGCCCGCGCCCAGTGGTGGCAGAACAACTTCAACGCGGCCGCCGATCCGGACACCGGCGGATACATGGCCAACCGCAAGGCGGACGGCAGCTGGGTCACCGGCTTCACCCCGGCCACCGGCAACGGCTTCGTCGAGGGCACCAGCGCCCAGTACACCTGGATGGTGCAGCACAACCCGGCGGGCCTGTTCGCCGCCCTGGGCGGCAGGGGCGCCGCGGTCAAGCGCCTGGACTCCTTCTTCCACGACGCCGACGGCGGCTGGGCGCTCACCGGCGCGGGCGGCGAGAAGGCCGAACTGGACAACGAGCCGTCGATCAACGTGCCGTATCTGTACGCCTACGCCGGAGCGCCGTACAAGACCCAGGAGACCGTCCGCGCGGCGATGCGGCAGCTGTGGAGCACCGAGCCCGGCGGTATCCCGGGCAACGACGACCTCGGCGAGATGTCGTCCTGGTACGTGTTCTCGGCCCTCGGCATGTATCCGCAGGTCCCCTCCCGCGCCGAACTGGTGCTGGCCTCCCCGCTGTTCCCGCGCGTGGAGATCGAGCGCGGCGGCCGTGACATCTCCATCCGGGCCCCGCAGGCGGCGCCGGACGCGCCGTACGTCCAGTCGCTGAAGGTCGACGGCCGGGCGAGCGGCCGGCCCTGGCTGCCGGAGTCGTTCGTCAGGCGCGGCGGCACGCTGGAGTACGCCCTCGGCGAGGCGCCCAACCGCTCCTGGGGCTCGGCCGCGGCCGACGCGCCCCCGTCCTTCCGCGACGGCGAGCAGCCGTACCAGATCGGCGTGGGGCCCACCACCGGCACCGTCGCGCCCGGCGAGAGCCTGACGGTGAAGGTGGCCGCCGTCCCGGTCCGCGACGGTGACCGCCCAGAGGTGCGCTTCACCGCCGACGCCCCGGACGGGCTCACCGCCTCGCCCGCCTCCGGGACGGTGGGGGCCGACGGTACGGCCGAGATCACCCTGCGGGCCGGGAAGGACACGGCCGAGGGCTTCTACGACGCCAAGGTGACGGTGACCGGCGAGGGCACGGACGTCGTCCAGCCGGTGGCGGTGACCGTCGCCGGGCCCGGCAGCCTGCTCGCCGCGTACAACAACGTCGGCGCCACCGACGACGCGGGCGAGCACGACGAGGGCGACTACGACGGCGGCGGCTGGAGCTATTCGCGCCAGGCCCTGACCGAGGCCGGTCTCGCACCGGGCGCCCGGGGCACCGTCCAGGGCCTGGAGTTCACCTGGCCCGACTCGCCCGCCGGCCGCCCCGACAACGCCTCGGCCGACGGCCAGAGCATCGACCTGCCGGCCTCCACCGCCCTGTCGTTCGTCGGCAGCGCGGTCAACGGCAACCAGGAGACCACCGCCAAGATCACCTACGCCGACGGCAGTTCGGACAGCGCCGAGCTGTCCTTCACCGACTGGACGGTGGGCGGCGGCGGAGGGACGGTCCAGTACGACAACGTGACCGTCGCCAGGACCCCGTACCGCAACATTAGCGGCGGGGACAAGGACGTCGTGGACGCCTACATCTTCGCGACGAAGGCGTTCCGGGCGCCGGACGGCAAGACGATCAAGAGCGTCACGCTGCCGGACAACGCGGACCTCCACGTCTTCGCCATCGCCCGCGGCTGACGGCCGGGCGGCCGGGCGGCCGGGCGTCGAGGCGTCGAGGCTTCGAGGCGGGGCGTACGGGACGTACGGGGGTGTTCACCGGCCCACCCGGCCGGTGAACACCCAGTCCCGGCACCGCCCTTGCGCCCCGGCGACGCCACGCCCTTTACTTGATCGCTGCCCGGCGGCCGCCCGCGCGACGGCCGCCGCCCGTACCGCCGTACCGCCCTCCCGCGACGGCAGGCCAACACCGGAGGTGGACCACATCAGCACGCGGCCCCTGACGTTCGTCGTCGGCACCGGACGCAGCGGCTCGACCGCGCTGTCGCACGTCCTGAACCTGCACCCCGGCATCCTCAGCGTCAACGAGCTGTTCACCTCCCTCGGCGCGGAGCCCCACCGTCATCCGCTGCCCGGGCGGGTCCTGGCCGGCGCGGACTTCTGGCAGCTCATCACCCGGCCGAACGAGGACTTCGACCGGATGATCCGCAGCGGCACCCCGTCGCCGGAATTCCTGTACCCCCGGCGCCCCGGCCGCTTCTCGGCCGAGACCACCGGCATCCCCGCCCTGTGCATGATGGTCCTGCCGCATCTCACCGACGACCCGGACGCGCTCTTCGACGAGCTCGCGCCACGCGTCTCGGCCTGGCCCGGCCGCCCCGTCGCCCGGCAGTACGAGGCGCTGTTCGAGCTGCTGGCCGACCGGTTCGGCGGCGGTGCGGTCGTCGAGCGCTCCGGCGGCTCGCTGAGCTGGGTGCCCTGGATCCGGGAGGCGTTCCCCGAGGCGCGGTTCGTCCATATGTTCCGGGACGGGCCGGACTGCGCGCTGTCGATGAGCCGCCACCCCGGCTTCCGGATGATCCTGCGCACCATGGACGCCAGGAGCGCGTCCGGGGCGGGCCCGCTGGTGCCCCGGCTCACCGACCAGCACCTGAAGACCCTGCCGCCCGACCTCGCGGGGCTGTTCGCCGAACGGTTCGACCCCGCGCTGCTGATGGCGGCGCCGGTGCCGGTCGCCCGGTTCGGCGAGATGTGGTCGCGCCTGATCAGCCGGGGCCTGACGGCGCTGTCATGGGTCCCGGAGGGCTCCCGTACGACCCTGTCCTACGAGGAGCTGCTCGACGCGCCCCGGTCCGAGCTGACCCGGCTGGCGGAGTTCGTCGGCGTCGAGCCCACGGAGGAGTGGCTGACGGCGGCCGAGGCCACGCTCGACCACAGCCGGCGCGGCTCCGCCCTCTGCCTCCCCCCGGACGAGCTGTCCGCTTTGCGGAAGTCCTGCGCCCCGGGCGCCGAGGCGCTGCGCGCGGCCCTGGCGGGGGCGTAGCGCGCGGCCCTGGCGGGGGCGTAGCGCGCTCCGGCTCCCCGCGGGATTCCGCTCCCCAGCCGGGATTCTGCCCACAGCGATTCTGCTCTCAGCATGCGGCGATTCCGCCGGCGCCACCCGGCGGGCAGAGTCACCGTCATGAGACTTCTGCTGCTGGGCGGTACGGAATTCGTGGGGCGCGCCATCGCCGAGGAGGCGCTGGCGCGCGACTGGCAGGTGACGGCGTTCCACCGCGGACGCCACGACCCGCCGCCGGGCGTGGCCGCCCTGCGGGGCGACCGCAGCGCCGTGGGCGGCCTGGCGGCCCTGGAGGCGCCCGGGGCGGGGGAGTGGGACGTCGTCGTCGACACCTGGTCGGGCGCGCCGTCCGCCGTGCGCGACGTGGCGCGGCTGCTGGCCGGGCGCGCCGGGCAGTACGTCTACATCTCCAGCCGGTCCGTCTACGCCTATCCCGCCCCGGCCGGGCTCGACGAGGACGGCCCGCTGGTGGAGGGGTCGCCGGACGCGGGCGAGGTCGAGTACGCCCAGGCCAAGAGGGGCGGGGAGCTGGCGGCGCAGGCGGCGTTCGGCGAGCGGGCGCTGCTGGCCCGGGCGGGGCTGATCCTGGGCCCGTACGAGAACGTCGGCCGGCTGCCGTGGTGGCTGACGCGTATCTCCCAGGGCGGCCCGGTCCTGGCGCCGGGGCCGCGCGAGCTGGCGCTGCAGTACATCGACGTCCGCGACCTGGCCGGCTGGGTGCTGGACGCGGCCGAGCGCGGGCTCGGCGGCCCGTACAACCTGGTGAGCCCGCCGGGCCAGGCGACCTTCGGCGAGCTGCTGGAGGCGTGCGCGGCCGTCACCGGGTCGGACGCCGAGCTGCGCTGGACGGACCCGGAGGCGGTCCTGGCGGCCGGTGTCGAGCCGTGGACCGAGCTGCCGGTCTGGCTGCCGCCGGGGGAGCTGTGCGACACGATGTACGCAGGGGATGTGTCCCGGGCGCTCGCCGCGGGTCTGCGCTGCCGTCCCGTCGCCGAGACCGTGGCCGCCACCTGGGAGTGGCTGCGCCGGCTGGGCGGCCGGGCACCCCAGCGTCCGGACCGCCCCCCGGTGGGTCTCGACCCGGAGCGGGAGGCGAAGGTGCTGAGAGCGGCCGGACACTCCTAGTCAGGCGGAGGGCGTCTGCCGCGGCCCCGGGACGGGCCGTACGGGGTGCTTGCTCATGATCGAGACCCGGTTGAACGCGTTCATGGCGATCGCCACCCAGATCACCGCCGAGATCTCGTCGTCGGACAGCACCTGGCGCGCCTCGCCGTAGGCCGCCTCCTGCACGGCGGCGTCCGCGGGGGTGGTGGTCGCCTCGGCGAGGCCGAGCGCGGCCCGCTCCCGCCCGGTGAACACCTCCGTGTCGCGCCACGCCGCCAGCACGCCCAGGCGCTGTGTCGTCTCGCCGGCCCGCAGTGCGGCCTTGGTGTGCAGGTTCAGACAGAATGCGCAGCGGTTGATCTGGGACACACGCAGATTGACCAGCTCCACGAGCGTCCGGTCGAGCCCGGCCTCGGCGGCGGTCTCCCGGACCGCCTCGGCGGTCTGCACCAGCGCGCCGTAGGCCTGCGGGCTCTGCTTGTCGACGAAGATCCGCTTCCCCCGCCCCTCGGCGGAGGCCGCCTTGTCGATGTCGCTGGAGGTCGCCGCGGAGGTCGCTGCCGTGTCCGTCACCTGCACTCCTTCACCGGGCCGCGTCGACGGCTTCCGGTATGTTGCGCACCTCACCGAGGTGTCGATCTATCATCGCTATTATTGTTGAGCGTACAACTATCCCCGCTTAGGAGGCTCGCGCCATGAGCAACACCGAGACCCGGCCCGCCGTGCAGCGCTGCGGTGCCTCCCCTGAGGGAGCGGCCGCCCCGCGCGTGGAGGTGCTGACCCCGCGCGACGTTCCGCTGGGCGGCCCGCGCGCGATGACCGTACGACGCACCCTGCCACAGCGGGCCAGGTCGCTGATCGGCGCCTGGTGCTTCGCGGACCACTACGGCCCCGACGACGTCTCCGTCAGCGGCGGGATGGACGTCGCGCCGCATCCGCACACCGGTCTGCAGACGGTGAGCTGGCTGTTCAGCGGGGAGATCGAGCACCGCGACAGCCTGGGCAGCCACGCCTTCGTACGGCCGGGCGAGCTGAACCTGATGACCGGCGGCCACGGGATCAGCCACTCCGAGGTCTCCACCGCCCGGACCACGATCCTGCACGGCGTACAGCTGTGGGTGGCCCTGCCCGAGGCGCACCGGCACACCGACCGCGACTTCCAGCACTATGTGCCGAGCCCCATCGCCCTGCCCGGCGACCGGGCGGCCGAGGGCGGGGCGGTCGGCGACGGGGCGGCCGAGGGCGGGCCCGTGGGCGAGGCCAGGGTCTTCCTCGGCTCCCTCGCGGGCGGCACCTCACCGGTGCCCACCTTCAGCCCCCTGCTGGGCGCCGAGATCATCCTCGAGCCGCACGCCACGGTCTGCCTGGGCATCGACCCAAGCTTCGAGCACGGCGTCCTCGTGGACCGCGGTGAGGTCCGCATGGCCCATACGCTCCTGAACCCCGCCGAACTCGGCTACCTCGCCCCCGGGAACGGGACGCTCGAGCTGACGAACACCACGGACTCCGCCGCCCGGATGGTGCTGCTCGGCGGGACGCCGTTCGGGGAGCAGATCGTGATGTGGTGGAACTTCATCGGGCGGTCGCACGAGGACATCGCACAGGCCCGCGAGGACTGGATGACGGGCTCGCGCTTCGGCGAGGTGACGGGGTACGACGGCGACCGGCTGCCCGCGCCCGAGCTGCCCAACGCGCCGCTGAAGCCGCGGGGCCAGGCGCGCTGACGGATAGACCTAGCCACAGCACGACGCTTGCTTCAGCGGCACGTACAAAGGGTTGAATTTCTCGTGGATGTACAACACGGGATTGCCTTGCTCGACCAGGACGTACGCCTTGTATGCGCAGGGTTCGCCGGCCGGCGATTCGTCCCACCGGTCCTCTCCTGTCGCGACGATGTGACGGGCCTGACTCAGGCCGAGTGAGACCAGTCCGCGGCCCAGCGGCGCGTGCCTGTCGCTCAACAGGCCCAGCATCGGGCTCTGGTGCTCCCGTCGCGCCACGACGAGGTTCTTGGAGATCGGTTCCCCGGTCGCGGTCCGCAACCGCGACCGGCGGACCAGTATTTCGGATTCCGTGCCGACGCCGATGGAATCCGATATCTCCGGCGGAAAATCCCGGGCGTACGCCCTGCCCTGGTAGAGGACATCGATCGTGAGCTCGCCACCGGTCAGCGCCTCCAGCAGCAAGGTGGTCGAACCGTCCGAGGCCAAGAGCATGCGGGTTATCGCGGGGCTGAAAGTACGTGAAACTGATGAGAGTTTCACCACCCACCTCCTTTCCGTGAGCAGCCGTGCAATGTGGTCAGAGTGTGGATGTGAGCCATTCCTGGATCACCTGGGCGGTCTGAGACGAGTCCGTGCCGACCATGGCGAAATGGTCGGACCGTACGGTCCTGAGATCGTGTGTCCGCTCGAAGGGTCCCGCCGGCCGGCGGTCCGTATCCGGGTCGTCCGCCGCCAGCGGCTGCTCGGCCTGGACGAACAGGACCGGCGCGGCGACCGGTTCGAAGCTCAGCTCGGACATCACCGCGAGCCAGCGCCCCATGGCGGACAGCGTATCGCCGGTGATTCCGCCGAAGGCGTGGCCATCGGCGAATATCCGGCGCAGTACGGGGCCGACGGGGGCCGCGGTGTCGCCGGGCCGGAATGTGTCGAGCATGACGATCGCCGCGGGCCGGACTTGGTGTTCCGTCTCCAGATGGCGGGCCACGGCGTAGGCCAGCGCTCCTCCGGAGGAATATCCCAGAAGGACGAATGGATCGCCGTCAGCGGCTTTCCGTACGGATTCGGCCGCCACCGCGACGGCCGCCTCGGCGGTCTCAGGTAGTTTCTCGTCCGGCGCGAATCCCGGCAGCGGTACCGCCGAGACGGGCATGGTGTCCTGGAAATGCGCGGCGAGCCGGGCGTGTTGGTGCACTCCGCCGTTCGCCATCGGCGAGCTCAGGGCGATCAGCCGGGTGCTAGGCGGCCCTTCGGTCAGGGCCGTCGGCGCGGGAATCCGCTGGAGATCGGCGACGGAGGCGAATGTCGGCCTGAGGTCCGCCACCGCTCGCATGAGGTGAAAGGCCCGCTCCGTCTTCCCCTCCTCCGCCGCGCGCCGAATCAGCAGGCAGACGGAGTCGGAGCCGGAGTGGGAGCCGGAGTCGGAGCCGGGGTCGGGGTGCGGTGCCGCCGTCGGCGGATCCGCCTCCCGGAGGTCCGGGTCCGCTGCTCCGCTCATCGCGCCGCTCAGCCACTCGGCGAGTGCGGCGGGGGTCTTGGCGTCGAACACCGTCATGGGGGTCAGCTGCAGACCGGTGGCCTCGCTGAGCCTGTTGCGCAGTTGCGTCGCCGAGAGCGAATCGAATCCGTTCTGCAGGAACGGACGGTTGAGATCCACGTCGGACGGATCGCGATAGCCCAGCACGGCGGCGGCTCGGGACCGCACCAGCTCCTGGAAGACCGGTATCCGCTCGGCCTCGTCGAGCCCGGCGAGCCGCCGGCGGAACGAGTCCGGTGTCTCGGCACCCGTCCCTGTACCGGCCGCGGCGGCCGTGGTCCGGGCGCTCGGGGGCCGTACGATGCCGTGCCAGATCGGTGCCGGGAGCCCGGACCGCAGCGCCGTGAGGTCGACGCGCACCGCCGCGAGCAGCGCCGGGCCGACGGTGAGGGCGGCGTCGAAGAGCGCGAGCCCGTCCTCGTCGGCCAGGGCGCCGATACCGCTCTGGGAGAGCCTGTGCCGGTCGGCGTCCGTCATCGCGCCGGTCATACCGCTGGCCTGCTCCCACAGGCCCCAGGCCACGGATACGGCCGGCAGGCCCCGCGCCCGGCGGTGTGCCGCCAGCCCGTCCACATAGGCGTTGGCCGCGCCGTAGTTGCCCTGGCCGGAACTGCCCAGCAGGCCGGCGACCGAGGAGAACAGGACGAACAGATCCAGGGGGCGGTCCCGGGTGAGCTCGTGGAGATGCCGGGCGGCATCGGCCTTCACCCGCAGCACCGCGTCGAACCGCTTCGCGCTCAGCGAGCCGATGACGCCGTCGTCGAGCACCGCCGCCGCGTGGACGACACCGGTCAGCGGATGATCCGGGTCGATGCCGGCCAGTACGGCGGCGAGGGCGGCACGGTCGCCGACGTCGCAGGCGACGATGTCCACCTGGCAGTCGGCGGCGGCCAACTCCTCGTGCAGCGCCGCCGTCCCGGGCGCGTCGGGCCCCTGCCGGGAGACCAGCAGCAGATGGCGCACCTTGTACCGGTCGACCAGGTGCCTGGCCAGCAGTCCGCCGAGTGTTCCGGTGCCGCCGGTGATCAGTACCGTCCCGTCCGGGTCCACGGTCACCGGTTCGCCGCCCGCCGCCTGCCGGGCCAGCCGGGGCACCAGCACTGAGCCGGAGCGGACGGCGAATTCGGGTTCGCGGAGGGGCACGGTCCGCTCGAACGACGCCGGGTCGTCGGTATCCGCGAGGACGAAGAGACCGGGGTCCTCCCGCTGGGCCGAGCGGACCAGGCCCCATACGGCGGCCTGGGCGGGATCGACGTCCTCCCGGTCGGTAGTGGCCACCGCACGGCTGGTCAGCACCACCAGTCCGGCCCTCCGCGCCGCCTTGTCCTGCAGCGCGGTCAGCACCCGGGTGAGCGCGGTCCGCGGGTCCCGCTCGGCGCTCACGTCCAGCACCTCGCGGTCGCCGGCCGACCGGTCTGCAGCCGACCGGTCTGCGGCCGCTGTCCAGTCCATCCGGAACAGCGACTGCCGGGCGATCGTGTCCTGCTGGAGACGGCCGCCCGCCAGGCGGCGGGTGATCAGGGAGTTCACCCGGGCGACCGGGAGCCCCCGGTCGTCGGCGATGTCCAGGGCGGTCCCGCCGGTCCGCTCGTCCGGCCACAGGCGCACCCGCAGCGCCGTGGCTCCCGTCGCGAACAGGCTCACCCCCCGCCAGCAGAACGGCAGCGCGGGACCGGCGGAATGGTCGTGGGCCAGCGCCGTCGGGTGAAGGGCTCCGTCCAGCAGCGCGGGGTGCAGGGCGAAGGGGAGCGGGCCGTCCCGCAGGTCCTCGGGCCGGGTGACTTCGGCGTACAGCTCGCTGCCCCGCCGCCACACCGCGCGCAGCCCGCGGAAGACCGGCCCGTGCACCACACCGGCCTCGACGAGCGGCGCGTATACGGCGTCCAGCGGTACGGGCTGTGCGTCGGCGGGCGGCCAGGCGGCCGGTGCGAACCCGGCGGACCCGGGGGGTTCCGTGTCCGGTGTGACCACGCCGGTCGCGCAGGTCGTCCAGGGCTCCTGTTCCTCGTTCCGCGCGTGGACGGTCAGCGCCAGGCGGTCGTCGTGCTCGTGGACCACGCGTACCTGAACCTGGACACCGACGTCGTCGGGTACGGCCAGCGGGGCCTGGAGGATCAGCTCCTCCACCCGCCCGTGGCCGAAGTGGTCCCCGATATGGGCCGCCAGCTCCAGCAGCGCCGTTCCCGGGAGCACGGCCGTGCCCGCTATCCGGTGGTCGCCCAGCCAGGTGTGCTCGGCCAGCGAGATCCGGCCGGTGAACACCGCGCCACCGGCACCGGCACCGGCGTCGGGGTGCTCGACGAGCGCCGCGAGCAGCGGGTGGGCGACGGTCCGCTGGCCGAGTCCGGCCGCAGACGACCGCGCCGCCGTGTCGACCCAGTAGCGGCGGCGCTGGAAGGGGTAGGTGGGCAGGTCGATATGGCGGGCTCCGCTGCCGTCGAACGGGCTCGTCCAGTCGACGGCAAGCCCGCGTACGTACCCCTCGGCCAGCGATGTCGTAAACCGGTCGGCACCGCCCTGATCACGGCGCAACGTGGCCAGGGCCAGGCCGGATCCGCCCACCGTCTCCTGGATCGCGGCGGCGAGCACGGGGCGGGGGCCGGCCTCGACGAAGTGGCTGAACCCCGCTGACGCCAGGGTCTCCACGACCTGGGCGAACCGCACCGGCCGGCGGAGGTTGTCGTACCAGTAGCGGGCGTCGGCCTCCGGGCCTGCCATCACCCGGCCGGTCACCGTCGAGTACCAGGGGATGCGCGCCGGTTGCGGGCGGATGTCGGCGAGCTCTTCCAGCAGACGGTCCCGGATGGGCTCGACATGGACGGAGTGCGAGGCGTAGCGGACCGGGATGACCCGGGCCCGTACCCCCTCGGCCTGGTACTCCTCGGCCAGTGCGGTGACGGACGCGGTGTCTCCCGCCAGGACCACGGAGGAGGGCCCGTTGTACGCGGCGACGCTCACTTCCGGCATTCCGGAGATCCGTTGCTCGACGTCGTGTGCCGCCTCGACCGACAGCAGCAGACCGGTGCCGGCCAGGGAGGAGCAGAGCATGCTGCGGCGGACGACCGCCCGGACGGCGTCGCGCAGCGACAGCACACCCGCGATATGCGCGGCCGCGATCTCCCCCTGTGAATGGCCGACCACCGCGTCCGGTACGACGCCGTGGGACTGCCACAGGCGTGCCAGCGAGACCATGACGGCGAAGAGGGCGGGCTGGACGACTTCGTCCCTGCGCAGGGCCGATTCGTCGCCGAGGACTTCGGTCAACGACCAGTCGACGAACTCGGCCAGTGTGCGCTCGCACTCCGCCATCGCGGCGGCGAAAGCGGGGGAGGAGCCGAGCAGTTCGACGCCCATGCCGACCCATTGCGCGCCCTGACCGGGGAAGACGAACACGGTCCGGCCCCGCAGGTCCGCCTGACCGGTCACCGCGGCACCGGGCGCCCCGGAGGCAAGCGCGGCCAGGTCGTCCCGATCGGCGCCCCGCACGACGG
The DNA here is from genome assembly GCF_002154605.1 of Streptomyces milbemycinicus. GTDB lineage: Bacteria > Actinomycetota > Actinomycetes > Streptomycetales > Streptomycetaceae > Streptomyces > Streptomyces milbemycinicus. The sequence continues at coordinate 62,881 of NZ_MUNE01000318.1, read as the reverse complement.
CGCGATGGTCGAGCCGTGCGCGGGTGGCGGCCAGCGAGTAGCCGACATCCGCGGGTGCGGCACCCGTCTCCAGGAGGGCGAGCACCCGTGCGGCCTGATCGCTCAGTGCCTGCGGTGTCGCTGCCGAGAGGATCAGCGGCACCGCGGAGGCAGCTCCTTCCCTCTTCACCGCGCCCTGCCCCTTCACCGCGCCCTGCCCCGCCACCGAGCTCTCTTCGGCCCGTTCGTCATCCGGTGGGGCCTGCTCGACGATGACATGGGCGTTCGTACCGCTGATCCCGAACGCCGAGACACCGGCGCGGCGCGGCCGTCCGGCCTCCGGCCAGGGCACCGGCTCGGTGACCAGGCGCACCGCTCCCGCGGTCCAGTCCACGTGCGGGGTGGGCTCGTCCACGTGCAGGGTCCTGGGTACCACCCCACGGCGCAGGGCCATGATCATCTTGATTGTCCCGAGAACGCCCGCGGCGGCCTGGGTGTGGCCGATGTTCGACTTCACCGAGCCCAGCAGCAGCGGGCTTTCGCGGTCCTCCCCGTACGCCGCCAGGATCGCCCGCGCCTCGATCGGGTCGCCGAGCCTGGTGCCCGTGCCGTGGGCCTCCACCACGTCCACGTCGGCCCCTTGGAGTCCGGCCTGCGCCAGCGCGCGGCGGATCACCAGTTGTTGCGCCTGGCCGTTGGGGGCGGTCAGGCCGTTCGAGGCTCCGTCCTGGTTGACGGCCGTGGCCCGGATGACACCGAGTACACGATGGCCGGTCCGGCGGGCGTCCGAGAGGCGTTCGAGGACGAGCACCCCGACCCCTTCCGAGAAGCCCGTCCCGTCGGCCGCGGCGGCGAACGCCTTGCACCGCCCGTCGGCCGCGAGGGCCTGCTGCCGGGTGAACTCCGTGAAGGTGGCCGGGGTCGACATGACCGTCGCGCCGCCGACCAGCGCCAGCGAGCACTCACCGTCCCGCAGCGAGCGCGCCGCCAGGTGCAGGGCCACCAGCGAAGAGGAGCACGCCGTGTCCACGGTGAGGGACGGGCCGCGAAGCCCCAGCACATACGAGATCCGGCCGGATGCGACGCCGCCGGTGTTCCCGGTCACCGTGCCGCCGTCGGCGTCCTCGGCCGTTCCGGCGCAGCGCGATACGTAGTCGGAGGCCATCATGCCGACGAAGACCCCGGTTTCGCTGTCCTTGAGCGAGTCCGGGTCGATCCGGGCGTGTTCCAGCGCCTCCCACGCCGTCTCCAGCAGCAGCCGCTGCTGGGGATCCATCGTCACGGCTTCCCGTGGGGCGATCCGGAAGAAGTCGGAGTCGAACCAGGCGGCGCCCGGGAGGAAGCCGCCGCGAGAGGTGTACGAGGCGTCCGGGGCGAGGTCCCAGCCGCGATCGGAGGGAAACCCGGTGATCGCCTCCTCTCCGGCCGCGAGGAGGTCCCAGAACTCCGCGGGCGACCCGCCGCCGCCCGGCAGCCGGCATCCCATGCCCACGACGACGACCGGATCCTCTTCGTCGGACGACCGCGACAGGACCGCGGCGCCGGGCTCGTGCGGCTCCCCGTCTCGCTCTCCGGTGAGGAGACCGGTCAAGTGGCGGGCCAGCCGGTTCGGAGTCGGCAGGTCGAAGGCGACGGTTGTCGGCAGACCGAGCCCGGTGGCCTCGACGAGTCCGGCGCGCAGCCTGACCGCGGTCAGCGACTTCAGGCCGTACTCCGTGAACACCTGGTCCGGGCCGATCCGGTCGGACCGCCCGAGCACCGAGGCCAGGAGTTCGCCCACCAGGTCCAGCGCCGGCTGAAGCCGCTCGGACGGGGGCAGCGCCAGGACCCGCCGGGCCCACGGCGTGCGCTCAACCGGTCCCTCGTGGTCGAGCATCGTCGGGAGGCGGCTTTTGGCGATCTTTCCGGTCGGGGTGCACGGCATGTCGTCGAGCACGATCAGCTCGACGGGGATCTTGTACTCGGCCACCCCCTTGGCGGCCAGATGCCCGGTGATCTCGTCCAAGGTGACGGATGCGCCGTCGCGCAAGGTGACGGCGAGGCACGGATACTCGCCGAGCCGGTCGTCCGGGCGGCCGACGACGGCGAGCAGCCCCAGGCCGGGCAGATCGTCGAGCAGCCCCTCGATCTCCGCCGCGCTGAACTTCACCCCGCCGACGTTGATCACCTCGGCGTCGCGGCCCCGGAAGGCGATCGTGCCGTCCTCGTTCACACTGGCCAGGTCGCCGGTCCGTAGCCAGCCGTCGCCGGTGAACGCGTTCCGCGTCAGCTCCGGGTCCTCGAAGTACTCCTGGAAGAGGGACGGCCCGTGGAACTGGAGTTCCCCGGTTTCGCCCATGGCGCATGGGCCACCGTCCTCCGCGACCACGCGCGCCCGGCCACCGGAGACCGGGCGGCCGATGCTGCCGGTCGCCGCCTCCGGCGGGTCATCGGGCCGGGTGTACAGGCCCGCGCCCAACTCGGACATGCCCCAGTGGGTGACCATCCGCGCGCCCAGCAGGCGCCCGGCGTCCTCGACCAGCGTGGCGGGCACGGCCGCGCCGGCGGCCCGTACCTCGCGCAGCCGCGGTCTGTCCGCTCCGTCCGAGTAGGCCGACGAGCGCAGCCGGGAGACGACATCGCGCAGCTGTGCGGGTACGGCGAAGAGCACGGTCGGCTCGCTCTGCCGGGCCAGCCGGAGGAAGTCCGCCACGTCCCACCGGCGCAGCAGCGCCTGCCTGCCCCGCGTCACCAGGCTGAGATGGAGCGAGAGGAGCCCGAAGAGATGGGTGAACGGGCTGCCGCTGACGATCGTGTCGGTGCCGAGCGCCTTACCGTCGGCGGCCACGGCGGCGGCGTTGGCCAGCAGACCGTCATGGGTGTGCACGCAGATCTTCTGGCGGAGCGAGGTCGTACCGGAGGACGGGAGGAGAACGAACGGATCCTCCGGCGAGACCTGCGCGGGCAGCGGCTCGGTCCCTCGCCAGCGGCGCACCAACGCCCCCAGTGACGACACATCGCTATCCGCGTCCGCTTCGTCGGCGACCAGCACATGCCTGAGCGCCGTCGATCCCTCCAGAAGCTGCCGGACGAACTCGCCGCACGGCAGGCCCTGGTGGCCGGGGGTGAGGACCAGCGTCCGGGCCCGGGTGCGTTCGAGCAGCGAACGCAGCTCCTTCACCCCCAGGCCCATGTGCAGCGGAAGCATCACGGCGCCCGTGGCGGCGACGGCGACGTGGACGGTGAGGAATTCCCAGCAGTTGGGCAGGTGCACGGCGACCACGTCACCTTGCCCGACGCCCAGCTCCTGGAGGCCGCGGGTCAGCGCGTCCGCCTCCGCACGCCACTGCGCCCAGGTCCGGTATCCGCCGTCGGTGAACACCGCGGGTCGGTCCGCGGCGGCGTCCGTGGCCGCGGCGAACAGTGAGGGAAGCGTGTAACGCATGCTCACTCCTGAGGTGTTCACCGGTCGGACCCGAGCGCGCCGCGCAGCACCTTGCCCATCGGCGACCTGGGAATGCTGGGCACGGCCTCGATGCGCCGGATCTTCTTGTACGGCGCCACCCGCTCCGCGACATACGCCGACACCTCGTCGAGCGGGACCGGAGCGCTGAGGACCACGTATGCCTTGGGGATTTCTCCGACGGCCTCGTCCGGTACGCCCACGACGACGGCGTCGCTGACATCCGGGTGGCCGAGCAGGATCGCTTCGAGCTCGGCGGGCGCGACCTGATGGCCCTTGTATTTGATGAGCTGCTTGCACCGACCGGTGATCGTGACGTATCCCCGCGCGTCGCTGCGGCCGATGTCACCCGTGTGCAGCCAGCCGTCGGCGTCGACCACGGGGACGACGCTGTCCGGCCCTTGCAGGCAGCCCGGGGAGATCTGCGGACCGCGGATCCAGATCTCGCCGGCCGCCCCGTTTCCGACGTCGAGGCCGGTGTCGGGGTCGACGAACCGCGTCTGCGTGCCCGGGATGGGGACCCCGATCGATCCCGGCGGGCTGGGGCTGCCGTCGGGCGGAGCGTGGGTGCAGCCACCCGCCTCGGTCATGCCGTAGCTCTGGACGACCTCGGCCCCCAGGACGCGTGCGCAGGTCTCGGCGATCGCCAGGGGGAGCGGTGCGCCGCCCGAGTGCAGCATCCGCAGGCTCGAGGTGTCGTACCGCTCGATATCGGGGAACCGGGCGAGTTCGGCGAGCACGCTCGGGACCACATAGGCGACCGTGACGCGGTGGCGTTGCACGGCGTCGAGCAGGTTCTCGGCGCTGAACGGCGTGGCGAGGGAGACGAGCGTGCCGCGTGCGTGCACCGTGCGGTTCATCGAGATCTGCATCCCGTACAGATGGCGGAACGGGGTGATGCCCAGCACCACGTCGTCGGCCGTCAGCCGGTGTACGTGGTCGACCTGGAGGATGTTCGCGGCGAGGTTGCGATGGGTCAGCACGATCTGCTTGGGCGTGCCCGAACTGCCGCTGGACGCGGCCAGCACCGCCGTCCGGCCGCCTCCCTCGGCCACCGCGGTGGCCGGCTCCGCGCCGAGCATCTGGTCCCAGTCGGCCGCTTCGACTGCTTCGACCGTGGGGGACGCCGACCGTGTGCCGCCTTCCCCGATGACGAAGACATGCTGGAACGAGTCCGCGAAGGCCTGCCCCTCGAGCTTCTGCCACACCGCAGCGGTCACGACCGCGAACCGTGGGCGGCTGTGCTCCAGCGCCGTATGCCATTCGTTCCCGCTGCCCAGGGGCTCCAGGGGGAGGACCACGCCCCCGGCCCACAGCGTGCCGTAGTAGGAAACGATGAATTCGCCGCTGTTGTCACAGATGATCGCCACGCTCTCGCCGGGGCGAAGCCCCCGACGCAGCAGGGCGGCGGCGAACCGTCGGCTGTCGAGCAGAAGGTCCTGGTACCGGTGGGTCCGGCCGGTCGGGTGCTCGATCAGCGCGACCCCGTCGCCCTGCCCCGTCCCCCATACGATGTCGGCGAGGTTCCGCTGCCCCACGGCGGCGTCGACATTCCACCCCGCGGCCGTCACCGGGGGCTCCAACCGCCGTCGGGAATCGTCATCGTGAACGCGCCGCAGCTGAAGCTGAGACCGAACGCCACGAGAAGGCCCTGCCCCGCCGGGCGGTGCACCGGCTCCGCCACCATCAGGGGCACCGAACACCCCAGCGTATTGCCGTAGTCGCGCAGCACCCGGTACGACGAGGCGACGGATTCGGCGTCCTTGGGATGGCCGAACTGCTCGCACAGGGTGTCCAGGATGCGCACACTGCCGGTGTGCAGGAGGAGCACCGAGGCGTCGCGGGGGTCGGACAGGGCGCAGGACTCGTCGGCCAGCGCCATACGGACGGTTTCCCGGGCGTAGAAGGATCCGCGCGGAGTGACGTCGGGGCCCAGCGTGTAGGCCCGCCGCCCGTGCACCACCGGAATATCCGATCCGCCATCGGGGACGGTGCCGAGTTCGGCGTCCTCCGGCTGCTCGTTCGTCAGATTGGACACCGGGCCGAACGACGGTCCCTCGCCCTCCGCGCCGAGCAGCATCGCCACGGCCGCGTCCGCGAAGAGAAAGCCGTGCAGCACGTTCACCGTGTCCTGGTGTTCTTCCTGGTCCACTTCGGAGAAGTGCGAGTAGAAGCCCGGAAGTTCCGGGGACAGCGGTGTGATCGCCTCCATGAAGCAGACAAGGACCCGTTTGCCGGGATTGCAGCTCAGATACCAACGGGCCGTATCGACGACCTTCGACATCGCGGAGCAGCCCATGTATTCGATGCTCAGGTTCGCCGCGGTCCGCGGCAGTTCCGGCATCCGCGCGAACACATCGCACACCAGGCTGGGCAGCAGCCGGCCGGGGGTGCTGCTCACGCCCAGCACCAGACCGATCGACTCCACCGGCACATCGGCCTTGGCCAGACATTTACGGGCGGCGCCGACCGCGAGGTCGACGGCGAGCGTGTCCAGTTTCGGCTCGGCACCCTGGAAGAGGACGTCCGTGTAATTGGCGAGGACCGAATGCCTCTTCTCCACCCCCAGGCTGCCCAGCATCGCCGCGAGCTTGTCGGAGCAGTGCCCCCGGCCGGCCTCGAGTAATTCCTCGGTCGTGTACTCGGGGCGAGGCATTTCGGTGGCGATTGAGATGAGTCGGGGATCGATTCCGGTGACGGCGGTCATGTACTCGCTCCTGTTTCTCGGGGGGAGAGCGTCACGTGTATCCGGTCGTCGGCCGCGTCGTAATGGGCCAGGGTCACGTGGTTGTCCAGGGTGTGATCGGCGGTGGGCAGATCGGGGCGGAAGAAGAATCCGCGACTCTCCCCGCGCGCCATGGTCGACCGGGTGTATGCCTCGGCCAGGATGAGCAGATCCACGTCCTCGTTGTCCGGTGTGCCGTCCGCCCGGCGCCGCCCTCGTTGGCTCCGGCACCACCGCGCGAATTCCTCGGCCGAGGCCAGGGAGAATCTGCTGTCCTGAAAGGCGTCCAGACGGTGCCGGATCTCCTGGCGCAAGGACGCATCCGCACCCGGCTGGGCCCCGCCCGCCTCGAAGTCGGCCTCGGCGACGCCGGTCGAGTGTCGCGCCAGCGCGTCGGCGAGCATACGGCCCTTGGCGAGGAAGGACGGGAAGGGTTTACCGGAAATCGAGTCGACGGCCAGGCCGTAGGCGCATTCGCCGGTGGCGTGGACGTTCCGCACGGTGGGGGCCAACCGCGTCGCCATGCCCCCCATGCTGAATCCCCTGACCGGCCCCAGCCGGAACGAGCCGTCCGCCAGCTCCACGGTGTGCGGCACATCGAGGTTCCGCGTCCAGTAGTGCGCGAACACATCCACGTCGCACCGGTCCCCCTGGTACGCGTCGAGCGCCTTCTCCAGTTCGCCCGCCCGTTCCCCGGCCCGCAGCAGCCGGGGCGCCCCGTCGAAATCCGAGGGGTAGAGGGGGCGGTTGCGGTCGGGGAGGCCCAGCGGGAACCGGTTGAACAGTTCGAGACTGGCCAGACGGCCGCCGTGCCGCGCATAGGTGCCCAGCAGATACCCGGTGTTGCTGCCGACCCCGTCCGCGAACAATCCGCAGAACCCGCCCGACGCGAAGACCAATTGGGTGCACAGAATCCTGCCGGGCACGCCATGGTGTTCATAACGCACGCCCAGACAGACGTCACCGTCGACGACGAGATCGGTCACCCGGCCGTGGATTGTGGTCCCGCCCAGTTTCTCGAACCGGGCCAGCACCGCGTCCACCACGCTGCCGCCGCCGCCCATATGAATACCCGGTTCGGCAAGGCGCGGGTGCAGATACGGACCGAAGGGCCCGTATTCCACCAGCCGGTTCAGTTCCTCGAATTCCTCGGCGAAGTACTCGGCCATCATGGGGGCGTAGCCCGGATCCTGGGTGCCGGAGCCGTCCGCGAACACCTCTGCCGCGGGCGCGGTGGCACAGTCGAAAACCCGCTGTTCCACAAGGCCGAACGCCCACTGCCGGGAGGTCGCCGGCGCATGCTCCTCCGTGGAGATCAGCACCGTCGGCACTTCTCGCTGAGCCAGCCGGTAGGCCAGCCAGGCCCCCGCGATACCGCCGCCGACGATGGCCACCTCGCTGGTGTGGCGACAATCCTGACTACCGGGCATCGAGATCCCCCGCGACCTCGTCGCGCGCCTGGTAAGGAGCGGCGAGCACTGCCGCCTTGGCTCCGTTGTCCGCACCTTCTCCCAACGGCGGAGCAGTCGACTCAAGCGCGAGATCCCGTCCCCGGGTCTCGGCGGTGTGCCAGACCACGGTGGCGCTGACCAGGCAGGTGGCCAGCATGTACAGCGCGACCAGCCAGGGGTCGTCGCCTCCGTTGGCCGACAGCAGAAGCGCCCCGATCAGCGGCGCGAGGCCGCCGCCGACGACGGCGGCCAGCTGGTAGCCCATGGACACCCCGGTGTAGCGGGTGCTGGTGCCGAACATCTCGGAGAACAGCGCGGGCACCGGGCCGAGCAGCGAGCCCATCGGCAGCGGCGCGAGGATTCCCAGCGCGATCAGCATCAGCGGCAGCGACCCCGTGTTGATCAGGGCGAAGACCGGGAACGCCATGGCGCCGAGGGTGAGCGCCGCGCCCAGCAGGACCGGACGCCGGCCGACCCGGTCGGACCAGGCCGCGGAGACCGGTATCGCGATCGCCGCCGCAACGCCGTTGACCAGTTGGCCGATCAGGATCTCGGTGCGCCCATAGCCGACGTCCTTCGCGAAGCTGATGGCGAAGACACTGGTCAGGGCCTGGGACACGGTGGCTCCGAAGACCACGAAGCACGCCTGAAACAGGGGCTTGGGCTTGCGGAAGATCTCGACCAGCGGTCTGCGCACCACGGACTCGCTCTGCTGGACCTCGGTGAACAGCGGGCTCTCGGTCACCTTCAGCCGTACGAACAGGCCGATCGTGAGCAGGGCTGCACTCAGCAGGAACGGGATCCGCCAGCCCCAGGACAGGAACTCGTCGTCGGGCAGGGTGGAGAACAGCATGAGGGCGAGCGTGGACAGCACCGTACCGGCCGGCCCTCCCATCTGCACCAGACTGGTCAGCAGTCCGCGCCGGCGCGACGACGCGTGCTCGGCGGTCAGCAGCGCGGCCCCGCCCCACTCGCCGCCGACGGCGACACCCTGGATGAGCCGCAGCACGATCAGGAGCGTGGGTGCCAGGTTGCCGACCTGGTCATGTGTGGGGAGAAGGCCGATGAGCGTGCTGGCGATGCCCATCATCGCCATCGAGACCACCAGCATCGCCTTGCGGCCGAGCCGGTCCCCGAAGTGACCGAAGATCGCCCCGCCCAGGGGGCGGGCCAGATAGCCGACGGCGAAGGTGCCGAAGGAGGCGATCGTCCCGGCCACGGGGGAGAGGTTGGTGAAGAAGAGCTTGTCGAACACGAGGGATGCGGCAGTGCCGTAGAGGAGGAAGTCGTAGTACTCGATCGTGCTGCCGAGCCAGCCGGACAGCACGACACGGCGGATCTGCGCACGGTTTTCCGTGCCGGATCCCGGGTCGAGCCGAGACATCGCGATACCCCTTTGCCTGTGCGGATACGGGCGTGCGTGGGCGTTGATCCGGACTGTGGGAAGACTGTGGGAGCGTCGGGGTGTCAGAGCGGCCGGCGGGTCTCCCGGTAGTGGGCGAGGGCCCGGTCGACGAGTTCGCCGGCGGCACCGGTGTAGCGTCCGGGGTCGAGCAGTTCGGCCAGTTCGGCCGCGTCGAAGTGGCCGTTCAGATCGGGAAGGTCCAGCAGGACGGCGCTCAGCGGTCTGCCGGTGCGCGTCGTCTCCGCCGCGGCCCGGCTCATCAGCGACTTCGCCGTGGCCTTGCCGACCACGGGCGCCAGCACGGCGGCCAGCCGCTCGGTGATCAGCAGACTGCCGGTCATTCCCAAGTTGTCCTGCATCCGCCCGGGGCGCACGCTCAGCCCTTCGGCCAGTTCGACGGCGTTGTGCGCGGCGCCTCCCGCCAGCCGCAGACACTCGCGCATCGGCTGCCACTCGGCGTGCCAGACCCCGGCGGGCCGCTCGTCCTCGGCCAGCATGGCCTGCGCCAGCACCAGGGCGAGAGCGGGGACTTGAAGGGCTGCGGAGCGAATGAGCGTGGCCAGCGCCGGGTTCCGCTTGTGCGGCATCGCCGACGACACTCCGCGGCCTGCCGCCGCCGGCTCGGCGACCTCGGCGATCTCGGTGCGGGAGAGCGTCTGGACGTCCACGGCGAGCTTGCCGAGCGCGCCGGTGACCTCGGCGAGTGTCGATCCGATCCGGGCGATGGGGGCGCGCGCCGTATGCCAGGGCAGCACCGGTTCGGCCAGCCCCAGCTCGGCGGCGAAGGCGGCGATGAGCCTGTCCCCGTAACCCGCGGAGTACTCCGCCACGCGCGCCCCGCCACCGTCACCAGCGTCCGGCCGGGGGTGGACACGGGCGTACTCCAGATAGCCCGCCAGGGTGCCCGCCGCACCGCCGAGCTGGACGGGCAGCTGTGCGCGCAGCGCGCGCAGCCGCTCCCCGGCCTCCAGGACGGCCTGCAGCCAGCCCGCCGCCTTCAGCCCGAAGGTGACGGGCACCGCGTGCAGCGCGAGGGTGCGCCCCGGCATGGCGGTGTCCCGGTGGTCCTCGGCGAGCCGGGCCAGCGCCGCGGCCACCCGGTCCAGGTCGGCCAGGATCAGCCCCGTGGTCCGGTGCGCGACCAGCATCGCGGCGCTGTCCATGATGTCCTGGCTCGTGGAGCCCCGATGGACGTACTCGGCCGAGTCCGGGTCGGTCAGGGCGACGGCGGCGGTCAGCTCCTCCACCAACGCCACCACCGGGTTGGCGGCACCGCGGCTGCTGCGAGCCAGCCGTACGAGGTCGAGCCGACCGGCCTGCGCGGTACGGGTGATGGCCGCGGCGGCATCCTCGGGTACGACACCCAGCCGGGCCTGGGCCCTCACCAGGCCCGCCTCCGCGTCCAGCAGCGCCTGGAGCCACGCCTCGTCGGAGGTCGCGGCTTCCGCCGGCGCGCCCGCGCGCACCGGGGACAGCAGTCCGGAGTCCAGGCCGCAGTCGACGGCCGGAGTGGGGCCGTCCTGCGCGGTCATACCGTGGCCTTCGTGGTCTCGGTTTCCGTCCCGGACACTTCGGCGGCCAGAGAGAGGGCGGCCCGGGCGATGGCATCGGCGTCGCTGAGCGTCACCGAGTTGACGCCCGGACGGATGCCCGCGGCGGTCACCCAGTGCACCGCTTCCGTGGGCACACCGAAGGCGAACCGCCTCGGATGCGGCCGGCCCGACGCATCGAGCAGTTGGAAGCGGCCCTCGGTCACGTCCAGGCCGCCGGTCTGGTAGGCCGTGCCGTCGGGGTTGGGAATCCGGTGCGGTCGGCACGCGCCGCTGACCAGCAGATACGTCAGCAGCGGATCGGCGGTCCTGCGTACGTCGATATCGGGCAGCCGGGCGTCGATGAGGGCCGTGGTCCACACCTCGGACCCCGGTACTGAGCCCGCTCTGACGGCGAAGACCCCCGCTTCGTCGTCGGCGTGCGCGGTCACATCGGGGCCCAGGACCTCCAGCAGGCCCGCGTCGATCAGGGCCACGGCTTCCTCGATCCGCTGGACGGGCGGACCGATGGACAGGAAGGCGTTCAACGGCGTGTACCAGCGTTCGAGGTCCTGGCGGTGGGAGCGGCCGGTGAGCCCCCGGTGGTCGACCAGCAGCCGCACCTCGTTCCGCAGATCGCGCAGCACATCCAGCGCGGCCTTGAGCGGACCGCTGACATTGCCCGCCCGCGCCTCGGCGATGTCCTGGCGCAGATGGTCCAGCAGCCAGTCGCGGAAGTCGGTGGGGCTGGTGAACTTCCGGTCGCCGTACGGGCGGGCGATCCGCTCCCAGTCCCATCTGCGGTCGCGGGGGAAGCCGAAGGTGTCCAGGAGCCGGGCCTCCTCCGGCGTGTCCCACGGGAGGGCGAGATAGCGTCTGCGGAACGCCTCGGCCGCCCGTACGCCCTGTGACGCCGTAAGCGAGGTGGCGTAGTAGACCGTCTCCACCTCCTTCGCCACCAGCGGCCATATGTCGCGACGGAAGTCGATGCCACCGTTCGACGCCCGTGCCCGCAGGCCGTCGATCACTTCGGGGGTGAGGACGACGGGAATGTGCCGCCCATGCGGGCCCTTCTCGTTCTCGCCCCGGGAGTGGAAGGGGATGCCGCGCCGGGAACCGGCGTACAGACGCGGCTCGTTGCCGGACGCCAGATAGGTGAGGGAGCCGTCCTCCTCGCGTTCGAACCGCCCACCGCGCCCCACGGTGAACAGGGCGATGTAGTCGAAGGCGCACAGGCCAAGACCGAGCAGGGCGACGAGCTCCTTCGGGCGCACCTGGCCGAGATCCGCGTCCGCCGGGTTGGCCGGCGGGAAGTACAGCAGTTCGCGCTCGTCCGCGAACCGGCTCAGCGCGGCCTCGCGTCCGGTGGCGGCGGTGGGCAGATGGCCCTGGGCGAGCACCACCGCGTGCAGCCCGTCGAGCCAGCTGCCGTCGTCCAGCTGCACGGTTTGCAGATCACCGGCTCCGCGCTCCGCGGTCCGGGTGTCCTCCCCGGCCGCTGCCATCGGGGGAGCGGCGTCGTCCAGGGCGACGGCGCGTGCCTCGTGGACCTGGACCAGGACATGGTCCGGTGCCGCGCCCACGACACGGTGGAACACCCATTCCAGATAGTGCCCGTAGAAGGCCCGGCTCGGATACGAGTCCGGCCCCAGCGCGGCGGCCTCCTCAAGGATCAGGGGCCGGTACTGGTACTTGTCGAAGGGCCCCATCAGCGTGAGGAACCTGGCCCATTCGTACAGGCTCGGACCGGGCGCCAGCGGGCCTTCGAGGTCCACACTGTCGTCGGTGAACATGGTCACCTGCGAGGCGACGGTGTTCATCAGCAGGTGTCGCGACTGCGCGGTGCGCCACACCTTGCCCGCCCCTGCCGGGTGGGGATCCACGACATGCACGGTGATCTGCGTGTCGGGCCCCGTATGCCGGGCGTTGGCACAGATTCTCTCCAGCACCGAGAGTCCTCGAGGCCCCATGCCGATGATGCAGATGTCGAGTCGTCGGCCAGCCATCAATTCTCCAATGGGTTGCTTGCGTCAAACCGACGGACAGCAGCCCAGAGCGTGGACGGCCGTCTGCGCACACTCCACCGCCCCGCCGCCCGGGAGTTGCCCCGGGCGGCGAGGGGCGATTCACAGGAGGTTCAATCCGAACTCGTCCGACAGCCCTTCCGCGCCCGCGGGGGTCACCACGACCGCCCGCTTGTGCTCGCGCGCTCGCACGATCCAGCCCAGCTCGAACAGCTGGTCCGTCAGGGCCGTTGCCGCGGTCCCGGCCAGGTGGTGGCGGCGCTCGCTCCAGTCCACGCACCCTTTGATCAGCGGCTGTCCCTCGATCTCCAACGGGCCGGAGGCCAGGCCGAGCGGCTTCTCCGCGTCCCAGCGCTCCGTGTCGATCTCCAGGCCGCTCTCCCCACGGCGCACCAGCCCCCGGTCGAGCAACGCGCCCGCCAGCTCCACCCCGATCCGCCCGGCCAGGTGCCGGTAGCAGGTACGTGCGTGGCTGAGGGTCTTCAGCAGCCGCGCGGACCGCAGCGAGGTGGGAGGCCTCAGCGGTGCGATGACCGCCAGCGCCTCGATCAACTCCGCCACCTGCGGACTCGAGATCCGGTAGTAGGCGTGCCGCCCCATGCGGTCGACGGAGAGCAGACCGCGGTCCACCAGACGGGAGAGGTGTTCGCTCGCCGTGGGCCTGGAGACGCCCGCGATCGAGGCGAGTTCGCCGGCGGGCATCACAAAGTCTCCCGCCAGAGCGCTGACCATCGTCGCACGTGTCGTATTGCCCAAAAGCTCGGCTACGGTCGCGATATCGGGCCGTGGCTGCCCGGGGTCCAGCATGTTTTCTCCGTTGTCACGCCGTGGGTTGTGAGGGGGGAATATGCGCTACGCACTGAACCTCCACCTGGAGGTTGGGCAGAGGCAGCCCGGACACGGCCACCGCGGTGCTCGAGACCAGAATTTCCCCAAGGATCTCCCTTCGAATGTCAAAGAAACGCGGGGCATTGCGCATATCCGTCAGATAGATGGTCATGGACACCAGGTGTTCCATGCCACCGCCCGCCGCGCTCAGCACGCGCCGGATGTTCTCCATCGCCCGGTACGCCTGCTCGTCGAAGCTGTCACTGACCGGCTTGTAGTCCTCGTCGATGCCGAGCTGACCCGAGACGAAGAGCAGTCCGCCGGCGCTGACCGCCTGTGCGTATCCGAACCTGCGCGGATCGCCGACACCGGGCACCTCCACATACCGGACGACCTCCTCGTCCGCCGCCGCTCCGTCTTCCCGACGGTCAGTGGTCATGCCTTGGCTCCGATCTCGGACTCCGACACGGGGAGAGCCTGGATGCTGTCGGCCGGCAGCCCCGAGCCGTCCAGCGGTGCGCTGAAGCGGGTCGGCAGCCGCTCCTGGGAGCAGCATTCCGTGAGGTATTCGACGATCCGGCGCCCGGTCTCGCTCTCGGGCGCCACCGGCACCGGTTCGTTACGGGCGTCGATCAGCGCCGGGCAGAACCCGGCGGAGAGCACTCCCTCGGAACTGACGCGGACCACGGCCACACCGGTCATCCGCGCATCCGGGTGGAAGGGCAGCAGCGGGTATTCCTCCTTGGGGCTGATACGGAACTCGCCGAACCGGCGGCTCAGCTCGATCTCGTCCTGGGGCCGAGCCGCGCTCAGGTAGCCGTCCTTGGCCAGGCGCTGGGGCAGGTTGGGCAGATCGAAGACGTAGTGCCCGAGCCCGTAGAAGATCGGCTTGCCCTCGTACCACTCGATGCCGCGCAGCATGTGGTGGTGGTGCCCGAGGACGATGTCCGCCCCGGAATCCACGGCGAGCCGGGCCAGTCGGCGCTCGTTGTCGGTCAGTACGAACGGGCGGGTGAAGTCCCCCCAGTGGAAGCTGATGGCAACGATGTCCGCCTGCTCGCGCGCGGCTCGTACGTCACGGGTGAAAGCCTCCACGTCCTCGGGGAAGTTCTCCGTGGTGACGCGGGGCAGCAGCCCGGGATTCCACTCGTTGAGCTCCCACGGCGTATAGCGGGTGTGGGCGCGCAGCGGGGCGAGTCCGGGAACCCCGGCGCGGGCCTCATAGCCGTGGGGGAAGACCGAGGAGTAGGCCAGGAAGGCGATGCGCAGCCCGTCCCGCTCGACGATCGCCGGAGTACGCGCCTCGGCGATGTTGGCGCCCGCGCCGACCGTCGCGATGCCCAGATCGTGCAGCGTGTCCCGGGTGTTGAGCAGCGCCTGATGACCGCCGTCCACGCTGTGGTTGTTGGCCAGCGACATCACATGGAATCCCGCTTCCGCGAACGGTGCGGCGTTCTTGGCCGGGGCCACGACGGGAGATCCGGAACTCGGCGCCCTTTCCCAGGTGTCGCTGAAAACTCCTTCGCAGTTGCCGAAGACGACGTCCCCGGCGCTCAGTACGTTCTTGGCCACATCAAACGCGGTCTCGGGATTCTCCCGGTCGATGAAGACATCGCCAACCGCGAATAAGGAGACTGCCATGCTCACTCTTTCGGACGCTGGAGACGGGCGTGGAATGTGTCCACTCCGTTTTGCCGAATAAGCCTAGTTGCTCCGTGATTCGGGGGCGGCCTAACCGTCGTCGGGCGCGGCGGTCGGTCGCTGCCCCGCGGTGCGCGGGTTCAGGCGGGCAACGGGTGCCGGCCCGCGTGGCCGATCAGGAGGAGGCGGTGCATCGGCGCCTCGAGCACCGCCACCCGCTCGAGCCCGGCCTCCGCCAGCCACTGGTCGTAGGCGCTCAGCGTGTAGGCGTCGCCGCCGCCGGTGGCCAGCATCGAGGCGGCGAACAGCATGGCGAAGCGGTCCTGCGCCGTCACCGGCCGCGCCTCGTCCACGACGATCTGGTCGGCGATGCAGATGAGGCCGTCGGGGGCGAGCACGTCGGCGGCGCTGCGCATCAGCTTCTGTACGGAGTCGGGTGTCTGCAGATGGAAGATGTTGGCGAACAGGATCAGGTCGACGGTCTCGCCCCAGCCGTCCTTCCAGAAGTCGCGGACCGTGCCGGTGAAGCGCGAGCCGACGCCGAGCCGCTCCGCCTGTGCCGTGGCCAGGCGGATGATGCGCGGAGCGTCGATGCCCTCCGCCTTCCAGGTGGGGAACCGCTCGAGGAGCAGCTGGCTGTAAAGGCCGGTCCCGCAGCCGACATCGAGCACCGAGACGACTTCGTCCTTCTTCCAGCCGGTCTCGGCCAGGGCGGCGGACAGCACGTCCACGATCGGCGGCGCCCAGAAGTTGATACCGGAGGTCAGATCCTCGTAGTTGGTCTCCGAGATCTGGTTCGTACGGTCGTTGCCCGACTGGTCGCGGGTGCCGTGCCGGACCGCGTCGCCGAGGTTGCGCCAGCCGGCCCAGGCGACATGCCGGTCATGGAGCATCTTGCCCACCAGGCTGAAGGTTCCGCCGGGGAGCAGCGCCTGCTGGAAATCACTCGGAAGGGAGTAGCGGACCTCACCGTCGAGCTCGGAACGCTCGATCACCCCGTAGGCGAGGAGCCCGCCCAGCAGGACCCGGGTGGCCCGCTGTTCGGTTTGGAGCTCGGCGGACATCTCCTCCACCGTGCCGGACCGGTTGGCCAGCCAGGAGAAGACCCCGAGGTCGTGGGCGGCCTCGATGACTGCGGGCGCCCACATACCTATCAGATGCTCGTATATCTGATGAGCGGCGCGGACCGTCTTCTGCTCGCCGGTCGTGGCGGACAGATAGTTGAAGTCCACCAATGTCCTGACGCTGTCGTCACGGCGGGTGGGGGAGCCGGACGCGTACGCGCGGTCGTCGAGTCCGATGCCAGAAGTGGGGGATTGCTCAACCATGTGGGTGTTCCTCTCGTTGCCGACCACACGGGCCTGGCCCCGGGGAATGGCCGGCGGGAAGGGGCCGGCGGGAAGGGGCCGGCGGGAAGGGGCCGGCGGGATGTAACAGCCGCTGTGCGGGCAGGGAACAGCGCGTCCGGCCGCAGCCGCGGCCGCGGCCGGACACGCTGGGGTGAAGGTCGCCGCTAGATGTCGCCGCGGGCCTGGAATCGGGTGTCGAAACGCGCGGTGCCGTCCGGAACTCGGGCGAGCCGTTCCTCACCCTTGACGTCGATGGACCACAGTCGCAGCCAGCCGTCCCGGCTCGCCGCATAAACCGCGCCGGATTCGACGCGCAGCATTCCCGGAGCATCGGGCTCGGGGAACTTACGGCCGACGTCTTCCACGGTCAGGATGGTGAGTTGGTCCCCCCGGTCGGTGGAGACATAGGCACCGGGTCTGCGGTATCCCGCACGGACGGTTCTCGCGATCGCGGCACTCGGCTGGGTGAAGTCCAGCCAGTAGTCGCGATCCTCCGGCTTGCTGAAGTAGCTGCGCAAGTCGGCCACCTGAGGGGAGGTCGTGTACTCCCGTGCGATCAGCCGCGGGAGGAGCTGCCTCAGCAGCGCCACATTGGCCATCGTATGGGATTCCCTGACCTCGAGGGCCGTTTCATGGCCGGTCAGCCGGATCGGCTTCTGCATGATGACCGGCCCACCGTCGATTTCCGGTGTCACATCGATCGCGGTCACCCCACTGTCCAGCTCTCCCTCTCTGACCATCCAGAAGAAGGGCGCCCAGCCGGCATAGCGCGGCAGCGGACTTGGGTGGAAGTTGACCGTGGTGACGGTCGGCACCGCCAGAATGTCGGGCCGGAGGATCTGCTGGTAGTTGCCGATCAGGAAGTAATCCGGCTCCAGGGCCGCCAGTTCACTGATCACCGCGGGGTCGTTGACCTTGGCCGCGCGAAACACCGGAATGCCTCGTTCACTGGCCTGCTTCTCGAGGTCGACCTGATCCTCTTCCCCGATGAAGTAGGGGCACAGCTTTCCGGGCGGGCTGGTGACCACGCCGACGAGTTGGACCAGCGGGTGCTCGGCGAGAATGGACAGGAACGGCGAACCGAGCTTTGAGTTGACTTCGGAGAAGAGTACGACCCGGATCGGGTGTAACTCGCTCACTTAAGCCCACCACTTCCCCGGGACCATCTTCGCCGTCCAGCTCAGCGAGTCGAAGATGGCGTAGCCGGGCTGGACGGGGAGGGGTTCGAGGCCTGGGATCTCAAGGATTTCCAGGGCGAGCCGCTCGGTCAGGATGCCCTCGGCCATCGGCGGGCAGGCGCCGAAGATGGGCATGCGCTGCATATCGACGAACCAGTGGTCGATCATCTCGCGTCCCGGATAGGACGGCATCACCGCGATGGCGCGCTCCACCAGCTTGTTGATGACCTCGGGCGTGAACTCGGCGTCCTCGGGGATGTCGTACACCTCCTCGATGGTCATCGAGTCCTTGGTGTACTTGTAGACGATGACCGTATGGCCCACCGTCGGTATCTTGAGCATGAACTTGCACCGGTCGGACTTTCGGAATGCGCGGTGCAGAGCATACCGATTCTTTACCTGGTAGAACTCCATCTGGTCCATGACGTAGTCACAGCCGTCCATGAACTCTTCGGCTGAATCGGGCGTGATCCCCTCGGGGAACACGTCGATATTCACGTCCTTGGTCAGGTCGTACGTCATTTCCGCGACGACCTCGGCCTTGTTGCGGCCGATGGTCTTGACATCCGCCCCCATCTGCCGCTGCACATTGGAGAGCTCGAAGATGTCGGGGTCGGCGAGCTTGAGATTGCGGACTCCCATACGGGCGAGCCGCATCGCGACCGCGCCGCCGATTCCACCGGTCCCGACGATTCCGATGACGGAGTCGCGAAGCTTCTCCTGGCGGGCCCGCTGCTCTTCGGGGGTGTTGCCGAGCCAGCCGAGGTTGCGGTCGACCCGCTCCCAGTAGAATTTCTCGTCGTAGGTGCCCCGATAGGTGAGCCTGTCAGCCATCGCGTGGATCCTCTCGTGAATGAGCGGAAAACTCAACGCACCTGGGCGCGGTCAAGGGGGTTGATTGATCCTTGTTTCCCTTGCGGCGCCTGCTGCCAAAAAGTTACCTGAAGAACAGTTCGGGACCCGCCTAAGTGTGCGAAAGACGCAGGGTGTTGGCCCGGCAAGGCAATCGGAATACTTCATTCCGTTCCGATGGGAGGTGAATCCATCAGTCTCTCTGGATTCGTTGGAAGTAAAGATTCCGTTCCTGTGGGCGAGGCCGAAAATGACTATGGAATTCCCTACTTCGGCGTGTCGCTCAGTTGGCTTCGGCGGGGCCGAGGTTATGGTGATCGACATGGGACGATCACCGGAGTTCGGGCCTGATATCGCCACGGTGGCACAGTTGTTAGGGGATCGGACGCGTGCCCTCATGGTCGGTGAGTTGACAACGGGCCAGCCATTATCAGCCAGTTCGCTGGCGGCCCTGGTCGGAATTTCCAGGCCGACCGCCAGCGAACATCTGGGCAAGCTGGTCGAAGGAGGCATATTGCATGTCGAGCGCGTCGGGCGGCACGCTTATTACCGGCTCGCGAGCCACGACGTCGCCGTCGCGCTGGACGCCTTGGCCTCGGTGGCCCCGGATCTGACGCCGCCCGCCCCGCCGGCTCACGGTCCGAGTGTTCTGAGCGAGACAAGAACGTGCTACGACCATCTCGGCGGGAAGCTCGGGGTGGCACTCACCGAAGCACTGCAGGAACAGGGCCTGATCCGCCGGGACGCCCAGCAATGGGAGGTCGAATTCGAGACATGGGATCAACGCCGCCCCCTGGGCATCACCTGTGAGCCGCTGAAGGACTCCCGGCGGCCCATCGTCCGTGGCTGCGCCGACTGGAGCGGGCCGAGCCACCACATCGCCGGCGGTCTGGCCGCGGCCCTGACCCAGCGTCTTTTCAGCCTCGGATGGCTGACACGGGCCTCCAAGGACGACCGCACCGTCGCCCCGACGAGGGTCGGTCTGGCCGGATTACGGCGCACCTTCGGTCTGACACTGTGCGAACTGGGGCCTGCCCGATGACCACCGTCATCGACCAGGCCCCAGTCCATTCAGCGGCACTGCCGCGCCTGTAGCGGTCAGGCGTCGATCGTCCGCATGATTCCCTCCGGATACCGGTCTCCCGACACCGCGTCACCGGGCACCAGCGCATCCAGTTCGCCGACCTGGGCGGCGGTCAGCACAACGTCGGCCGCCGCCGCGTTCTCCTCCACGTAGCGCACTCGCTTGGTGCCGGGGATCGGAACGATGTGTTCATTTTTGGCCAGGAGCCAGGCGAGTGCGATCTGCCCGGTGGTCGCTCCGGCCTCCTTGGCGAAGTCCTGGATGCGGTCGAACAGGGCGAGGTTGCGGACGAGGTTGTCGCCCTGGAACCGGGGGTCGGTGTGCCGGTAGTCGTCATCGGACAGCCCCTCCAGGGTGCGGACCGTGCCGGTCAGCATGCCCCGCCCCAGCGGTGAGAAGGCGACCAGTCCGATGCCCAGTTCCAGGCACGCCGGCAGAATGGCGGGCTCGTTGTGCCGGGCGAACAGCGAGTACTCGCTCTCCAGGGCCGCCAGGGGATAGGTGGCGTGCGCCCGCCGGAGCGTGTCCTCATTGACCTCGGACAGGCCGATGTGGCGGACCTTCCCCTCGGTCACCAGCTCGGCCATACCGCCGATGATCTCCTCAATGGGCATCGAACGGTCCCTGCGGTGCAGGTAGTAGAGGTCGATGACATCGGCCTTCAGCCGGCGCAGGGACGCCTCGCACGCCTGCTTCGCATACGCCGGGCTGGAGTCGAGGACGAAACTGCCGTCCTTGGACCAGCCCTTGATGCCGAACTTGGTGGCGATCGTCACCTCGTCCCGGCGTCCGGCGATGGCCTCGCCGATCAGCTCCTCGTTGTGCCCCATCCCGGACACGCTCGAAACCCCGTACATATCCGAGCTGTCGAGGAACGTCATGCCGAGGTCGAGCGACCGGTGGATGGAGGCAATCGACTCACCCCGGTCGGCAGGACCGTAGTTCTGCGACATGCCCATGCAACCGAGACCGATGGCGGAGACCTCGAGTCCGCCCAGCATGCGTGTCTTCATCGTGGTGTCCTCACTCTCACTCGGGGTGCAATTCGAGTTCCGCCGCGATCTCCACCGGCACATCCCACGGCAGCCCGGCCACGCCGACCGCCACCCGGGCGTGGTAGCCGATGTCCTCGCCGAACATGTCGAGCAGGAGTTGCGAAGCCGGGTTGAAGACGGCGGGGAAGTCGAAGAAGCCGGGAACCGCGTTGGCCATGCAGTGCAGTCGGCACCACGCCCTCACCCGGCTCAGGTCCCCCACCGTGCGCTCGACGCTCGCGACCATGGACAGAACCGTCCGCACCGCGGCGTCCTGTGCGGAGGGGAGGCCGACGGTGTCGCCGATCTTGCCGTAGGGGCCGGTGAGCTGCCCCACTGTGCTGATCGGTACATGCCCCGAGATGAAGACCCGGGAGCCGACCACCCGCACCAGCTGGGCCGGAATCTTCACATCGGGGCTGATCGGGATGCGCCAGGGTTCCGGCAGCGACAGTCCTCGCACCGCAAGCCGTTTGGACACTTCCTGGCTCGACACCCGATCTGCGGCCGGCACCTGCTGGTGCACTTCCTCGCTGGTCGTTGCGGACTGCGCCACTATGAGATTCCTCTTCTCGGCTTCTGTGCGGCTGATGTGTGTGCGACCTCAGGCGGTGTCCTCGGAATACCGCGCCCGCAGGGTCTTCTTGTCGATCTTGCCGATGCTGGTCTTGGGCAGTGCGGCGACCGGCTCGATGGTGTCCGGGACCCACGAGGCCGCGACCCGGGAGGCCAGGAACTCGCGCAGCTGCTCTCCCGTCACCGATTCGCCGGCCTCCGCGCGGAGCACCACGCAGGCCAGCGGGCGCTCTCCGGTCTTCGCATCGGGGACCGCGACGACGGCGGCCTCCACCACGGCGGGGTGGTTGAGCAGCTGCTCCTCCAGCTTGAGCGAGGAGATCCACTCCCCGTCGGACTTCACCAGGTCCTTCATCCGGTCGACGATGCGGATGTAGCCCAGTTCGTCGATGACGGCCACATCGCCGGTGCGCAGCCAGCCGTCCATGAACTTGTCGGGCTGGGCGCCCTCGCGGGAGTACTCGCGGGCGACCCAGGGGCCACGCGCCTGCAGTTCCCCCATGGTGTGGCCGTCCCGCGCCATCTCCGTCCCGGCGTCGTCGGCGATCCTCATCTCCACCAGCGGCAGCGGACGCCCCTGTGAGGTCGCGTAGTACCCGCGGGTCTCCTCGGTCGGGCGCTCGCCCACCTCCGCGGGGAGCCCGCTGAAGCTGCCGTGGCCGCTGGTCTCGGTCATGCCGAAGACCTGGACGACCGGGAAGCCCACCTCTTCGTCGAAGGCGCGCGAGATCGGCCGGGCGACCGGAGAGCCGCCGCACACCATGCGCTTGAGCGACGACAGATCGGGGCGCTGGGCCCGCCAGTGGTCGAGCAGCCCGGTCAGCGCTGCCCCGAACCCCACGGCCACGGTGGGGCGTTCCTTCTCCACCAGCTCGCACACCCCGGCCGGGGTCAGATCGCGGCCCGGCAGAACCAGCGCCGAGCCGTGCAGCGCGGCGGCGAAGGGCAGCCCGACCTGGCTGAGCCCCAACGGGACCAGGGCCAGCAGGGTCTCGGACGAGGAAAGCCCCTCCGCGTCGGTGAGGCCCGTGCAGAAACTCTGCAGAACGGTGCTGCGGTGGC
The DNA here is from genome assembly GCF_002154605.1 of Streptomyces milbemycinicus. Lineage (GTDB taxonomy): Bacteria > Actinomycetota > Actinomycetes > Streptomycetales > Streptomycetaceae > Streptomyces > Streptomyces milbemycinicus. The sequence continues at coordinate 40,722 of NZ_MUNE01000318.1, read as the reverse complement.
TGAAGACCACGCCCTTGGGGCGCCCCGTCGTACCGGTCGTATAGCTGGTGTGGGCCGGGGCGCTCTCCTCCAGTACCGGCCAGGTCTCCACCGGCTCCGCCGCGGCGAGCAGCGCCTCGTAGTCCAGCGCGTCTCCGTCCCGCGAGGTGTCGGTGGAGTCGGGCAGGACGATGACGCGTCGCGGGCGGCTCAGCTGCTTCTCGGCCAGCCGCCACTCGGAGAGGAGGCTGCGGTCGCAGAGCACGATCGAGTCGTCGGCGTGGTCCACGATGTAGGCGACCTGCTCGGCGGGGAGGCTGGTGTTCACCGTGTGCAGCACCGCGCCCATCGACGGTACGGCGAGATAGGTCTCGACGTGCCGGTGTGTGCTCCCGGCGAAGGTCGCCACCCGGTCGCCCGGCCGGATGCCCAGCTCCCGCAACGCCCCGGCCAACCGCCGGGCCCGCTCCACCACTTCGCCCCATGTCGAGCGGTGAAGGCCCTCCCCGACCCGGCTGACCACCGGCCGGCCGGCAAACAGCTTTTCGGCCCGACTCGTGATCATCGACGGGATGGTGAGCGGGACCTCCGGCACTGCCTGCTGCATCCGACTACCTTTCACACGAAGAGCACTCTGCCTGCGGGGTCGGTCCTTGAGCTCCGGCACGGAGTGCGCACCGGCTGCCCGTTCCAAGTATTCGGAATTACCGTTTGGCCGGGGCCGAAGTGTGTTGGTGATGGCGTGGCGACTGCGGGTTACCGTGCGGGTTGTTGCGCGCCGAGCCCGCGCAGAAAGGTGTCGACCACCATGTCGGCGGCCTGGGCGTCGCTGAGATGGGGCAGCTGCTGCGCGGCCAGGTGCATCAGCTGCGGTAGCAGCGAACTCGCCCAGGCGGCCGGGGTGTCCGCGGCCGCGAGTACGGCGCCGTCGGGCTCGCCCAGTACGTCGAGTACAAGTCGGTCACCCTGTGACCGCCGTCGGCGGGCGTCCGCTCCATGGATTGCGTCACCTGTTTGACCGGTGACGAAGCCTGTGCGACAGTCATCCCGCGGATCTCCTGCGACAGCAGGCCGACACCGGACGACGCGGAGGCTTCCAGATGATCAACAGGCGTACCTTCGGCAAGGCCCTGGGTACGGGCGCGGCGGCCGCCTCGCTGACCGGCCCGCTGGGCCTGCCGACCGCCTCCGCTGCCACATCGAACGTCGCCACACCGAACGCCGCCACCTCGCACAAGGCCGCGACAGCGACCGCGCCCGCCCCCGGCACGCACACCGCTTTCCCCCGGCTCAAGCAGGTCAGGGCCGGTCTGCTCGACGTCGGCTACGCCGAGCTGGGCCCCGCCCGCGGCCCCGCGGTCATCTGCCTGCACGGCTGGCCCTACGACATTCACAGCTTCGTCGACGTGGCTCCCCTCCTGGCCGAGGAGGGCTATCGGGTGATCGTGCCCTATCTGCGCGGCCACGGCACGACGCGCTTCCTCTCGGACCGGACGTTCCGGAACGCCCAGCAGTCGGCCGTCGCCCTCGACATCGTCGCCCTGATGGACGCCCTCAAGATCGAGAAGGCCGTGCTGGCCGGCTTCGACTGGGGATCGCGCACCGCCGACATCATCGCCGCGCTCTGGCCCGAGCGGTGCAAGGCGCTGGTGTCCGTGAGCGGATACCTCATCACCAACCTCAAGGCCAACCTCGAGCCGATCGCGGCGAAGGCCGAGCACACCTGGTGGTACCAGTACTACTTCGCCACGGAGCGAGGCCGGCAGGCCATGGAGGACAGGACCCATCGCTCCGAGCTGACCAGGCTCGTCTGGGAGACCGTCTCCCCGACATGGGACTTCGACGACGCCACCTTCGAGCGCACGGCCGCGGCCTTCGAGAACCCCGACTACGCGGACATCGTCATCCACAACTACCGCTGGCGGCTGAGTCTCGCCGACGGCGAGCGCCGCTACGACGGTCTCGAGAAGCGGCTCGCCGCACGGCCGTACATCGAGGTACCCACCATCACCCTCGACCCCGAGCTCGACCCCTTCACGGCGCCGGGCGACGGCAGCACGTACCGGGACAGGTTCACGGGCGCGTACGAGCACCGCACCCTGGAGGGCATCGGCCACAACCTGCCCCAGGAGGCGCCCACGGCCTTCGCCCGGGCCGTCGTCGACGTGGACCATCTCTGATCGGTCCGACCGGATCCGCCACCGCCACCGCCCGCGGCCCGGCCCGGCCCGTACGGCGGACGCCCACCGGGGCATTCATGAGCACTTCCCCGTCCGTTACCGACCACCTTCCTGTGTTCGCACCCCCGCGGCTCATAGCGTGCGCTCCATCACCCCCGTACCACCGCGTGGAGCAGCGCCATGTGCAGAAGACCCGATCAGGCCAGTGAGCCGCAGACCGGAACCCGCCGCCGTACCTTCCTGCGCACCACGGGACTCGTCGGCGCGGGCGTGGCGATCCCCGGTCTCGAGGCGGCGCCCGCCGGGGCCGCCGAACCGGCTGCCGAACAGGCCCCCGCCTGGCGCCCCGACCCCGACAGCCCGCGGTTCACCGTCGCCGTCATGCCGGACACCCAGTACCTCTTCGACGGCGAGAGCATCCACCCGGCGCCGGTGGAGGCGTCCTTCCGCTATCTCCTCAGCCGCGCACGCGAGGAGAACATCGTCTTCCTGTCCCACCTCGGCGACCTCACCGAACACGGACAGCCCGCCGAATTCGGGCCGATCGGCCGGGCCTTCCGGCTCCTGGACGAGCGGGGCGCCGCCTACAGCGTGGTGGCCGGCAACCACGACCTCGACTCGCGCACCGACGACCAGCGCGGCCGGACGCCCTACCTGGACACCTTCGGCCCCCGGCGGTTCCGCTCCGCGCCCTCGTTCCGCGGCGCGAGCCCGGACGGCTACAACACGTACCACACCTTCCGCGCCGCGGGCCGGGAGTGGCTGGTGCTCGCCCTGGACTGGCGCCCCTCCGCGAAGGGCATCGCCTGGGCGCGGGACGTCATCGCACAACACCCCAGGACCCCGGTACTGCTCACCACCCATGAACTGGTCTACGCGGACCGCGAGGGCGAGGAGGCGCAGTTCTCCGACCACGGCCAGTGGCTGTGGGACGAGCTGATCGCGGACCACGACCAGATATTCCTGACGCTCAACGGCCACTACTGGCCGCCCGCCCGCACGGTCCGCAAGAACACCGCGGGCCACGACGTCCATCTGCACATCACCAACTACCAGGACCGCTACTACGGCGGCGCCGGGATGATCCGCCTCTACCAGTTCGACCTGGCCCGTAACACCATCGACGTCCGGACGCTCTCGCCCTGGATCCTCGGCCGCGCCGACGACGAACTCAACGAGCTGGAGCGCGGCGAGATCGAACGCACGGGTCCGCAGGACTACTTCAGCATCCCCGTCGACTTCGAGCGGCGCTTCGCCGGGTTCGCCCCCGTCGCCCCGCGCCCGGCCCGGCCCGCCTCCCGGATGGTGATCCCCGGTACGGTCGCGTACTGGCGCTTCGACCAGGGGGACCGGAACGGCGCTCCCGTCGAGGACTCCGTACGGATCACCGACCACTCCGGCCGCGGCAACCACCTCACCAAGGTCACCGTGGACGGCAGCCCCGCCACCGCCCTCACCTGGTCCGATGAGTACCACCCCGACCAGCCGGGACACGGCAGCCTCGCCTTCCACGGCGACAAACCCCCGCTGCGCGGCGCCTATCTGCGTACGGCCGACGGCGCCCCGCTGAGCGGCGAGACCTTCCGCTCCGGCTACACCGTCGAGGCGTTCCTCAAGCTGCCCGCAGACTGGGACAGCGGGCACAACGCCTGGTCGGCGCTGCTCAGCCGGCGGGGCCGCAGCGGCGATGCCGGAAAGACCGGCGGGGACACGGACGAGCCGGTGGTCACCCTCTCGCTGTCCGACGGCCATGGGCTCCAGTGGGCCGTCTATCCGCTGAACCAGGACGGCGCGGTCACCAACTGGAGCCATGAGCTGCCGCTGAACACCTGGTGGCATGCGGCGGTGGTGAACGACGGACGGCACACCACGATGTATGTGGACGGCTGCCCGGTGGCCCGCAACCCCTCGACCGTGGCCACCGGCCTCACCACCCTCGGGCTGCCCTGGCTGCTGGGCGGCTATGAGTACGGCGGGAAGATCGACCAGGTCATGAACGGCTGGATCGGCGACGTCCGGGTCGTGGACCGGGCGCTGGCGGTGCGGGACTTCATGTGTGCCTGACGCGCTCCTCCAGACGGACCACGATCCCCTTCGACGTCGGCGTATTGCTGATGTCCGCCACACTGTCCAACGGCACCAGGACGTTGGTCTCCGGGTAGTACGCGGCGGCGCACCCGGGCGCCGTGGGATAGGCGACCAGCTGGAAGTCTTCCGCACGGCGCTCGACCCCGTCGTGCCAGACGCTCACCAGATCGACCCGGTCGTCCTGCTGCAGGCCGAGCGCACGCAGATCGGCGGGGTTGACGAAGACGACATGGCGGGAGCCGTGGATGCCGCGGTAGCGGTCGTTCAAGGTGTACGGGACGGTGTTCCACTGGTCGTGGGAGCGCAGGCTCTGCAGGATGAGATGCCCTTCCGGCGCTTGCAGCATGTCGAATTCATTGCAGGTGAACATTGCTTTTCCGGTCGCCGTCTCGAAAATTCCCTCGTCGACCAGGCTCGGAAGTCTGAAGCCGCCAGGTTTGAGCACCCGGGCGTTGAAGTCGTGGAAACCCGGCACGACATGGGAAATGTGTTCCCGGATCGTTTCGTAACTCGTCTCGAAGCGCTCCCAGGAGACCGGCACTTTGTCGCCCAGGGTCCGCCGGGCCAGTCTGCTGAGAATCGTCACCTCGCTGAGCAGGTGTTTGGAGGCGGGCTCCAGTTTTCCGTAGGAGGCGTGCACCTCGCTCATCGAGTCCTCGACCGTGACGAACTGCTCTCCGCCGGCCTGGATATCGCGTTCGCTGCGGCCGAGTGTGGGGAGGATGAGCGCTGTCCGGCCGCAGACCGCATGTGAGCGGTTCAGCTTTGTGGAGATATGCACGGTGAGCCGGCACTGGCGCATCGCCTGCTCCGTGACCTTGCTGTCGGGCGTGGCGCGGACGAAGTTTCCGGCCAGACCGAGGAAGACCTTCGCCCGGCCGTCGAGCATGGCCTTGATGGAGGCCACCGTATCCCAGCCGTGTGCGGCCGGCGGGGTGAAGGAGAATTCCTTTTCCAGTGCGTCCAGGAATTCCTGCGGCATCTGCTCCCAGATTCCCATGGTCCGGTCGCCCTGGACATTGCTGTGACCCCGCACCGGGCATACGCCGGCGCCGAGCTTCCCGATGTTCCCGCGCAGCAGAAGAAAGTTCACCACCTCGCGAATGGTGGGAACGCCGTGTTTGTGCTGGGTCAGCCCCATCGCCCAGCAGACCACGATCCGGCCGCTGCGCAGCACCAGATCGCGCAGGTCCTCGATCTCCCCGCGGGTGAGCCCGGTGGCGGTGAGGACATCCGGCCAGGAGACGGTCTTGTGGAGGTGTTCGGCGAACTCGGCGAAGCCGCTGGTATGGGAGTCGATGAAGCTCCGGCCCAGCACCGTGCCGGGCGCGGCCTCCTCGGCCTCCAGAAGGAGCAGGTTGAGGGCCTGGAAGAGGGCGAGGTCGCCGCCGAGACGGATATGCAGGAACTGGTCGGCGAGCGGGGTGCCGCGGCCGATCACACCGCGGGGCTCCTGCGGGTGTTTGAAGCGCATCAGCCCGGCCTCGGGGAGGGTGTTCACCGCGACGATCCGGCCGCCCCGGCGCTTGCACTCCTCCAGCGCGGACAGCATCCGGGGATGGTTGGTGCCCGGATTCTGTCCCACCACAAAAATCAGATCGGCGTGGTAGATATCCGTCAGGCTCACGTCTCCCTTGCCGATGCCCAGTGTCTCGAACAGCGCCGCGCCGCTGGACTCATGGCACATATTGGAGCAGTCGGGAAGATTGTTGGTGCCGAAGGCGCGGGCGAAGAGCTGGAGGACGAACGCGGCTTCGTTACTGGCCCGTCCGGAGGTGTAGAAGACCGCTTCGTTCGGCGAGTCCAGCCCCCGCAGCTCGTCGGCGATCAATTGCAGCGCACCGCTCCAGCTGATCGGCTCGTAGTGGTCCGCGTCGGGCGGCTTCACCATGGGCACGGTGAGCCGGCCCTGTTGATTGAGCCACTGGTCGGATCGGCGGCCGAGTTCCGAGACCGGATACCGGCGGAAGAATTCGGCGGTGATCCGGCGCGTCGTCGCCTCGTCATTGACGTGTTTGGCGCCGTTCTCGCAGTACTCGTTTCGATGCCGCATGCCCGGTTCGGGCTCCGGCCACGCACAGCCGGGGCAGTCGAAACCCTTCGTCTGATTTATGTTCAGCAGCGTCAGAGCGGTACGCCGAGGCGATGTCTGGCTCAGCGAGTACTTGAGCGCGTTCGCCACCCCGGGGACGCCGACGGCCCAGGTCTTGGGCGGCGTCACCGTTGCGTTGTCATCATGCCCATCCGGGGTCCTCGGGTCCTCCATCGCAGTGCACCTTTCGTCGGTCCGCGCCGGTCAGCCGCACGGCCAGTTCGGAACCTGTGGGCGCTCCTGTCCGGACTCGGGCTGCACATAGCCGTCCTTGATCGCACCGCGCCACTTTCCGGTCTCGCTCCCCTCCTCTTCGATGAATTCCTTGAAGTTCTCCAGCTCGCCCTGGATATGGCGGCGGACGATGCCCAGGCCGCCACCTGCTCTTTCCATCACTCCGCTGGGTCTGAAGGACATCGCCAGCGTCACCCTGGAGCGGTCCCCTTCGAGCGGCTGGAACTCCACCCGGCCGACGTGCCTGGGCCTGCTCCTCCAGCGGCCCGAGCGCTCGGGATGCTCCAGGGAGCGCCACCTCAGCCGCTCATCAGGACGTTGCTCCACGGTCTCGGCGTCGAACTCGCGGGTGACGCCGTACATCTTGGTGACCCAGTGGGTCATATTGGCCTGAGGCCGGTCGACGCGCTTCACCCCGTCCATGAAGCGGGGGAAGAGAGGGAACTGCGTCCACTGGTTGTAGGCGATATCGACCGGCACATCGATGTCGACCGAAGCCCGGATCAGGGTCATGGCGGCCTGCCTCTCCTCAGCTGCGGCGTGCGGAAACCCCGCAGCTGAGGCCGAACGCGTGATGAGGGTTCTGGTGCGAGCCCGCGGGTCCCCCGTACCTCGTCCGATGAAACAGGCGGGCACGGAGGTTTCCGTTCCGCACAACCCTTGGCATGGCCCGCAACTGTGTTTATGGTGCAGTGCAATGCTACACGGCACTGGAGGTCGGATGGCTCGTCAGACTGTGACGCCCCTGGGTGGCTCACGCGTGCGTATCACCGGGGGACTGCTGGCCGACTGGCAGCGGCGCAACCGCGAGGCCACCGCGCCGCATACGCTGGAGCAGCTCAGGAAGGCCGGTAACCTCGACAACCTCCGCCGGCTGCTGCCCGAGGTGTCGGACGAGAAGCGGCAGGACACGCCCTACCGCGGCCGGTATCCGTTCCTGGACACCGACCTCTACAAGACCTTGGAGGGCTTGGCCTACGAGCTGGCGCGGCCGGACGACGACGGTGGCCGGCAGGCGATGCGGGACTTCTACGAGGAGACCGTGGACCTGCTGGAGCGCGTCCAGGCCCCGGACGGCTATCTCAACTCTTTCTTCCAGGATCCCGACTGCGCCAAGGCGCCCTGGGAAGATCTTTCCTGGGGTCATGAAATGTACAACCTCGGTCACCTCATCCAGGCCGCGGTCGCCGCTCACCGGCAGCTCGGGGACAAACGCCTGCTGGACGTGGCCGTCCGCTTCGCGGATCTGGTGGTGGAGCGCTACGGACCGCAGGGCGAGGATGCGGTCTGCGGCCATCCCGAAGTCGAAATGGCCCTGGTGGAGTTGTACCGGGAGACCGGCGACGAGCGGTATCTGACCCAGGCCCGGCTGTTCGTCGACCGCCGAGGCCGGGGCACTGTGCCATCGCGGGGCATGGGCTCCGCGTACTTCCAGGACCATCTGCCGCTGCGTGAACTCCCGTCGGTGACCGGACACGCGGTGCGGATGGCCTACCTGGCCGCGGGCGCCACCGATGTGTTCCTGGAAACCGGCGACCGCACCCTGCTCGACGCGCTGCGGCGGCTGTGGGACGACATGGTGGCCACCAAGCTGTATGTGACGGGCGGGCTGGGCAGCCGCCACTCCGACGAGGCCGTGGGGGACCGTTACGAACTCCCCTCCGAACGCTCCTACAGCGAGACCTGCGCGGCCATCGGCACCATGCAGTGGGCCTGGCGGATGTTCCTGGCCACCGGCGACGCCCGCTACCCCGATGTCCTGGAGCGCGTCCTGTACAACGCGTTCGCCGTGGGTCTTTCAGCGGACGGGCGCGCCTTCTTCTACGACAACCCGCTGCAGCGGCGCCCCGACCACGAGCAGCGCAGCGGGGCCGAGGAGGGCGGCGAGCCGCTGCGCCAGGCCTGGTTCAGCTGCCCCTGCTGCCCGCCCAACGTGGTGCGCTGGATGGCCCAGCTCGCCGACTTCCTCGTCGCGGAACGGCCGGGGGAACTGCTGGTCGCGGGGTACGCCCAGGCCGGTGTGGACGGGGCGGAGGCCGCGCTGGACATGGCGACCGGCTATCCGTGGGACGGCGAGGTGCGGCTCACCGTACGCCGGGCGCCCGACGAGCCGTACCGGATCTCGCTCCGGGTGCCCGGCTGGGCGGACCCCGGACAGGTCCGGCTCACGGTGGGCACGGCGGGCGAAGAGACCGCGGCCGGGGACGTGTCGGACGGCTGGCTGACCGTCGAGCGGCGCTGGCGCCCGGGTGACGAACTGCGGCTGAGCCTGCCCATGCCGGTCCGCGGCCATGTCTCCCACCCCTACCTGGACGCGACGCGCGGCACGGTCGCGGTGGCCCGGGGGCCGCTGGTCTACTGCGTGGAGCAGCAGGACTGCCCGGCCGGTGTCGACGACGTGGTGATCGGCGCCGAACACATCGCGGCCGCCCGGACCGCGGTCGCCCCGGAATCCGATGGTGTGCCGTCGGGAGCGCCGCTGATCGGGGTCACCGCGGATGTCGCGCCGCCGCCCTCACCCGAGCTGTATCCCGTGCTCGCGACCGGCCCGCAGCAGGCGCAGCCCGGCACCGGCACCGACACCGACACCGCCGAGCTGACCCTCGTTCCGTATTTCGCCTGGGGCAACCGAGAGCCCGGCCCCATGCGGGTGTGGATCAGAAACACCTGATCACCCCACGCCCGTATCTCTCCCCCCCCACATGTACGTCCCCCCGCGTACGTCCCATGTCCGCACGTTGCTCACTCCCGGAGAAGGTGCCATGAGAAGAGCCGTCCTGTCCTGCGCCGCCCTGTGTACTGCCATTCCCCTGACCCTCACCGCCTGCAGCGGAGGCGGCCCGGCCGCCTCCGGCCAGGCCAAGCCCACCGCGGACCCCGCCACCGGCGGCACCGTGCACTTCCTGGAGAAGCCCGACTTCTCGCACCTCGATCCGGCGCGCGGCTTCGACGGCGGGGTCAACAACTTCTACCGCCTGATCTACCGCACCCTCACCACCCGGGAGGCGGCCGGTCCGCACAGCGACGGGACGAAGATCGTCGGCGATCTGGCCACCGACACCGGCCGGGCGTCCGAGAACAACAAGACCTGGACCTTCACCCTCAAGAAGGGGCTGTTCTTCCAGAACGGCGCCCCGATCACCAGCCAGGACGTCAAGTTCGGCGTGGAGCGGGCCTGGGATCCCGACGCGGGCATCGGCTCGCCGTACGCCAAGCAGGTCATCGCCGCACCCGCCGACTACAAGGGCCCGTACCAGTCGGGCGACCTGGACACCATCGAGACCCCTGACGAGCGCACCATCGTCTTCCATCTCAAGAAGTCCTATCCGCAGTTCTCCAGCGTCGTCGCACAGCCGAACTTCACCCCCTTCCCCAAGGGCACCGGCGCCAAGGCCGCCTTCGACACCAAGCCGATCGCGTCCGGCCCGTACGAGGTGGCGAACTACCGGCGGGGCTCGTCGCTCGAGCTGGTCCGCAACAAGCACTGGAAGCGCTCCACCGACACGGTGCGCGCCGCCCGCCCGGACAGTTTCGTATGGACCTTCGGCCTGGACGCGGCGACCATCGACGAGCGTCTGATAGCGGGGCAGGGCAAGGACATCAACGCCGTCGGCCCCAAGGTGCAGCCCGCGACCATCGCCCGGCTCCAGACACCGCAGCTCAAGCAGCGCACGCTCGCCGGCGTGACCGGCTGCACCACGTATATGAGCCTGAACACCACCAAGGGGCCGCTCCGGGACGTCCGGGTGCGCCAGGCGATCGAGTACGCCGTCAACAAGCAGACCACGGTGGACGCCCTCGGCGGCTCCGCCCTGGCCACCGCGGCCACCTCCATCGAGCCCCCGTCGATCCCCGGGCGGGACGCCACGGATGTGTATCCCTCCAAGGACGGCACCGGCGATCCGGAAGCCGCCCGCAAACTGCTGGCCGAGGCCGGCCAGTCCAAGGGCTTCACCCTCACCGTGGACGCCCGCGCCAACGCCACCGAGCAGGCGGTGGCGGTGGCCGTCCAGCAGGGGCTGAAGCGGGTGGGCATCAAGGTGAAGATCAACACCATTGACACCTCGACCTTCTACGAGGTCATCGGCACGCCCTCACAGCAGCACGACGCGGCGCTCACCGGCTGGTGCCCGGACTGGCCGGGCGGCACCACCTTCCTGCCGCCGCTGTTCGACGGACGCCTCATCTCCGACAAGGGCAACTCGGTGCTCTCCATGCTCGACGACAAGAAGATCCAGAAGCGCATCGACGAGATCGCGGCGATGGAGGACGAGACGGCGCAGAACGAGGCCTACGGCAAGCTCGACGCCGAGATCATGAAGCGCGCCCCGATCGTGCCGCTCAACTACTCCAAGACCGTGCTGGTGGTCGGCACCAATATCGCGGGCGCCCACACCTCGATCTCGTACAGCGGCGGAATCGACCTGGTCGGCATCGGCCTCGCGGACCCGAAGAAGTAACCGGCATGGCGACCACCACCCTCCACGAGGCGCAGCCGTCACTGCCCTCGCCACCGACCGGCGCCGCGCCGCCCGGCGGCACCGCGCGACGTGTCCTGCGCGAGCTGCGGCGCGACATCGGGGCCGTGCTCAGCACCGCGTTTCTCGTCCTGATCGTGCTGATGGCCCTCTTCGCGCCGCTGATCGGCACGCTGGCCGGGCACGGCCCGGACACCTTCGACAGCGCGGCCGTCGACAAGGACCTGGGCGGGCTGCCCAAGGGGTCGCTCGGTGGCATCAGCGGCGACCACTGGCTGGGCGTGGAACCGCAGAACGGCCGCGACATCCTGGTCCGGATCGCCTACGGGGCGCGGATCTCGATGCTGATCGCCGTCTCCGCGACCCTCCTGACCACCGTCATCGGCGTGGTGCTCGGCCTGCTGGCCGGGTTCTACGGCCGCTGGGTGGACCAGGTCATCTCCCGGCTGATGGACTTCCTGATGGCCTTCCCGGCCCTGATCTTCATGATCGCGGTGCTGTCCGCGCTGCCGGCCGGCAACCGCCCGGTACTGCTGGTGATCGTGTTGAGTGTCTTCGGCTGGCCGTATCTGGCGCGTGTGGTGCGCGGTCAGACGCTGACCCTGACGGGCCGGGAGTTCGTCGAGGCGGCGCGGGCCTCCGGGGCCGGCAGCCGGGCGCTGATCTTCGCGGAGATCCTGCCCAATCTGCGCAGCACCATCATCGTGATGACCACGCTCGCCGTGCCCGGATACATCGGCACCGAGGCCGGACTCTCCTTCCTCGGCGTCGGGGTCACCCCGCCGACCGCCTCCTGGGGGCAGATGATCGCCAACTCGGTCAGCTGGTACCAGGTGGACCCGATGTACTTCGTGATCCCCGGCGCCTTCCTCTTCGGCACCGTGCTCGCCCTGACCGTGGTGGGCGACCGGCTGCGGCACGCCCTGGACGCGGGGGAGGCCTCCTGATGCTCCGCTACGTCGCCGGCCGGCTCTCCTGGGTGCTGGTCATCCTGCTGGCAGTCTGTGTGTTCACCTATGTCATCTTCTTCCAGCTCTCACCCGACCCCGCGGTGATGATCTGCGGCAAGACCTGCACACCGGAGCGCATCGACACGATCCGGACCTCCCTCGGCCTCGACCGCCCCTTCCTTCAGCAGCTGGGGGACTTCCTGCGCGGCATCGTGGCCGGCCGGGACTACGGCTCGGGCGCCAATCTGGTCCACTGCCCCGCCCCCTGCCTCGGCTACAGCTTCCAGAGCGGCCAGTCGGTGTGGGAGATGGTCCTCGAGCGGCTCCCGGTGAGCGTCACCGTCGCCGTCGGCGCGGCCGTGCTCTGGCTGCTCGGCGGGGTCACCATCGGGCTGCTGAGCGGGGTCAAGGAGGGTACGTGGTGGGACCGCTCCACCATGGCGCTGGCGCTCGGCGGCTCCAGCATCCCCCCGTACGTACTCGCCCTGGCGCTCCAGTACCTGCTGGTGGTCAAGTGGCAAGTGCTGCCGTTTCCCGCGGCGATCCCGTTCGGCGACGATCCGGTGGCCTGGTTCCAGTCGTATCTGATGCCGTGGATCGTGCTCGCCATCGGATACGCCTGTCTCTACGCCCGGATGACCCGGGCCAACGTCATCGACACGCTCGCCGAGAACTTCATGCGCACGGCCCGCGCCAAGGGGCTCGGGCCGGTCCTGATACTCCGCCGGCATGCGCTGCGGCCGGCGCTCACCCCGATCGTCACCATCTTCGGGATGGACTTCGCCGGTCTGCTCGGCGGCGCCCTCATCACCGAAACCGTCTTCGGCCTCAACGGCGTGGGCAAGATGGCCTCGGACGCGATCGCGAAGAACGACCAGCCGGTGATCATGGCGGTCACGCTGCTGGCGGCGTTCTTCGTGGTGATCGGCAACGTCGTGGTCGACCTGCTCTACACGGCGCTGGACCCGCGCGTAAGGACCACCGCGTCATGACCGAATCCCCAGCCCACCGGGCCGGACCGGACGAGTCCGCGGACCTGCTGGAGGTCGAGGGCCTGACCGTGACCTTCCCGACCACTCGCGGACCGGTGGACGTCGTCCGCGACAACACCTTCACTCTGCGGAACAACGAAACCCTGGGCATCGTCGGCGAGTCCGGCTCGGGCAAGTCCATGACGGCGCTCGCCGTCATGGGGCTGCTCCCACGGGGCGCGCGCACCAGCGGCAGCATCCGGTTCCGGGGCACCGAACTGCTCGGCCGCCCGGACGCCGAGCTGCGCCGGCTGCGCGGAAACGCGATGTCCATGGTCTTCCAGGACCCGCTGTCCTCGCTCAACCCGTACTACACGGTGGGCCTCCAGATCGCCGAGGTCTACCGCTGCCACCGCGGCGGTTCGCGCCGCGCGGCCCGCCGGATGGCCATCGACGCACTCGGCCGGGTCGGCATCCCGGACCCGGCCGAGCGGGTCGACCGCTATCCGCACCAGTTCTCCGGTGGACAGCGTCAGCGCATCATGATCGCGATGGCACTGATCTGCGAACCCGCCCTGCTCATCGCGGACGAGCCCACCACCGCGCTGGACGTCACGGTGCAGTCCCAGATCCTCGAGCTGCTGGCCGAGCTGAAGCGGCAGACCGGCACCGGCATGCTCTTCATCACCCACGACCTGGCGGTGATCGCCACGATCGCCCAGCGGGTGCTGGTGATGCGCGACGGGGAACAGCTCGAATACGCCGACACGGAGCGGGTCTTCTCCGCGCCGCGCCACCCCTACACCCGGATGCTGCTGGAGAGCATCCCGCGTATCGACGACGAGCTGGCCGCACCGGGCGTCGTATCGCCGACGGCCCGACCAGCCCGACCAACAGATCCCGCCCCAGCACAGGAGGAAGTCCGGTGACCGGCAGCCGAGGCAGCCAAGCTGATGCACCGCCGCTGCTGCGCGCCCGTGATCTCACCAAGCGCTTCACCACGCGGGGCGGGGGCGGTCCGCTGGGGCGCAAATCGGTGTTCACCGCCGTGGACTCGGTCAGCTTCGAGGTGTTTCCGCACGAGACGCTGGCGCTGGTGGGCGAGTCCGGCAGCGGGAAGTCCACCACCGCGCGGCTGGTGGCGAAGCTGATGGAAGCCACCGACGGCACCATCGAGTTCGCCGGGCGGGACGTCACCCATGCCCGCGGGACCGACCTGGCCCGCTTCCGCAATGACGTCCAGGTCGTCTTCCAGGACCCCTTCTCCTCGCTCAACCCCCGCCACACCGTGGAGCGCATCCTCACCGCACCCCTGGTCTACCAGGGGCTTCCCATCCCCGGGGGGCGGCGGGCCTTCGCCGGGGAGCTGATGGAACGGGTCGGCCTCAACCCCGACCATCTGCACCGCTACCCGGCGCAGTTCTCCGGCGGACAGGCCCAGCGGATCGGCATCGCCCGCGCCCTCGCGGTCGGCCCCAAGCTGGTGATCTGCGACGAGGCGGTCTCCGCGCTCGATGTGTCGGTGCAGGCACAGGTGATGGACCTGCTGCTGCGCCTCCAGCGGGAGAGCGGCTTCTCGTACCTCTTCATCGCCCACGACCTCGCCGTGGTGCGCCGGATTTCGCACCGTATCGCGGTGATGAAGCAGGGTGTCATCGTGGAGTCCGGCCCCTGCGCGGAGGTCTTCGAGCGCCCCCGGGACCCGTACACCCGCACCCTGCTGGCCGCGATACCCCGTATCGACCCGGAATGGGACCGCCGGCGCCGCGAGGGCGCCGCTGAGCACGCGTCCATCACCGCCTCACCCGAGGAACTGCCATGACCGACGACCTGTCAACCCGATCCCGTACCGCCACCGCCACGGAGGCTCCCGCCATCGCCACGGAAACCCCCGCCACGGATACCCCCGCCACGGAAGCCGCCGCCACCGCGCCGCAGTCCTCGCCGCGGTCCACGCGGCTGGACCCCCGTATGCCCCGGCTGGCCGAGCTGCCCTCCTTCGCGGCGTTCATGGCGGAGGGCTGGGACACCCCCGACCGCAGCGCCCGGACCGTGCCGGGAGCCGCGGACGCCGCCGCACACCACCGGGCGCGGCTCAGCGCCGCCCACCCGGGAGCGCCGATCGTGGTGGCCGCCGGGCGCGCTCCGGTGCGTTCCAACGACACCAACTACGACTTCCGCCCGGACAGCGACTTCTACTGGCTGACCGGGTGTGGCGGGGTGGAGCACGGCGTACTGGTGCTGCGCCCCGTACCGGGGGGCCATGACGCGACCCTGCACCTGCCCACCCCGGCCCGCCCCGGGGATCTGGGGTTCTTCGCCGACGCCGCGCACGGCGAGCTGTGGGTCGGTGGCGCACCCGGGCTTGACGAGTGGAGCGAGGCGCTGGGCCTGGACGTCCGCCCGCTCGACGAGCTCGACGCCGCGCTGGCCGGACTGACCAAGCCGCTGCTGACCGGCGCGCTCGACCCCGACACCGCACACCGCCACGGACTCGCCGCGTCCGCCGATCTGGGCCGTACCCTGTCCGAACTGCGCATGGTCAAGGACGCCTGGGAAATCGAGCAGATGCGGCAGGCCGTGGACCGCACCGTCGAGGGATTCGCCGCCGTGGTGCGCGAGTTCCCGGCGGCCATCGCGGGCGGCGGAGAGCGCTGGCTGCAGGGCACCTTCGACCGCTACGCCCGCACCCACGGCAACGGCCCCGGCTACGCGTCCATCGTGGGCAGCGGCGCACACGCGGCCACGCTGCACTGGGTGCGCTGCGACGGCCCGGTGGCGGAGGACAAGGCGGTGCTGCTGGACCTGGGTGTGGAGACGAACAGTTACTACACCGCCGATGTGACGCGCACCTTCCCGGCCTCGGGCCGGTTCAGCCCGGCCCAGCGCGCCGCGCACGACCTGGTGGAGCGGGCGCACCGGGCGGGCCTGGCCGCCGTCGCCCCGGGCCGGGACTTCGCCGACTTCCACACCGCCGCGATGGAGGTGGTGGCGCGGGGCCTCGCCGACTGGGGGCTGCTGCCGGTCTCCGTCGACGAGGCGCTGTCCCCGCAGGGCCAGCACCACCGGCGCTATCTGGTGTGTGGCATCGGCCACCACCTGGGTCTCGATGTGCACGACTGCGCGCGGGCGGACTACGACGCGTACCAAGGGGCGAAGATGGCGCCCGGCATGGTGCTCACCGTGGAACCGGGGCTGTACTTCCACGAGCACGACCGCACCCTCCCGCCGGAGCTGCGCGGGATCGGGATGCGCATCGAGGACGATCTGCTGGTCACCGAGGAGGGTGCGGAGGTGCTGTCCTCGGCGCTGCCGCTCGACGCGACGGGTCTGGAGCGCTGGATGACGACCCGCTGACCGTCTGCCGACCCCCGGCCGATGGACCGTCGGCCCGTCGGCCGGGGAACCGTAACAAGCCCAAGCATCGAAGTAGTATCCACTACAGTGGCATGTAACATTGCACTGTTCCGAAGGAGGATCCATGACTGCTGGCCCCGACACCCCCTGGCGCGGTGTTCATGTCGCGACACCGCTGCCGCTGCGCAGCGACCTCTCCGTCGACTACGACGCCTACGCGGAACACGTCCGCTTCCTCACCGAGGGCGGCTGCGACGGCGTCTGCCCCAACGGCTCCCTCGGCGAGTACCAGACCCTGACCGACGAGGAACGCGCCCGTATGGTGCGCACCGCCGTCGAGGCGTCCCCCGAGGGCCACACCGTGATGCCCGGCGTGTCCGCGTACGGTGCGCTGGAGGCCCGCCGGTGGACCGAGCAGGCGGCCGAGGCGGGCGCCGACTCGGTGCTGCTGCTGCCGCCCAACACCTACCGCGCCGACCGCGAGGGCGTGCTGGCGCACTACCGCGAGGTCGCCACGGTCGGCCTTCCGGTCGTCGCCTACAACAACCCCCACGACACCAGGGTCGATCTCACCCCCGACCTGCTGGCCGAACTGCACGGCGAGGGCCTGATCGTCGCCGTCAAGGAGTTCAGCGGAGACGTCCGCCGCGCCTATGAGCTGGCCGAACTCGCCCCCGGCCTCGACCTGATCATCGGCGCCGACGACGTCCTGCTCGAACTGGGCCTGGCCGGGGCGGTCGGCTGGATCGCCGGCTACCCGGGCGTTCTCCCGGAGAGCTGCGTGGAGCTCTACCGGCTCGCCACCTCCGGTGAACCCGCCGACATCGCCAAGGCCCTGCCGCTCTACCGCGATCTGCACCCGCTGCTGCGCTGGGACTCCAAGACCGAGTTCGTCCAGTCCATCAAGCTGTCCATGGATGTCGTCGGGTTGCGCGGCGGCCCCTGCCGCCCGCCGCGCACCCCGCTCCCGCCCGAGATCGCCGAGCGGGTCGTCCGGGACACCGAAGCCGCTGTCGCCAAGGGATACAAGTGAGATCCAGCCGCGTCTTCCACACCGTCGAATCCCATACGGAGGGCATGCCCACCCGGGTCGTGGTCGGCGGCGTCGGTGTCATCCCGGGGGACACCATGGCCGAGCGCCGCTCGTGGTTCATGGCCAACCGCGACGACGTACGCACCCTGCTGATGTACGAGCCGCGCGGCCACTCGGCGATGAGCGGCGCCATCCTGCAGCCGCCGACCACCCCCGAGGCCGACTGGGGCGTGTTGTTCATCGAGGTCAGCGGCCTGCTGCCGATGTGCGGCCACGGCACCATCGGAGTCGCCACCGTGCTGGTGGAAACCGGCATGGTGGAGGTGCGCGAACCGGTCACCGTCATCCGTCTGGACACCCCGGCCGGGCCGGTGACGGCCGAGGTGGCGGTGGAGGACGGCCGTGCGCGCTCGGTGACCCTGCGCAACGTCGTCTCCTTCGCCCACGCCCTGGACCGCACGGTCGATGTGCCCGGCCTCGGCAAGGTCCGCTACGACATGGCGTTCGGCGGCAACTTCTACGCCATCGTCGAGCTGGCGGAGCTGGGCCTGCCGTTCGACCGGCGGGCCGGGGCCGAACTGCTGGCGGCCAGCATGGGGATCATGGCCGCCATCAACGAACAGGACGAACCGGTCCACCCCGAGCGCCCCGACATCCGCGGCTGTCACCACGTCTACCTCAAGGCACCCGGCTCGACCGCAGCCCACTCCCGGCACGCCATGGGTATCCACCCCGGCTGGTTCGACCGCTCGCCGTGCGGCACCGGCACCAGCGCCCGTATGGCGCAGCTCCACGCCCGGGGCGAACTGGCCCTGGGGGCGGAGTTCGTGAACGAGTCCTTCATCGGCACGCACTTCATCGGGCGGCTGATCGAGGAGACTGAGGTGGCCGGACGACCCGCCGTGGTGCCCACCATCACCGGGCGGGCATGGGTCACCGGCACCGCCCAGTTCACCCTGGATCCGGACGACCCCTTTCCGGCCGGATTCCTGCTTTAGAAAGAGGCAACCCAGTTGGACGGCGAACGGCCGGTCACGGAGAAGTCGACGACGCACCTCCGCACCGTGGGAAAGCGTGAAATCCTCCGTGACCGGGTGCGAAACGCCCTGCGCGCCGCGATCATCTCCGGGGAGCTGACACCCGGCACGGTGTACTCCGCGCCGACGCTGGCCGCCAAGTTCGGGGTGTCCTCCACCCCGGTGCGCGAGGCGATGATCGATCTGGTCAAGGAGGAGCTGGTGGTGGCGCAGCCCAACAAGGGCTTCCTCATCACCGAGGTCTCCGAGCAGGACCTGGACGAGGTGACGGCGGTGCGGCTGCTGGTGGAGCCGCCCTCGGTACGGGCCGTGGTGCCGCTGGTCCCCGCGGAGGCGTTCCCCGCGCTGCGGGAGCTGGCCCAGCGGATCGTGGAGGCCGCCGAGAAGGGCGACCTCATCGGCTATGTCGAGGCCGACCGGGTCTTCCACCTCGCCCTGCTGGCGCACGGCGGCAACCGGCGGCTGCTGGACGTGGTGTCCAGCCTCCGGGCCCAGACCCGGCTGCTGGGGCTGGCGCCCCTGGTCAGCAAGGGCACCCTGGTGGAGTCCGCGGCGGAACACCACCAGCTGCTGGACTTCGTCGAGTCCAGGAACGCCGAGGCGGCCGAGCTGTTCATGCACCGCCACATCGGACACGTACGGGGCATCTGGGCGGGCGGCACATGACGGGGCCGACCGGGCACTCGCCGCGCGCCGAGACCACGGATCTGGTGGTGATCGGGGCCGGGGTGGTCGGCGCGGCCGCCGCGTACTTCGCGGCGCGCGCCGGGCTCCGCGTCACCGTCGTCGACCGTGGCCCGCTCGCCGGCGGTACGTCCAGCGCCGGCGAGGGCAATCTGCTGGTCTCCGACAAGGAGGCCGGACCCGAACTCGACCTGGCCCTGTTCTCCCAGCGGGTCTGGCGCGAGGACCTGGCCGAACACGCGGGTCTTTGGGAGTTCGAGGCCAAGGGCGGCCTGGTGGTGGCCGCCACCCCGGGCGGCGCGGACGCGCTCGCCAAGCTTGTCCTGGAGCAGCGCGCCCAAGGGATCGAGGCCGTCGACGTACCGAAGGACGAGCTGCCGGACTACGAGCCCCACCTGTCGCCCGAGCTGGTCTCCGGCGCCTTCTACCCGCAGGACGCACAGGTCCAGCCGATGCTGGTGGTGGCGCATCTGCTCCGTATGGCGCGGCAGGCCGGCGCCCGGGTGCGGACGGACACCGAGGTCACCGGGTTCCTCCGGACCGGCGAGCGGATCACCGGGGTCCGCACCAGCCGCGGCCCGCTCAGCGCCCCCGCCGTGCTCAACGCCGGGGGCACCTGGGCCGGCGTGGTCGCCGAACTGGCCGGGGTGCGGGTGCCGGTGCTGCCGCGGAGGGGATGCGTCCTGGTCACCCAGCCGCTGCCGGTCATGGTCCGGCACAAGGTGTACGCGGCGGAGTACGTGGGCGACGTGGCCAGTTCGGACGCGGCGCTGCAGACCTCACCCGTCGTCGAGGGCACCCGCGCGGGCACCATTCTGATCGGCTCGTCCCGGGAACGGGTCGGCTTCGACCGCGAGGTCCCGCCGCCCCTCCTTGCCGCACTGGCCCGCAACGCGATCGCGCTCTTCCCCTTCCTGGCCTCCGTCCAGGCCATCCGCAGCTATCTGGGCTTCCGGCCGTACTGCCCCGACCACCTGCCGGTGATCGGCCCCGACCCGCGGGCCCCGGGGCTCTGGCACGCCTGCGGCCACGAGGGCGCCGGAGTGGGCCTGTCCGTGGGGACCGGCAAGCTGCTCGCGCAGGCGCTGACGGACCGCCCGACCGGCCTGGACCTGACCCCCTTCGCGCCCGAACGATTCGAACAAGCCCTGCCCGGCGACGAGGTGAACCCCGATGCCCCCTGAGATGCCTCCCGAGACGGCCCCCGGCAACCCGCCCTTCCCGCAGCCCTTCGACCTGTCCTTCGACGGGCGGACCATCCACGCCCGGCCGGGCCAGAGCGTCGGGGCGGCGCTGGTCGAGGCCGGGGTGGTCGCCTGGCGCACCACCCGTGGCGAGGGCAGGCCGCGCGGGCTGTTCTGCGGGATCGGCGTCTGTTACGACTGCCTGATCACCGTCGACGGCCGCCCCGACCAGCGGGCCTGTCTGGTGCCCGCGGCCGACGGTATGCGGCTGGAGTCCGGACGTACGGGGAGGGACACCGATGCGCGGGAACGCTGATGTAACGGCCGATGTGGCCGTGGCGGACGTGGCGGTTGCCGATGTGGCGGTGGTCGGCGCCGGTCCGGCGGGGATGGCCGCCGCGGTCGAGGCGGCGACGGCCGGGCTGACCGTGGCCCTGGTGGACGCCGGCGAGCGGCCAGGCGGCCAGTACTGGCGGCACGGTCCGCACGACGAGGGACCTCTCGCGGGTCAGCACGGCCGCCGTACGTTCGCCGCCCTGCGCGCGGGCCTGGTCCGTACGGGGACCCGTACGTTCTTCGGACACCAGGTGTGGCTCATCGCCCGCGACGCCGACCGGTTCACCCTCCACCTGCGGCCCACACACGACGGCCGCGGACCCGGGACCAGGACGCTGACCGCGCGTTCGCTGATCCTCTGCCCGGGTGCGTACGATCGCCAACTCCCGGTGCCCGGCTGGGATCTGCCCGGCGTCATGGCGGCCGGCGGGGTACAGGCCCTGCTCAAGGGGAGCGGCACCCTCGCCGGGCGGCGGGCCGTGGTGGCGGGGACGGGACCCTTCCTGCTGCCGGTGGCCACCGGCCTCGCCGCGGCGGGCGCCGAGATCGTCATGGTCTGCGAGGCCAATCCGCTCCGCGGCTGGCTGCGCGACCCGGGCGGCGCGCTACGGGAACCGGCCAAGGCGGTCGAGGGCGCCCAGTACGCCGCGCTCCTCGCCCGGCACGGCATCCCGTACCGCACCAGGACAGTGGTCACCGAGATCCGCGGCGAGGACCGGGTGCGGTCCGTCCGCATCGCGCCGCTGGACCGCGACGGACGCCCGCGAAGCGGTGTGCGGATCGAGGTGGACGCCGATCTCGTCGCGCTGGGCTGGGGGTTCACCCCGTCGCTCGAACTGCCGCTGATGGTCGGCGCGCGCACCCGGCTGGACACCGACGGCTCGCTGGTCGCCGTGGTCGACGCACGGCAGCGGGCCGATGTGCCCGGAGGCCCTGGTGTCTATCTGGCAGGGGAGGCCACCGGGGTCGGCGGCGCGGCGCTCGCCGTCCGCGAGGGGCGGCTGAGCGGGCTTGCCGCGGCAGGCGACCTGGGACGGACCATCGACGAGGGCCGGATGCGCCGGCTGCAGCGCGCCATCCGCAGGGGCCGGCGCTTCGCCGCCGCCCTGCACACCGCCACTCCGGTACCGCCGGGCTGGACCGACTGGCTCGACGGGTCCACGCTCATCTGCCGCTGCGAGGAGGTGACGTACGGCGATCTGTGCCACGCGGCCCGCGAACTCGGCGCGAAGGACCCACGGACACTGAAGATGCTGGCCCGGCCCGGTATGGGGATGTGCCAGGGCCGGGTGTGCGGCTTCGCGACCGCCCAGGTGGCGGCGGCGCTCACGGGCGGATCACCCAGCACACCCAGCGCGGACGATCTCCTTCCGCTGGCCCGCCGACCGCTGGCCACACCGGTGACGCTCGGCGAAATCGCGGCCCTGGGCGAGGAGTCCTGACCGAGGAGTCCTGACGCGGGCGTCAGCCCTCTGACGCCCCGGCAGATGCCCCGGCCGACGCCTGGCGGGCGGCGGCGGCCCGCGCGCGGTCGTTGCTGAGCACGGTCTCCAGGTACTCCGCGATGGCGTCCCGGTTGCGCACCAGACAGCCGATGCGCTCGGTCATCCGGTCGCGTTCGTGCTCCAGCGTGGCGATCATCTCCGGTGTCGCGTCCGAGAAGTGGATGATCCGGGGCTTGTCGAGACAGGGGAGGATCTGTTTGATGATCCGGGTCGGCAGCCCGGCGTCGAGCAACCCTCTGATCTGCAGGATCCGGTCCACGAAGCGCTCGTCGTAGTCGCGGTAGCCGTTCGGGCAGCGGTCCGCGGCGATGAGCCCCTGCTCCTCGTAGTAGCGCAGCAACCGGCGGGGGGTGCCGGTGCGCTCCGACAGCTCTCCGATGCGCATGTGCTCCACCTCATACACACTCGCTTGACCTTCACATCAATGTGATGGTTCGAGCATACGCGGCGTGCGCAACGACACCACACCACAAGCCGGTTCCCGCACCGGAACCGAGGACCAGAACCCGAAACTCCCCCTGCCCGCGCTGCTGGCGCTGGCCACCGCCGTCTTCATCACCAGCCTGACCGAGACACTGCCCGCGGGCGTGCTGCCCGCGATGGGCAACGACCTGGGCGTCGGCGAATCCGCGATGGGGCAGTCGGTGACGATCTACGCCATCGGGACCGCACTCACCGCGATCCCCCTGTCCGCGGCCACGGCGGGATGGCGCCGTAAGCGGCTGCTGCTGACGGCCATGGGGGGCTTCGCCGTCGCCAACACGGTCACCGCGGCCTCGACGAGCTACCCCCTGACCATGGCCGCCCGGTTCGTCGCCGGGGTCGCCGCCGGCCTGGCCTGGGCACTGCTGGCCGGATACGCCCGCCGTATGGCGCCCGTGGCGCTGCAGGGCAAGGCGGTCGCCGTCGTGATGACCGGCATACCGATCGCCCTGTCGCTGGGGGTGCCCGCGGGCACCTTCCTCGGCGAAGTGCTGGGCTGGCGGGTGACGTTCACCCTCATCACCGTGCTCGCAGCCGTTCTGATCGGGTGGATCGCCGCGCTGGTCCCCGACTACCCCGGGCAGCGGCGGGACGGCCGCCCCTCGATCCTGCGGGCCCTGACCGTCCCCGGAGTGGCGCCGGTCCTGTTCGTCACGCTGGTGTACGTGCTGGCCCACACCATCCTCTACACCTACATCGCCACCTACCTCGACGTGCTCGGCATGGGCGGCTCCACCGACCTCGTCCTGCTGGTCTTCGGCGCCGCCTCCGTGGCGAGCATCTGGATCGTGGGCGCCCGCATCGACCGCCGGCTGCGGGCACTGACCATCGCCGCCACGGTCCTGTTCGCCGCCGCGGCCGCCGTCCTCGCGATCCCGGCCGACAGCCGCGCCCTGGTCTACCTCGCGGCGGCGCTGTGGGGCCTGGGCTGGGGAGGCGTTCCCACGCTGCTGCAGACCGCCGTGGCCGACGCGGGAGGCGACGCGGCGGACTCCGCGCAGGCCATGCTCGTCACCCTGTGGAACGCGGCCATGGCCGGCGGCGGAGTCGTCGGCGGCATCCTCCTCGACCGCCTCGGCCCCGATGCCTTCCCCTGGAGCGTCCTGGCGCTCCTGGCGCCCGTACTGGCCGTGGTGATCGCCGCCCGTGCGCACGGCTTCCCCGCGGAGCGGCCGCGTACGACGTGAGGGGTGCCTACATCTGGGCGTGGCGCTCCGCGACGGCATGCCACCAGCCGGGCGGGGACGGTCCCACGACCGCCGCGGTCGGCTGGTCGGGATGGAGCCCGAGGCGTCGCAGCGCGTCGGGGTGGACGTGGACCTGGATCCAGCCGCGCCGACGGCCGTCGGAGGCGTCCATGATGCCCGATGCGCCACGGGGTTGGCGGCCCCGGTCACCGGGCGACCGGGAGCGTGTGTGCCCTGTGAGGGCTCAGTACTCGTCCACCGTGGTGCCGTCGGGGACCCGGAAGCAGGCGGAGACGAGATGGAACATGATCCCGGGCTCCGCACCGCTCCGCTCGGCGTCCCGTGCGGTCGGGATCAGCAAGGTGGCCTTCAGGGTGAACTTCTTCTGGGTGGAGTCGGCCATCAGGAACGGGGACTGGGCGACGGTCGACTCCCGCCCCTCGTGGACGATCTCCCAGCCGTGCCGGGGAAGGTCCTCCTTGAGCCCCTGCCAGCCGGCCTCGAGATCCCCGGCCGGCAGGCCGTACAGCGACCACAGATGGCGGATGACATAGAACGTCTCGGGGTCCAAGTCGCCGCACACGTCCGCGACTGGGCCGGGCGCGGTCGTCTTCCCCTTCACCCGCAGCAGGTCGTACAGCTCACTGGAGAGCCGCCTGGCCTCCTCCCGCAGCGCGGGGACCTCCCGCACCTCGGGCGTGTAGCCGAGACCGAGGTCATCGGAGTCGGACATCGAAAATTACCCCCGCTACTTCAACTGGACCTCGTCGTAGCGTCCCACCACGACTCTCGCCTGGTTCTCCAGGCTCTCCGAACCGGCCAGCCAGTAGTTTCCGTGCCCATGGGTGTCGGTGGACATCTGGTTGGCGCCGAAGACGGCGTCGCTGGGGGTGATGAACTGCGTCAGACCCTCATGGTGGCCATGAGTGGGCGCCCCCCACTTGGGCACCCAGTCACCCTCTGCCTTCTGGTTCCACACATGCCCTGAGGGCACGTCCAGATCCTTGGCCCGCCCCACCTGGACGCCGGGACTGCCGCTGAGCATCACATCGTCCGCCGGCAGATCGCCCTGGCGGGCGGCGGAGCCCACGACCACGGTGCCGTAGCTCTGCGCCTGCACCGACAGGTGGTCGCCTGCCGACGGGTCATGGGCGGTGCGCAGCCCCGACAGGAATTGATTGAGATCCGGCCCCGCTTTGTCCGCGTATTTGTCCTTCATGGCTTCCGGGAAAAAGTTCTGCGGAGCGTCGTAACCGTGCCAGGTGATGGTCGACACCTTGGGCTCACCCGGCATCGCGCTGGCTGCCTGCCAGAGGTTGGTGCCCGCGATGACGGGTTTGTTGATGCCGCCGAGCGTGCCGTTGGTGCCGCCGACCATCACGGCGGTGTGATCGGCCTTGTCAGGGTCGCCGTTGGCGATGATCGCGCGCCCGTTCTTCTCGGGGTCGAAATCCAGCAGAAATGCGGGCGGCAGCCCGTCGCCGGTCGGCTTGTAACCGGAGGGCCGGGTGTTGTCGAAGGCGTCGACCTTCCCTGTGTCGTCGAAACGCATCTGAATGCGCTTCATACCGTTGAGGGAGGACTTCACATGCTTAATATGGTTGTCCCACTTGGTCCACTCCGGATTGAGGACCATGGACCGTCCGGCCAGGATGTACTTCGGCTTCGGCTCGGCCGGCGGATTGTCCAGCTCGGTCTGGTACTTGGCCCGCTGCTCGTTGAACCAGACGCGGTTGGCCTCGTCACGGTCCTCGGCGGGAAGGCCGTCCAGCTTGCCCAGGCTCGCGGGGTAGAGGGAGATGTATTCCGCCTGCTCCTCTTTGCTGAGGCTCTTCCACCAGGCGGCGTTGTCCTTCGGGGACTTGTCCTTGGGGATATCGCGCAGATAGTCGCCGACCGTCTTCTTGACGTCGCCCCGGTCCTTGTCCGCGTCGGTCCAGTCCTCCTTGGTGACCGACAGATCGGCCACCGTGATCAGCTTGCCCAGCGTCTTGGCGTACTTGCCGTCAGCCTCGGTCGCGTCCTTGAGCGCGTCGCCGATCCGGTCGGCGAACCCCTGGGCCTGCTGCTTCGGCGTCGTGGCGACGAACGGGGTGCGGCCGTTGCCGGCCGGCTCGTACTCCTGGCCGGGCAGCAGCACCAGCGGGGGCTTGTACTCCACCGAACCGTCTTCCTTGACGGTCATCCCCGCGTCCCGCGCGTCCTGGACGGCGTTGTCCAGTTTCTTCTTCGCCGCCCGCAACTCCGCGGCCAGCCCGTTCAACGCCGTCAGGATCAGCGAGCACTCCACCTGCATGTAGTGGAAGTTCTCGCTCAGCCGCTCCAGCCGGCCCAGCGCCGCACCAACCCCCTGGCCCTTCAGGCCCCCGCGAAGCTTCGCGTTGATCTCATTGTCCAGCCGGTCCTTGGCCGCACTGGCACTGCTGCTCACCTTGTGCCAGCCGTCCGCCGCCTGCTCGAACTGAGCGGGGTCGACCGCCTTCAACTGCGCGAAAGTCACCATGACGCGGGTCACCAGCTCCCCGACGGGCCGCCCGGCGGGGGTATGGGCCTCGTATCCTGCGCCTTGAACAGAGCCTCTATCGCGTCGTCCTGATTACCGAGGTCCTTGCCCGCCTTCTGCAGCTTCCCCATGAGTTCGCCGCATTCGTCGCGTACGACCGTCAGCCGGGCCTCCCAGGAGTTGAAGACCCGCTGCTGCATGGACGTACTCTCCAGCCCCTCGACGCCCTTGCTGGCGACTCCCGCGCCCTCCTGGCCGTGTTTGAGGTCGCCCAGCGCGGTCGTGGCATTCCGGCGCAGATCGTCCAGGGCGTTTGACGCGGCATTCCACGGCCCCTTCGACGATTTCAGATCGCCGTCGGATCCGCCCTTGCCGCCCCCTTTATCCCCGTCCGCACTGGCCAGCCTGGTTTGGACGTCTTTGCCGCCGCTATCCGTTCCGCCCGCCGCGTCGTAAAACGCCTGCCAACGCTCAGACAGTCCTGTGTCCCCCATACTGCCTTCCTCCACCCGTGTACCACGTTCTTCATGGCAGAACTAGGAAGGTAACAGAGCGCAATAACGGAAGGGAACTTACCGAGAGTCGGGCTGGGAAGATCCTGGGGTCTGGTTTGTGCGGAGTTTGCAACAGCGGCCGTTCCGCCGCCTGTTCGTGGCGCAACGTGACCGTACCGTGGCTCGGCGAGGCGTACCGGGTCCCCTCCCGATCCCCTCCCGGCGCCGCATTGTTAGCAGACAGCGCCTTCCTCTTAGTACTCCGCGCCAGCCCCGTGAGCCGGGCGCTCAGTGAGCCCCGGCCTGCCGGGGACCGTCCCCCTGGGGCTGGTCCCCGCTGCGGCCCGGTCGTCATCGAGGCGTGTCCTGCTGCTGGGTTCGGCGCAGCTGCCGGTAGTCCTTGGGAGGTAGGCCGTAGGCGGTGCGGAAGGCGCCGCTGCAATGGGGGCAGTTGGTAAGTCCCCAGCGGGCCGCGATGCGTTGGGCGGCCCGAGCGGAGCCCTCCCCCCACCCCCTTGCAAAAAATCGCTTGCTCTCCATCAAACGATTTTTTGCAAGGGGGTGGAGGGAGGCCCTGATCGGACCGCCCTGCCCCGCTTCGCGGGCGCCCAGCCGATAATGCGCCGCTGCCCCTTCCCGCCACGTCGCACCACCCACCCAGTCACGAGCCACCGGCCCGTCAGGCCACCTGATGGCGACGGCGGCAGCCCCACCGCCCTCCTCCCCGCTGCCGGCCGCCCTGCGCCGAAGGCGCGAGACGATGCCCGCACCCGCCAGAGCCGCATGCCGCCCAGTGGTGCTGAGCCGGAGCGCAATCAAGCGTTGGGCACTCACCACCGCACTGACCCGCGACACGCCCTCCAATGGCGGTGACACTCCGTTGCCAATCGAATACCGTTGCGTAGCACGGGGGTTCGACGAGGGAGGGCAAGGGGGCGTGATGAGCCTGCTGGGGCAGATCGCGATACGACGGGGCAGCCGCTGTGGAGTCGCTACGCGTGTAGCAGAGCTCAGACCTGCCCTGTGCGTCGCCCTGCCCAGGGAGGGCGCCCGATGAGCGGCGGTGGGGGCGGTGGCGGCAAGGAGCCGGACCTGAAGCTGGACAAGGAGGCGTTACAGGACATCACCAAGGGGTTGCGGGCGGCGATCAGCGAGTTGAAGGACATCGGGTCGGCGACGGACGCGGTGATGGGGTCGGGGTTCGACGAGTTGTCGCTGACGTCGATGGAGGCGGGACACAACGGGCTGGCCAAGGACTTCGAGGACTTCTGTGAGCGCTGGGAGTGGGGCGTGCGCGGCCTGATCCAGGACGCGAACAAGCTGGCGAAGAAGGTGGGCCTGGCGGCCGGGATGCAGTGGGAGGAAGACCAGTACATCGACGGCACGTTCAAGGTCGTGGCGAACTCGGTGGCCGGGAACCCGCATCTGAGCGAGGAGGAGGTCACCCAGAAGAAGTGGGGCGAGCTGTTCTCGGGGGACACCTGGCGCCCGGACTACAGCAAGGAGTCGTACGAGAAGGCGAGCGAGGAGATCAAGGGCACCTGGCAGGCCACGGGCGACAAGATAGGCGGCACCAGCCGTATCGCCCATTACGCCGTCCCGCCCGCTGAGCAGGGCGGCGACCAGGTTGGCGGTGAGGGCTGATGGGCGGACTCGACCTGACGCCGGACTTCATCGATGACGCGGTCGAAAAGGGCACCGAGGTCATCGGGGACGGCATCGAGTGGGGCGGCAACAAGGTCGCCGACGGCCTGGACAAGGTGGGCTTGGAGGACGGGGCGGACTGGGTCCGTGACAAGTCCCGCTCGGTGGCGAACGAACTGGGCGCGGATGTCGCCGAGATGCGGCTGGACGAGACCGAGGACCCGAAGAAGCTGATCTACGGCAGTGCGGGCAAGATCCGCTCGACGGCGGGCCATCTGCGGGATTTCAAGAAGGCGTTCAACGACGTCGGGGACGGTCTGAAGCGGCTGGACTCGGCGCACTGGAAGGGCAAGGCGGCGGACGCGTTCCGCGAGGAGGTGGCGGTCGAGCCGAAGAAGTGGTTCAAGGCCGCCGACGCGTGTGAGAAGGCCGCGCTCGCGATGGAGACGTTCGCGGGCACGGTGGAGTGGGCGCAGCTCCAGGCGCAGGAGGCCATCGACGACTACAAGGCGGCGAAGAAGGCGTCGAAGGACGCGGTGTCGGCTTACAACGAGCAGGTCGTGGCGTACAACGCGGCTGTCGAGGACGGCAAGGACGCCTGCAAGCCGGGGAAGTTCCACGACCCGGGCCCGGGCAAGGCCAAACTCGCGCAGCAGAAGCTGGACGAGGCCCGCCGCCAGCGCAACGAGGCGGCTGATACGGCCCGTACGGCGGTCAAGGCGGCGCGGGACGCGGCGCCGCCCAAGCCGTCGTACTTCGAGCAGGCGGAGGACGGCCTGACCGGCTTGAAGCTGGACGCCACGCACTTCACGGCGGGTGTGATCAAGGGCGGTGCCAGCGTTGTCGGCTTCGCGCGCAGCGTTAACCCGCTGGACCCGTACAACATCACGCACCCGGCCGAGTACGCGACCGGTTTGAACAACACGGCGGCGGGCCTGGTGAATGTGGCCAGCGACCCGTACGGCGCGGGCAAGCAGATGCTGGACGGGTTCGCCAAGGACCCTGCCGAGGGCACCGGCAGGGTTTTCGGCGAAGTGCTGGGGGCCAAGGGGATCGGTGCGGCGCGCAAGGGGATCACGGCGGGCAAATATGCGCGGCCGCGGGGCAGGGTCCGCGACTCGCTGCGCAATTGGGGGAAGAAAGCCTTCGCGCGCAAAAAGAAATGTTCCGGCGGCACGGACCCCATCGACCTGGCGACGGGAAAGATGTTCCTGCCGCAGACGGATGTGACCCTGCCCGGTGCGCTGCCGCTGGTGTTCACCCGCCGTGTGGAATCCGGCTACACCGAGGGCCGCTGGTTCGGGTCCTCGTGGTCAAGCACCGTCGACCAGCGCTTGGAGATCGACGCCGAAGGCGTCGTTTTCGTCAGCGAGGACGGCCTGCTGCTGTCCTATCCGCACCCCGCACCCGACCTGTCCACGCTCCCCGAGACAGGTCCCCGCTGGCCGCTCGACCGGAACGAGCACGGCGACTACACCGTCACCGACCCGGCCGGCGGCCACACCCGCCACTTCACCGGCCCGAGCGACGGAGGCGACGGGACGGCGCGGCTGGAGCAGATATCGGACCGCTCCGGCAACTTCATCACCTTCGAATACGACTCCGGCGGCACACCGACCGCAATCGTCCACTCCGCCGGCTACCACCTGAAGCTGACGACTCAGGACGGCCGGATCACAGCCCTCCACCTGGCAGGCGCAGCCGCCGACGGCACCGACCAGGAACTGATCCGCTACGGCTACGCCGACGGCAACCTCACCGAGGTCGTCAACTCCAGCGGGCTGCCCCTGAGGTTCGAGTACGACGACGAGTCCCGGGTGATCTCCTGGACCGACACCAACGAGCGCCGTTACGACTACGTCTACGACAACCGTGATCGCTGCATCGCCCAAGGTGGGGAAGCGGGCCACATAGCGCTGCGTCTCGACTACGACCGCATCGACCAGGGCACAGGCCACCGGATCACGACCGTCACGACGGTTGACGGCCATGCCACCCGCTACCTGTTCAACGACGCGTACCAGCTGGTTGCCGAGACCAACCCCCTCGGCCACACCACCCGCGCCACGTACGACCGCCACGACCGCCCGCTGACCCACACCGACCCGCTGGGCCACACCACCGCCTACACCTACGACGAGGCCGGAAACCTCACAAAGATCACAGGTCCGGACGGCCACGAGTCCACCGCCACGTACAACGCCCTGGGTCTGCCGACTTCCGTTACCGGCCCGGACGGCGTCACCTGGAACCAGGCGTACGACGAAGCAGGCCACCACACCAGTGTCACGGACCCGACCGGCCACGCCACCCGGTACGCCTATGACGACCGGGGTCACTTGATCGCCATCACTGACGCGCTGGGTCAGACCACAGGTGTGCGTTGTGACGCGGCGGGCCTGCCAGTCGAGATCATGGATCCGCCGGGCGCCACCACCCGCTACCAGCGCGACGCCTTCGGCCGCCCTGTGATCCTCACCGACCCCCTGGGCCACACCACGCACCTGCGGTGGACGGTGGAGGGCAAGCTCGTCGCCCGGACCAACCCGGACGGGACAATGGAAACCTGGACGTACGACGGCGAGGGCAACTGCACGAAGAGCGTCGACGCGGCGGGCCGGGTGACCTCGTACGAGTACACCCACTTCGACCTGCTGGCCGCGCGCACCAACCCTGACGGCGTGCGCTACGAATTCACGCATGACGCTCACCTACGCCTGACGCAGGTCACCAACCCCCAGGGCCTGTCCTGGTCGTACGACTACGACCCAGCGGGACGCCTGGTCGCCGAAACGGACTTCGACGACCGCACCCTCACCTACACCCACGACGCGGCAGGCCGCCTCACGACTCACACCAACCCGCTCGGCCAGACGATCCACTACGAGCGCGACGCAACGGGCCGCATCGCCAGCAAAGCCGCGGACGACCGCGTCACCCGCTACACGTACGACCCGGCAGGCCGCCTACTCCAGGCCACCAGCCCGGAGGCGGAGGTGATTTACCAGCGCGACCGGCTGGGGCGGGTCAAATCCGAGATGGTGAACGGCCGGGTCCTGACCCACGCCTACGACGCCTTAGGCCGCCGTACCCGCCGCACTACCCCCACTGGCGCCACCACCACCTACACCTACGACGCTGCTGGCAACCGCACCACCCTGACGGCCTCCGGCCACACCGTCGCCTTCGACCACGACGCCGCGGGCCGCGAAACCACCCGCCACATAGGCGAGGCACTCACCCTCACCCACACTTGGGACCCCTTGGGTCGCCTTACCGAGCAAACACTTACCGGCCCCACGCCCGACCCTGTTCGCCACCGGGCGTACACCTACCGCGCCGACGGCTATGTCACCACGATCGATGACCATCTCACTGGCCGCCGCGCCTTCGATCTCGACACAGCAGGCCGCGTTACCACGGTCCGAGCGCAGGGCTGGACCGAGAGGTATGCCTATGACGAAGCGGGCAACCAGACTCACGCGAGCTGGCCCGCAGCCCACCCCGCACAGGATTCAACAGGCACTCGCGCCTACGTCGGCACGCGGATCACCCGCGCGGGCAACATCCGCTATGAACACGACGATGCGGGTCGACTTACCCTCCGTCAGAAGACCCGCTTGTCGAAGAAGCCCGACACCTGGCGCTACGCCTGGGACGCCGAAGACCGCCTCACCGCCGTCACCACCCCCGATGGCGCGGTGTGGCGCTACCTCTACGACCCCTTCGGCCGCCGCACCGCCAAACAACGCTTAGCGGACGACGGCGCGGTCGCCGAGCAGGTGGACTTCACGTGGGAAGGCGCAACCCTCGTCGAACAGACCACCACCACACCCGGCTTGCCCCACCCGGTCACTCTCACCTGGGATCATCGAGGTCTCCACCCCCTCGCGCAGACCGAGCGCATCACTGATGTAACTACCCAGCAGGAGATTGACCGGCGGTTCTTCGCCATCGTCACCGACCTCGTCGGTACACCTACTGAACTCGTAGAGGAGACGGGCGACATCGCCTGGCGCACCCGCGCCACTCTCTGGGGCACCACCACCTGGACCGCAGACAGCACCACCTACACGCCCCTCCGCTTCCCCGGCCAGTACTACGACCCGGAAACCGGCCTCCACTACAACCACCACCGCTACTACGACCCCACCACCGCCCGCTACCTCACCCCCGACCCCCTCGGACTCACCCCAGCACCCAACCCCACCACTTACGTCCACAACCCGACTGGATGGGTAGACCCACTGGGGCTCAGTGGTGTCAAGGAGGGGTGTGGAGGTGGGTCATCCGAGGTGTGGCATCCCGGTCGTCCGGGCGTGGACGACTCACCGCAGGGTGCACTTCCCGCAGACGCGGGGATCAAGCCTGGAGAAGCCCTTAAACCAGGCGGACACCACTATGTGGTCAAACTAGACGGTTCGCTGCGCGCGATGTACGACGACGACATGTGGAGGCTCGCACCAGATGCCGGGCATACAAGCTTGGGAGAGAGACAGCCCGTTCTCATGGCCGGCACATTCGATGTCAACGCCGACGGTGTGATCAACAGGTTCGACAATTTCTCAGGTCATTACCAGCCCGCTCAGTTGCCGGGGTCCAAGTCTTTGGAGGACATCGCACGCGCAGCCTTCGCGCGACACAGACTGGAACCAGCTCCAGATGCCTGGGATCCTTGGATCCCTCCTTCCTATAGGTGATGGGCATCCGTGCACTCTGGCCGTCGGTCGCAGAGTGCGTCGGCCTGCATAGCGGTAGTAAAGGACAGTCGGCCCTGCGGGGGCCATGAGGGAAGAAGGACGGCGGAGTGAGTTCGACCGAGAGCGGGCTGCCTGGTTTCGCTGTGCTATTGGCGGGGCTGATGGAGAGCCGGAGGCTAAACCTGCAGACCCTGTCGCAGCGCGCCCAGCTTCCCGAACCCGAGTTGCTAGCGGTCGCTGAAGGAGGGGTGCCGAGCCCGACACTGCTGCGTCGGCTCGCACCCGCACTCGGCCTGCACACGGCAGACCTCTTCCAGATCGCAGAGGTACCGCTGCCAGACGACCTGTTTCCCCTGGACCCGGGAGCCAGGGCATGGATCCCCCAACTCGTCTCACATGCGGCGGCTCTGTCGCCCGAGCACAGACTGCGATTGCGCCGGCTTGCTCAGTCGCTGCCGGATGAAGCACGCGAGCATCCAGCTCCGACGCTTCCGGCGTACCAGCAGTACGACCCGAGCTTCGGGGCGCTTCTCGTGCGCCTGCTCGGCAATCGGAACCTCGACTGGACGGCGTCGGCGAAGGTGCTGCTCGTGATGACCGACCTCTATCTCTCAGCGTCCACGATCGGGGCGGTTGGACACGGCCGTAAGGAGCTGACTCCCGAGCTGCTGGCCGGATTCGGGACGGTACTGGGAATCCCGGCAAACGACCTGGCTGCTTTGACCGGCATCAAGCTTCCCACCGGAAAGCCTGAGCCGGCACTGGTTGGCCTGGCAGAACTCCTGTGGGATGTACGACGGCTGACGGGTGACCAGGTGCGGCAGATGAGCGAAGCGGCCCGTTCCTGGGGCAGTGATCAGCATGGATGAGGCTGTCGTCGTGGTGAGGTGGGCGAATCGGCTGGCCTTGGCGGTGCGTATGAAGGCGTCGAGGAGCGGGGGTGGCGGTGAGGATAACGTCGGGCTCGTTGCTCTCGCGCATTGTTGCCTTGGATGCCAGCTCCTTGGTGAATCGTGAAAATTTACATCGCGACGACAACCCCCCCAGACTTCCGGATCGTGGATGAATGTTTTCCGGACGCGGGATGATGTGGAGGTTATTGAATCATCGGCCACGTTGGTGGAGGCCGATATCATCGTGATGGCTGGCATCTGGGCGTTCGAACGTTACGGTGGACGGCCATCTCATAATCAGGCTCAGATCTTGCCGAACGAAAGGGGGATGGATTTCCCTCGTGGGTAGCCATTCCCCCACATCTTCCCGTTACGCGAAAAGGTGACGAGATTACGGTACGCGAGGACTTTGCGGCGATGAGTCCTGCATATTTTGCAATCGTTCGAAGCCTCGAGGCAATCAGGCGCGAGTTTGGCAACGAGGTGGTTATCCTCCTTGGGCTACCGCTTCTCGGTATGGACGATCCATGCGATGAGGCGACGCCAATATCCGTGGCGAGAGCAATTGGCGAAGCTCTCGGTGAATAATGGGATTGACCCTCTATCCGGACAGCGGTAACGCAGGCCATGTTGAGTCTAGTTGGTCGTACTCAGATTTCGATATGTTTCGAAGGGAGCTTGCGGCGGCTGTGGGCATCGACCTTGAGGCCATGCAGGGCTTTGGGGGCGGCCGATCGTGGAGCGAGTTCGCAAGCCCGCTCAGGCCGTTTCTCGATCATCCGCATGACCGAGGTCAGCTCTCGGTAGTTGAATGTACACAAGTGCTTCCGAGGCTCAAGGAGATCGTGGCGAATTGGTCCGATGTCGAATTTGGTGATCTTGATGAAGATCTTCTTGATGACGCCAAGGCTCTCGTAACGGTCCTTGAGGTCTGCGTGCAGCAGAGTGTTCCCATGCTCTTCTCCTGAACACGGCGGTCCTGCGAGGTGGCAGGGTTGAGAAGGTGTGCAGGTCTTCGGGTTCTAGTGACCGGTGAGGTGGTCGAACTGGCCTGCCTTGGCGGCGCGTATGAAGACGCCGAGGGCGGCGGGGGTGGCGGTGAGGATGATGTCGGGGTCGTCGCTCTCGCGTAGTTTGATGATGTCGGGGGTGGGGGCGGCGACGTTGAGGCAGTTGGAGCCCTCTTGGCTGTAGGAGGACTTCTGCCAATCGGCGGCGATTCGTGCGACGTTCACGCAGCTCTCTCCTTCTCCGCAGTAGGACGATGTTCGCCAGGTGATGGTCTGCAACTTCTATGCCTTTCTGAGGCTTCGCACGATGTTGTGGATAAAACCACGTGACTCTTCTTGCTTGAGAGACACCTCTTCCAGCCGGTCCAAGAGTGCCCGGTACTTCTGAAGCTGCGCTTCCGCGTCGATGAATACGGGACCGTGTGACTGGTCCAATTGGACTGTATCCAGTTGTGGGGCGGGGCCAACAGCGTAGAAGACGGCCTGCCCGGCGCCTGGAAGGACTCCTGCGTCGAAGGGGATGACTCGGATCGTGATGTGGTCCCGCTCGCTCATCTCCAAAAGATGCTGCAGCTGCATCCGCGTGATCTCCGGTCCGCCGAACTTCATGCGCAAGGCGGCTTCGTGGATGACTGCGGTGAGTGGTGTTGGGCCGTCCCGGTGCAGGACCTCTTGTCGTTTGGTGCGGAGCGACACTCGATGCTCTACCTCGTGTGGTGGGAGGGCTGGGACGACCTGGCGGAAGACCTCTCGGGCGTGTTCCGGTGTCTGGAGCAGGCCGGGAATGTGGATGGCGGGCGAGACGCGCAAGGCGAGTGCGTGGTGGCCGAGTTCAGCCAGGTCGAGTAGCCCGGCGGGCAGGATCCCTCGGTACTCCTCCCACCACTGGCGTCCGCGCTCTCCTGTCATGCCGACCAGCGCCTCGATGAGCGCTTCGTCCGTGCACGAGTAGTTGCAGGCCAGTGTCCGCACCCGGTCCGCGCTCACCCCATGCCGTCCCGCCTCGATGTTGCTGATCTGGGTCTGGTTGCTGCCCAGGAGGCCTGCCGCTGCTGCCGCTGACATCCCGGCGCGCTCGCGGAGCTTCCGCAGCTCCGCGCCCAGGCGCTGTCGTCGCACGGTTGGAGGGTTGCTGGGCGGCATGGTCCTTCTTTCTTGCCCGCTCATGGGCCTCTTGGTCACTCACAAGAGGGTACTCGTAAAGCTTTTGGTGCGAGTCGAGTAAACCGTTAGAGGTGGCGCGTTATGTTGTGAGCCAGGCCACTCCAACTCCTCCTTGTGACAGGAGACATCCATGGACACCGTATCCCCGCAGAACACCCAACCCGCCCCGTATGACGCCGACAAAGAGCTCCGCGAGCTCGCCCTGAACAACGCCCCCCGCGTCTTCGCCGTCACCGTCCAGTACGACGTGGCACCAGGCGAGCCCGACGGGCGGATCGCCGCCTGGGGACTGGCGTACGACGACGGGAGCGCCCACGTCGTCACCGTGGACGGTCGGTATCGGTTGAGCCTCAAGTCTGCTGAGCGCGCTACCTGGTGGTTTGGGCGTCACAGCGACACCACCGCCCGGCTGCTTTGGTTCGCCGCACCCTCCGCGCCCAGCTTCGAGGCGGCCTGAGACGCCGACGGGCCGCGCCACCCCCGCAGGGACGACGCGGCCCGTGCCGAGCGCAAACCAACTACGCCAGCAGCTCCACCTCCGCCAGCGTCGCCTTGCCGCCGTCCGGCACCAGCCGGTACCGCTCATACGACCCCGGCGAGCTGACCGAGAAGACCCGCGTCTGCTTGTCCCACGTGAAGGACTCGCCCGAGCGCAGGTCCACATCCGTCCACTTCTCGCCGTCGTCGGAACCCTGCAGCACCCACCCCGACGGGGCCTTCGACCGATCCCCGGGCGACGTCAGCGTGTACTGCACCACCCGCGAGGCCTCAGCCACCGGAAGGTCAACGGACTCGAACGACGCCTCCGTCCCCGATGTGTCGTCCAGCAGCGCCGAACCTCCACTCGGCGGCACCGTCACATCGTGGCGCGGCGTCGGGACCTTGTCGTCCGTCGTAATCGATATAGGCGCTGCGCCCTTCCCGGTGCCCCACTTGGTGGGCCTAACGCCCATGTCGAAGTCCAGCGTCCCGCCCCGCGCGAGCACGTCATGCGGCAGAGCGGTCGAGTTCCACGGCTTGCCGTTCACCCTCAACCCCTGGATGTAGACATTCCGGGCGCTGTTCTTCGGGGCCTTGATGACCAGGTCGCGGCCGTTCTCCAGGTGCACCGTGGCCTTGGTGAACAAGGGGGAGCCCACCGCGTACTCGGAGCCGCCCATGACCAGCGGATAGAACCCCAGGGCGCTGAAGACGTACCACGCGGACTGCTCGCCATTGTCCTCGTCGCCGTGGTAGCCCTGGCCGATTTCGCTGCCGAGGTAGAGGCGGGAGAGGACTTCGCGGACCTTTTCCTGGGTCTTCCAGGGTTGGCCGGCCGCGTCGTACATGTATGTCGCGTGGTGGGCGACCTGGTTGCTGTGGCCGTACATGCCCATGCGGACGTCACGGGCCTCGGTCATCTCGTGGATGACGCCGCCGTAGGAGCCGGCGAGGTCGGGGGAGGCGGTTTCCGGGGTGGAGAAGTAGGTGTCGAGCTTCTTCGCGAGGCCGGAACGCCCGCCGTAGAGGTTGGCGAGGCCCCGGCTGTCCTGGGGGGCGGTGAAGGCGTAGCCCCAGCCGTTGGTCTCGGTGTAGTCGTAGCCCCAGACCCGGGGGTCGTACTTGTCGGAGTCGACGCGCCACTGCCCGTCCGCGTCCTTGCCCTGGAAGAAGCCCGCCTTGTCGTCGAAGAGCTTGACGTAGTTCTGGGCGCGGCGCAGGAAGTACTCGGACTCCTCCTTGTAGCGGGCCTTCTTGGTCTTCTCGTAGAGCGCCTTGCCCATCTTCGCGAGGCCGAAGTCGTTGAGGTAGCCCTCCAGCGCCCAGGACAGGCCCTCGTGGGTCTTGGTCGTGGTGTAGCCGAGGAAGATGGACGTGTCCATGCCCTTGCGGCCGACGCCCGACGAGGGCGGGACGGTGGTGGCGTTCTTCAGGGCGGCCTCGTACGCGGCCTCGGCGTCGAAGTGGACGCCCTTGAGGTAGGCGTCGGCGAAGGCGACGTCGGAACTGGTGCCGGTCATCAGGTCGGAGTAGCCGGGGGAGGACCAGCGGGAGATCCAGCCGCCGTCCTTGTACTGCTGGACGAAGCCGTCGACCATCTTCCCGGCCCGGGCCGGGGTCAGCAGGGAGTACGCGGGCCAGGTGGTGCGGTAGGTGTCCCAGAAGCCGTTGTTGACGTAGACCTGGCCTTCGACGATCTTGGCGCCGGTGTGGGTCGGGGTGTTCTCGCCGGCCGGCTTGGAGAACGCGCTGGCGTATTGGTATCGGGGCTTCCCTACGGTTCCCGTGTTCTCGAAACCGGAATTGGGATACAGGTACAGCCGGTAGAGGCTGGAGTAGAGGGTGGTGAGCTGGTCGCGGGTCGCGCCCTCGACCTCGATCCTCCCCAGGATGTCGTCCCAGGCGGTCTGCGCAACCTCCTTGACCTGCGTGAACGAAGCCGATGCCGGGATTTCGCGGTCCAGGTTCGTCTTCGCCTGGTCGAGGCTTATCAGGGAGGTGGCGATCCGGAGCGTGACCGTACGGTCCGCGCCGGGCTTGAAGCGGAAGTAGCCGGTGACGTCTTTCCCGGCCCCGCCGGACAGCTTGCCGCCCGCGCTGACGGGTGCGTCGAAGACTCCGTACACGAACATGCGGCCCGCTCCCGTGCTCCCGCCGCTCTTGACGTCGGAGTAGCCGCTGACGACGCCGTGCTCGGCGTCCAGCGTCAGCCCGCCGTCCCCGGTGACGTTGTCGAAGATGACACTCGCATCGTTGCCGGGGTAGGTGAAGCGCATGATCGCGGCGTGGTCGGTGGGGGCTATCTCCGTCTTGAGGCCGTTCTCGAAGGTCACGCCGTAGTAGTGCGGCCGGGCGGTCTCGTTGGTGTGGCGGAAGGGGAGGGCGCGGGCGGTGCGCCCGGCGTCGGGTACGTCGGACGCGATCGAGGGCATGACCTGGAACGTCTGCCGGTCACCCATCCAGGGGCTCGGCTCATGGCTCGCGCTGAAGGCCTGGACGGTGGGGAGGTTGTCGGCGTTGTTGGCACGGGCGTACTCGTACAGCCAGCTGTCCGTGCCCGCGTTGGTCACCGGGGTCCAGAAGTTGAAGCCGTTCGGGACGGCGGTGGCCGGGAAGTTGTTGCCGCGGGAGAAGCTGCCGCTGGAGTTGGTGCCGCGGGTGGTGACCGCGTAGTCGGAGAGGTGCTTGAGGCGCTTCTCGGGGGCCTTGGGGGCGATGGAGATGTCGTCGACCCAGCCGCGGAACTTCGCCGCGCCCTTGGGGGAGTCGTACGCGACCAGGACGCGGTCGATCGTCTTGCCCGCCGCGACCGCGCCGATGCGCGACTCCTTGTGGTTCCACTGGTTGACGTACAGCGTCTTGGAGGCGGCCTGGCCCTGGGGACTCAGCCGGGCGCCGTGCTGGTCGACGGCGCCGGGCAAATCGCTCAGGTAGGTGCCGTCGGTGAAGGCGAGGTCGACGGAGACGTGGGTGGCCGGATAGTTGAGGTCGGTCTCCGGCATCGAGGGGAAGATCCGGTACGAGAACAGGGTGTCGCGGGTGACGGCCGTGTTCACGTCGAAGATCTTGTTGTACGAGTACGCCCGGCCGTCCGGCTTGTGGGTGCCCGCGTACAGCAGGGCGCGGGTGCCGGTGAAGCCGGCTTTCGCCTTGGCGGTGGGGGAGCCGACGGCGCCGCCGCAGTCGATGTGGGTGCGCATATCGGCGGCGGCGGGCGGGGTGGTGTCGGCGGTCGCGAGCTGCAGCTCGGCGAGTTGCACGATGTCGTCGCCGGCGTTGCGGGTGATCTCCAGCCGGTAGTGCCGGTACGCCGTCTCGTTGTCGAAGCTGAACTCGCGGGTCTGGTGGCGCGAGGCGAAGGACTGGTTCTCGCGGGTGTCGAGGGTCTTCCAGTCGGAGCCGTCGGCGGAGCCCTTGAGGGTCCAGTCGGCGGGGTCGCGGCCGGGGGCGTCGTTGGCGGAGGTGAGGGCGTAGCGGACGGCCTTGGCCGGGTCGCAGAGGTCGAACTCCAGCCAGGCGGTCTTCTCGAAGACCAGCCACTTGGTGCTGGTGTCGCCGTCGGCGACGTTCTCCTTCACCTCGCCGCCCCCGGTGTTCTCCCCGTTGGCCCGGACCGCGCTGACCTTGTCGGTGACATTGCCGGGGATACCGCTGCTGTAGTCGCCGTCGACCCCGGAGGCCTTCTTCCCGCCGTCGGGGCCGGTCTCGACCGTGTCGCGCCAGTCGGGTTGCGGGTCGTTCGATTCGAAGGACGACGCGAAGGATGATTTGGAGGACGACTTGGCGGACGCGGCGGCGGGATCGGCCTGCGCGGCGGCGGCCGCCGCGCCCTGGGCCGTCAGCGTCAGCACAACGGCCGCCACCAGGGCGGCCGTTCGTCGGGGTGCGTGCCATGGTCTGGGGCTGGGGCGTCTCAGTCGCATGCTCCGCCTCTCCACGAGCTAGACAACGTTGTCAGTTGCGTCGGGCAGAGTTAAGTAGGGAGGCTGCGCCCCGATGGTGTCAAGGATGTGTAGGGGATTTCGGAGCCGGGTGAGCGAACGGGCCGGGTGGGCG
>NZ_MUNE01000317.1 GCF_002154605.1 Streptomyces milbemycinicus | reverse complement strand
TTGCCCTTGGGTACGGAAGCGGTCACGAGGTCGCCGGTGGCGTAGCCGTGCACGGTCTTGATTCGTGGGCTGGTGCGGCGGGGGAAGCCGTGGCGGTCGGGGCTGGTGCGCTGGTGCTGGCCGCGCCCAGAGCATCCGGCGACCAGTATGGGATTGGCGGTTTCGGTGACCGTGTCGAGTTTGCCCACGTTGAGGGCGTCGAGGGTGTGGGACTTCGGGAGTCCGCAGCGGGTGCGGTTCCATTTCGTGCGGCCGCCGGAGGCGATGTGGGTGGGCAGCATCTGGTCGAGGGCGCGCCACAGTGCCCAGCGGGTGGACTGCACGGCTGCCGCGTCCCGCAGCGGGGCTTTGGCCTGAGCGAGGATCTTGGCGAGCTTGGACTTGTCGCGCACGAATTCCTCGACGGGCCGGTGGGATTTGGATTCGTTGCAGGGGATGCAGGCGATGACCAGGTTGGAGATCCGGTCGCTGCCGCCCCGGCTGCGAGGGTGGACATGGTCGATGTTGAGCGGCACTCCTGCGATGCCGCAGTAGACGCAGGCCCGGCCGAACTTGGCCAGGAGGTATTCGCGGATCTCGGTGCCGTGGAGGGTGCCGTGCTGGTACTCGGCGCCTTCCAGTGGTCTGCCTGCGCTGATGGCGTGGGTGTCGAACGCGACCCGTTCCACGTGTACGGCGCGGACCGGTGCCCAGCGCGCGAGGCGCCTCACCCACGAGACGGTGGTGGTGACCCGGTGCTGGAGGGAGGGGGCGAGCCAGCCGTCGGGGCGGGTGCGGTTGTTGAAGCGCGGGGCGCGATAGCGCAGGTTCGAGGTGCGGCGACGGCGCCGGTAGGCGGCGCGCTGTCCCATCTTCTTCCGGATGACCGCGCCCCGGTGGTCGAGCTGGACCGCGTACCGCCCCCTGCGCTCTCCAGCCTGGGCGGTGAAGGTGGCGATACCGGTGTGTTTGCTGCCGGGGTCGATACCCAGCTCTACGCCGTCGACTTCGGATTCGGCGATGGTGCGGTCCTTGAGGCGGATGGCGAACGGGGTGTGCCGGTGGACAACGGCGCGTCCCTTCTTCAGGAGCTTGCGGGCCCTGGCGGGTGTGCAGGGCTGTAATGGTCGGCCGTGCTTGTCGAGCACGAACACGAATGGGTGCCGCTCACGCGGCTCCTCCCCAACCGGCTGGTTGGGGGTGACGCCCCCGCTGCCAGGTGAAGCGGCGGGGATCTCACCTCGCACATGTTCCGCGCCGGTTGCCTCACGGCGCTCGGCCCCCGTTTCGTCCCTGTCCCTGGGGTTGTCTGCTGGGTCGAGTTCCAGAGCAAGCTGCTGGTGAAGCACAGCTTGGTGGGTCTTCTCGCCTACGCGGAACGTTGCCAACTTCGGTCACCTCCTCCATGCTTTGTTGGCTGGTGCTGGTAACGGCGGCCCTCAACCACTGCGGCTGAAAGCCCGGCCCTTCAGGGCCGGGAACCCGTTACAGGTGGCCATGCTCCTCTAATTGAGGCGGGCGCGGTCGCTCAGCGGCCGCGGACGAAGATGTCTCGCCTGTCGTTGGTGTCGCCCGGGGCCAGGCTGATCGCCGGTATGCGGCGGCCGTAGTGCTGGGCCAGTGCGTGGAACGCTTCCTTCGGCTCCCAGTGCCAGTTGGGCGTCGGGTCGTCGAAGGTCTTCCAGATCGGTTTGACGATGCCGTAGCTCGCCAGGTCGAGGTCGTAGCGCGGGTTGGTCCGATGCGGGTTGTCGGGGGCGACGAATTGGTACGCCACGGCCGCGTAGAGGTTCATGGACTCGAAGACGGCAAGCAGGTCGGTGAGGTATGCGGCCTGGGACCGCTCACTGCGGGCCAGGTCGCCGATGATCTCGGGCGGCTCCTTGTCGTAGTCGATGACAGACCAGCCCATGCCGCCCTGCTCCGGGGCGCCCTTGAAGGTGCAGGTGCCGAACTCGGAGATCACGACCGGCTTGTTCCAGCGAAGGAAGGGTGTGAGCTCGCGGACGTAGTCGGCCCGGTTCGGGAAGTACGAGTAGTAGTCGACGCTGACCATGTCGAACAGGTTCCAGTCGACCTCTTCGTCCTGCGCCGCGCCGTACGTCATCCGGCCCTTGAAGACGGACCTGCCGACCTTCGCCGCCCGTGCGGTGAACTCGCCCAGCCGACGCGCCATCTTCTCGGGGTCGTAGTTTCCGCTCAGTATGTTCTGGATGCGTTCAAGGGTGTTGTCACCTGGGACGATGCCCGGGACAAACAACCAGAACTCGCAACCCACACTGAGGTGGACCCGCGCGCCCTGCCGCCGCAGGCGCTCGGCGTGCCTGCCGGTCTCCGCCAAGTGGTCGAGAATCTCCTGGTGGGAGACGTCCGCCAGGCGCGGCTGGAGCCAGACGTGCAGCCCGCGCTCCGCCGCCTCCGAGGATGTGGCCTTGAGCCGGTCGACGCCGGAACCGAAGACCGAGACCGAGGTGGCGTGCAGGTCGTTCTTGATGACCCTGATGTCCTTGCGCATCCGCGTGGCATTCCAGCTCGTCGCCGGCGTATCGCCCTCGATGACCTCGTATCCCACGCCCCGGTACGTCAGGCCGCCCGGGCCGCGGCGGCTCGCCGCCTCGGCCCGGGCGGCCTGACGTA
>NZ_MUNE01000316.1 GCF_002154605.1 Streptomyces milbemycinicus | reverse complement strand
GCATCCGGCGACCAGTATGGGGGTGACGGTTTCGGTGACTGTGTCGAGTTTGCCGACGTTGAGGGCGTCGAGGGTGTGGGATTTCGGGAGTCCGCAGCGGGTGCGGTTCCATTTCGTGCGGCCGCCGGAGGCGATGTGGGTGGGCAGCATCTGGTCGAGGGCGCGCCACAGTGCCCAGCGGGTGGACTGCACGGCTGCCGCATCCCGCAGCGGGGCTTTGGCCCGGCTCAACATCTTGGCGAGCTTGGTCTTGTCGCGTACGAATTCTTCGACAGGGCGGTTGGACTTGGTTTCGTTGCAGGGGATGCAGGCGGTGACCAGGTTGGAGATGCGGTCGCTGCCGCCCCGGCTGCGGGGGTGGACATGGTCGATGTTGAGCGGCACTCCGCTGATGTTGCAGTAGACACAGGCGCGGCCGAACTTGGCCAGGAGGTATTCGCGGATCTCGGTGCCGTGGAGGGTGCCGTGCTGGTACTCGGCTCCTTCCAGCGGTCTGCCCGCGCTGATGGCGTGCGTGTCGAACGCGACCCGTTCCACATGCACAGCGCGGACTGGTGCCCAACGCGAGAGGCGCGTCACCCACGAGACGGCGGTCGCGACCCTGTGCCGGAGGGACGGGGCGAGCCAGCCGTCGGGGCGAGCACGGTTGTTGAAGCGCGGGGCGCGGTAGCGCAGGTTCGAGGTGCGGCGACGGCGCCGGTAGGCGGCGCGCTGCCCCATCCTCTTCCGGATGACCGCGCCCCGGTGGTCGAGCTGGACCGCGTACCGCCCCCTGCGCTCTCCCGCTCGGGCAGTGAACGCGGCGATACCGGTGTGTCTGCTACCGGGGTCGATACCCAGCTCTACCCCGTCGACCTCGGATTCGGCGATGGTGCGGTCCTTGAGACGGATGACGAACGGGGTATGCCGGTGGACAACGGCGCGTCCCTTCTTCAGGAGCTTGCGGGCCCTGGCGGGTGTGCAGGGCTGCAACGGCTGGCCGTGCTTGTCGAGCACGAACAC
Source organism: Streptomyces milbemycinicus (assembly GCF_002154605.1). Lineage (GTDB taxonomy): Bacteria > Actinomycetota > Actinomycetes > Streptomycetales > Streptomycetaceae > Streptomyces > Streptomyces milbemycinicus. The sequence goes on along the minus strand of NZ_MUNE01000316.1, from coordinate 14,375 downwards.
AAAGGGGTGCCGCTCACGCGGCTCCTCCCCAACCGGCTGGTTGGGGGTGACGCCCCCGCCGCCAGGTGAAGCGGCGGGGATCTCACCTCGCACATGTTCCACGCCGGTTGCCTCACGGCGCTCGGCCCCCGTTTCGTCCCTGTTCCCGGGGTTGTCTGCTGGGTCGAGTTCCAGAGCAAGCTGCTGGTGAAGCACAGCTTGGTGGGTCTTCTCGCCTACGCGGAACGTAGCCAACTTCAGTCACCTCCTCCACTCTTTGTTGGCTGGTGCTGGTAACGGCGGCCCTCAACCACTGCGGCTGAAAGCCCGGCCCTTCAGGGCCGGGAACCCGTTACGGCTTGAGGAGACGGCTATCGAAGCCAGCGGCGATGAGAGATTCGTACGCGGAATGCACGTCCTCCGGGACGTCCTGCTCGAGGGCGAAGCCGAGCTTCGGATACTCGATCACCCGCTGAAGGTCGCCGACGAGCTGGTCGGTGACGAGCTTCTCGTCACCAATGCTCTTGAGGTAGTCGTCGAACTCCAGTGGCTCCGAGACACAGATCACCTCGACCTCGGGCCACACCTTCCGGGCGGTGGCGAAGGCGCGGCGCTCCATATAGGGCATGGAGACCAGCAGCACCGTCTCCGGCGTGATCCCGGCGGCGGCCAGAACCTCGCGGGACAAGGTGATGTTCTGGCCGGTGTTGCGAGCCTTAGGCTCCAGCAGGATCGCTTCCTCGGGGACGCCGAGTGCGATCGCGTGCTCGCGGAAGTGAACCGCCTCGCCGCGAGGGAACCACTCCGGCGCGGTGGGGTTGCGGCCGCCAGTGAAGACCAGTTCGGCGAGCAGATCGACCCATACGACCTTGCCCCAGCGGCGGTAGTCCACGCCCCATTCGTGCGCAACGGCTTCGATGATGAGGAGCCCTCGGCCAGTCTCCCTGTTGTTGCCCGGCTGCTGTGGGGTCGGCTTGGAACGGGACTTATCGCTGACAGCGAGCCGCACCCGGTCGTCTTCCGGGCGGATCACGATGACGCGCATGACGTCACGCCCGCTGTGCTGCACAGCGTTGGAAACGAGTTCCGAAATGATCAGTGCCCCAGGGTCGACGAGATGGTGGAGCCCCCAAGCGCTCAAGGCTGTGGTGACGAGTTGGCGGGCGCGGACTGCCGATTCCTCTCTGCAGGGAAGCGTCTCGCTATAGCCGGGTGCTCCAATGGCATGGGGCCGGGTCACGGTCATGGTCACGGGTCTTTCCTCCTGGGGCGGTGGAGCGCCGCGCCCTGACGACGCCCTGCCTCTGCACTGCGGTGGTGCGACGGAGAAAGTCCACCTCAGGACCGGCATGGAGGACAGGCGAAACTCCCAGACGCCGTGGGCGTGACCCCGGTGATTTTGACCTTCGAGGTGTCGCCGTTGGTCGTGTCCCCGCTACGGTGCGGATATGGCGGAGAACCGAGCGCTCGCAGAGGCGATGGACGAACTCGGCATTCCACAGGCGGAACTGGCCCGCAGACTCAATGCCGAGAATGAAGCGCTGACCGGGCGGGAGGGCCACCTCACAGACCGAGACGTGCGGCGTTACCTCGCAGGCACGACCAGGTGGCCGCACGCGAGGCAACGGATCTGCCTCGAGAGGGTGTTCGGGCGCTCGGTGACGGAATTAGGGTTCATCCCGCTGGGCAAGACAGTCCGGGCCCCGTCGGAGGACTCTGTGCACCGCCGTAGGTTCATCACAGCTACAAGTGGCAGCGCTCTGGCCAAAGCCGCCCCTTTCCCAACCCGCCTCGGAATGAGTGATGTACACCGTCTCTATCGTGAATACGTCCAGATCCTTGAGGACGATTGGGTAGTCGGCGGAGCACGGCGGGTGGAGGACGATGCCGTTGCGCTGTCATCGCGTATCCAGTCAACTCTCTCGTCAGGGGGGACTGCGTCTCCACGAGTTCGTCAGAAGCTCTACTCCTTGGCCTCCGATGTGATCAGCACGGCCGCCTTTGCCGCAATCGATGCCAAGGCCCGGATTCGGGCACGTCACCACCTGGACAGAGCGGTCAAATTCGCGGGGCTCTCCGGAGACAGCGAGACTCAGTACCACGTATGGAATCACCTTGCGATGACAGCCGGTCAGCGGGGGGACTCTGTCGAAGCGGCGGCTGCGGCCGACGTCATGAAGACGCTGTGGGTTGCCCGGCGAGACTCGGTGTATGCCTCTCTCGCGCACATGCGCAACGCAAGGGCACTGGCGCGGAGCCACCAGCGCGGTGATGCTTTGAAGGCCCTCGCTGCGGCAGAGAACTCCTTCGCCCGGGGCGTGGAAGGGGAGCGGCCGGCATGGATCGGCTTCTACGATCTCAGCGAAGTCGAAGGGCTCTCGGCCAGCGTGTGGTTCTCCTTGGGCGAGTTCGGCAGAGCCGAATACTTCTTTCACAGAGCACTGTCAGGAATCCGCCCGGAACTGGTGCGGAACCGGGCTCTGTACTCAGCCCATCTAGCACTCGCCCAGGCAAGTCAAGGAGAACTGGAACTAGCCTGTGCGACGGGGCAGAGGGCCTACGGCACGCTCAAACCGGAGTCGGGCTCGAAGCGCACCACGGACACGCTGGCCAAGGTCCGGAAGGTCGTCCTTCGCGCAGGCTCGGTGGCGCCCGAAATCACCTCCTGGATCGAAGGGTCACGGCAATGGACCTGAAGCACTACGGGCAAGAAGACGTGAAGGATATCCGGACCATGCTTCTGGACATCCATGACACGGTCTACGAGGGCTTGTCAGGGACCTTCGACTCCCGGGAGCGCTTCGCGCAATTCGTCGATGGCTGGAGCAGCCGGGACGAGTGGGTATGCGTCATCGGCTTCGAAGAGCACGAGCCCGTGGGCTATGCCTACGGGGCCCCCTTCAGCCCCGGCGGTTGGTGGCGGGGCTCCAAACGGCCCGAGTCCTTGAGTCCCGGCGAGCGGGCCTTCGCACTGTCCGAGCTGATGGTGATGCCACGTTGGCGAAAGACCGGCACCTCCCTCGAACTACACGAGGCACTGCTCTCCAGCAGGAACGAAGAGGCAGTCACTTTGTTTGTCGACCTTGCACACCCCAAGGTGGTGACCCTCTACGAATCGTGGGGGTACAAGAAGGTGGATGAGTCCAAACCGTACGACGACTCCCCGACGTTCGCGGTGATGTTGAAGCGACTCAAGCCATTGGAGTAGCGTCCGTAAATGGCGCCGACCCCCCTCACGCAAAGGCGGGGCCGCAGCGTTTTCAGTTCTCATCAACTCGCGGCTTCAGGACGCCCCCGACCGACGCGGGTGCGGGTGTGCGCTGCGCGCCCCCTGTGCGCCGTCTCGCGGCATTCGGTTCACGCGGGTGCTGCTTTCGTCTCGGACCTTCCAGGTCCAAAGCGCCAGCGAGAAGGGGGAAAGGGAGCGGCCGACCCGTGACGGATGGGCGGGCACCGGCGGACGGGACCGCCCCTCCACCCACCTGCTCTCAGAAAGACGCTTGATACAGTACTTGATATAAAGCAAGCACTTTTTTAAGAGCAGGTGGGGGGAGGCCCCAACCGGATCGGCGCCCACCGCTTCCGGCGACCACACGCCGTTCCGCCACCCGCCGACCGGTGAGGACCCGTCGGGCTGGACGGCGACGATGCCTCGGCGCCCCCTCCCCCTCCCCGCTGCTGCCCGCTTTGCGCCAAAGGCGCGAGACGATACCCGCACGCGGCGTCCGGACCATGCCGTCCAGCGATCGCCGGCCCGTTCGTCACGCTCGCGCGCCCACGGTCCAGCGCACCGCTGGACCGACCGGCCCGCCACCGCGCGGCAGCAGCTGCGGCGGAGCGCAGCGGAGCCTCTTTGAGCTCAACCACCCACCGGGCCGAGGAACCAGGACACCGGGCCAGCCGCCCCCCTCCCCCTCCTGCTGGCGCTTTGGACCCGAAGGGTCCGAGACGAAACCCGCACCCGCCCAAGCCGAATGCCGCGAGACGGCACACAGGCGCAGGCGAAGCGCAGCGAAGCCAACCCGCAGCACATCGAAGCGCAGCGGCACGGCGCGCACCCACCCGCGAAGCACACCCGCAACCGTGCAGCACAGCGGAGCGCTCAACCGGCGATGGCGAACGCATCGCGGTGTGGCCACCGCCGCAGATGTGGTCGGCCAACGGCAGCTACGACGACCCCCGCCGCACCAGCTCGGTCGGCAGCACCAGTTGCGGCCGCTTCGAGGTGCGCTCGCCCTGGGACTCGATCTCCTCCAGCAGCACCCGGACCATGGCCCGCCCCATCTCCTCCGTGGTCTGCCGGACGCTGGTCAGCGGCGGGTCCATATGGCGGGCGACGGCCGAGTCCTCGAAGCCGACGAGCGCCACGTCGTCCGGCACCCGGAGGCCCTGTTCGCGCAGCACCTGGCGGGCGCCGGCGGCCATCACGTCGGAGGCGGCGAAGACGGCGTCCAGGTCCGGGCGGCGTTCCAGCAGTTCGCGCATCGCGCGGCGGCCGCCCTCCTCGGTGAAGTCGGCGGCCACGATCAGCGCCGGGTCCACCTCCTGGCCCGCCGCCTGGATCGCCGCGCGGTAGCCGTCGAGGCGGCACTGCGCCACGTACATGTCCAGCGGCCCGGTGATCGTGGCGACCGTGGCGCGGCCGCGCCCGATCAGGTGCTCGACCGCGGACTGGGCGCCGCCCGTGTTGTCGCAGTCGACGTAGGGCACCGACTCATGGGCGGAGCGGCGGCCGCTGAGGACCGCGGGCATCTCTATGCGCTCCAGCAGGTCGGGCAGCGGGTCGTCCGCGTGCACCGACACCAGCAGCACCCCGTCGACCCGGTGCGCGGACAGGTACTCGGCGAAGCGCTGGCGCTCCTTGGGGGTGCGCAGGAGGGTCAGCAGGAGTTGGAGATCGGCCTCGGCGAGCTCGGCGCCGACGCCGCGGATGATGTCCGAGAAGTAGGGCTCGGCGAAGAGCCGGGTCTCGGGCTCGGGGATCACCAGGGCGACCGCGTCGGCGCGGTTGGCGGCCAGCGCACGGGCCACCCGGTTGGGTACGTACCCGAGCTCGGCGACGGCCTGCTCGACCGCCGTGCGCGTACGGTCGCTGACCCTCGGCGAGCCGTTGATCACCCGGGACACGGTGCCGCGGCCCACCCCCGCGCGGGCCGCGACCTCTTCGAGCGTGGGCCTCGAGCGCCCCACACCGCGCCGTCGGGTTCCTGCCATTTCGCGCCTCCAGCCGTCCGGTACACCGAGCAGAACCACCCCGCGTGGGGAGCTGTTGGGCCATTCAACAGCAGGAGTGGGACCGAAAAGTTTCCGCATGCTCCCTTGACACCCCAGCGGGGAGCCGCAACCCTTCAACACATCAACCTGGGAGCGCTCCCACAGTACCTGAGCCATACATAACCCGCACGTTGCCCGCCCGCGCCGATGCACCACAAACCCCCACGCAATGCAACCTTTTGGCCGGGACCGGTACGTCAGGGGCGTCAAGGAGGACGTGAATGTTCAGAAGTTCTGGTACGTACCGACGGCGAGCGGTGACCCTCGCGGCCGTGGCGACGCTGGGCGCCGGGTTACTCGCGGGCTGTGCCGACGACGGCGATGACGAGACCGGCTCGTCCGGCGGTGGCAAGGGCGGCAACAAGGGCGGGACGACGATCACGGTCGGCACCTTCGGCGTCTTCGGCTACAAGCAGGCCGGGCTTTATGACGAGTACATGAAGCTCCACCCCGATATCAACATCGAGGAAACGTCGATCGAGCGGAACGAGAACTACTATCCGCAGCTGCTGACCCACCTGGGCGCGGGCAGCGGCCTGGCCGACATCCAGGCCATCGAGATCGCCAATATCACGGAGATCACCACCACCCAGGCCGACAAGTTCGTCGACCTCTCCAAGGCGCCCGGGGTCAAGAAGGACAACTGGCTCTCCTGGAAGTGGGCCCAGGCCACCACCAAGGACGGCAGGACGATCGGCCTGGGCACCGACATCGGCCCGATGGCCATCTGCTACCGCAAGGACCTCTTCCAGCAGGCCGGGCTGCCCACCGACCGCGACAAGGTCGCCAAGCTGTGGGCAGGCGACTGGAACAAGTACATCGAGACCGGCAAGCAGTACATGAAGAAGGCGCCGGGCGACACCGCCTTCGTGGACTCCGCCGGCGGTGTCTACAACGCGGTGATCTCCAGCAACGCCAAGCGCTACTACGACGAGAGCGGCAAGGTCATCTACAAGGACAGCCCGGCCGTGAAGGAGGCGTGGAACCTCGCGACCACCGCGTCGGAGGACAAGCTGACCGCCAAGCTCCAGCAGTTCCAGAAGTCCTGGGACCAGGCGTACTCGAACGGCAAGTTCGCCACCGTCTCCTGCCCGCCGTGGATGCTCGGCCACATCAAGGAGAAAGCCGGGGACAAGGCCAAGGACAAGTGGGACGTGGCCGCGGCGCCCAAGCCCGGCAACTGGGGCGGGTCCTTCATCGGCGTGCCGAAGGCGTCCAAGCACCAGGAAGAGGCGATGAAGCTCGCCGCCTGGCTGACCGCCCCCGAGCAGCAGGCCAAGCTCTTCGAGAAGCAGGCCAGCTGGCCGAGCGCCCAGGCCGCGTACAGCCTGCCCACGGTGGCCGACGCCAAGCACCCGTACTTCGGCAACGCGCCCATCGGCAAGATCTTCGCCGAGGCCGCGAAGGGCATCCCGACCCAGGTCCTCGGTCCGAAGGACCAGATCATCGGGTCGAACATCGCCGACATCGGGCTGCTCCAGGTGGACCAGCAGGGCAAGTCCCCCAAGGACGCCTGGAAGGCCGCCACCAAGACGATCGACAACGCACTGGACCAGTGAGCCCGGGATGACACCCCCTTCCGGTTTCACTGCTGGTACGGCCGCGCCCCCCACAGGGCAGGGGGGCGCGGCCCCGCGCGCCGTGGCCGCCAAGGCCCCCGATCCGGGCGAGGAGCGGCGGCGCGCCCGGCGCAGCCGCCGCTACCGCTGGGACATCAAGTACTCGCCGTACGCCTTCGTCGCCCCGTTCTTCCTCTTCTTCGCGGTCTTCGGGCTCTTCCCGCTGCTCTACACGGGCTGGGCCTCGCTGCACCGGGTGGAGCTGACCGACCCCACCCATATGGAGTGGGCGGGGTGGCACAACTACTCCCGGCTGTGGGACGACGAATTCTTCTGGAACGCGCTGCAGAACACCTTCACCATCGGGGTGATCTCGACCGTCCCGCAGCTGCTGATGGCGCTGGGCCTCGCGCATCTGCTGAACTACAAGCTGCGCGGCTCGATGTTCTTCCGGGTGGCGATCCTCACCCCGTACGCCACCTCGGTGGCCGCCGCGACGCTGGTGTTCGTGCTGCTCTTCGGGCGCGACTACGGCATGATCAACTGGGCGCTCGGGCTGGTCGGGATCGACAACATCGACTGGCAGAACGGCACCTGGACCTCGCAGCTCGCGGTGTCCGCCATCGTCATCTGGCGGTGGACCGGCTACAACGCGCTGATCTATCTGGCCGCCATGCAGGCCGTGCCCAGCGATCTGTACGAGTCGGCGGCGCTGGACGGCGCCTCGCGCTGGCAGCAGTTCCTCCACGTCACCATCCCCTCGCTGCGGCCCACGATCCTCTTCACGATCGTGGTCTCGACGATCGGGGCCACCCAGCTCTTCGGTGAGCCGCTGCTGTTCAACGGCGGCGCCGGGGCCTCCGGAGGGCCCGACCACCAGTACCAGACGCTCGGCCTGTACCTGTACGAGCAGGGCTGGACCAACCTCCACCTCGGCCGGGCCTCCGCGATCGCCTGGACGATGTTCCTGATCCTGCTGCTGATCGCCGCCGCCAACGCGATCGTGGCCCGACGGCTGCGCAAGAGCCAGTGAGTTGCCCGAGGGAGAACCATGAGCGCTGTTATCTCTTCCGGTAGGGCCGCCAAGGCCACCAAGGGCGGAAAGAGCCCGGGGAGTCCCGGCGGAAAGGTGAGCAAGGGGGCCAAGGGCGCCGGCCGACAGCTGCACGGCGGCAAGATCACCTATGCCGTGCTGACCCTGTTCACCATCGGCTCGCTCTTCCCGCTGGTGTGGACGGCCATCGCCGCCTCCCGCACCAGCACCCGGCTCGCCGAGACGCCACCGCCCTTCTGGTTCGGCGGCAATCTCTTCAAGAACCTGGACGCGGCGTGGAACGACGTCAACATGGGCGCCGCGCTGCTCAACACCACCATGGTGGCCGGGACCATCGCGGCAGGCACCGTGCTGTTCTCCACCATCGCCGGCTTCGCGTTCGCCAAGCTGCGCTTCCGGTTCAAGAATCTGCTGCTGATGCTGACCATCGGGACGATGATGGTGCCGCCCCAGCTCAGCGTGGTCCCGCTGTACATGGCCATCGCCAAGCTGCAGTGGACCGACCAGTTGCAGGCGGTCATCCTGCCCACGCTGGTCAGCGCCTTCGGGGTGTTCTTCATGCGGCAGTATCTGACCCAGGCGCTGCCGACCGAGCTGATCGAGGCCGCGCGCGTGGACGGCGCCAGCAGTCTGCGGATCATCTGGCACATCGTCTTCCCGGTGGCGCGTCCGGCCATGGCCGTGCTGGGTATGCTCACCTTCGTCCAGGCGTGGAACGACTTCTTCTGGCCCATCATCGCCCTCACCCAGGCCGGCAACCCGACCGTGCAGGTGGCTCTCACGGGCCTCGGCCGCGGCTATACCGTCGACCAGTCGCTGATCATGGCTGGGGCGCTGCTCGGTACCCTGCCGCTGCTGATCGCCTTCGTCCTCTTCGGCAAGCAGATCGTCGGAGGCATCATGCAGGGCGCGGTCAAGGGCTGACGGCCCGCAAAGCGCCCTGCCCCACCAGACCCGGCGCGCCGGTCACGACCTGGCCGGCGCGCCGTGACCCACCCCGTACCGTCCCACCGCTCACCGCTCACCGCTCACCGCTCACCGAGATCCCCCTCCCTTCCGCCCCGCACTACAACATCGAATGGGAGCGCTTCCATGACGCTGACCTTCCCGCCCGGCTTCCTGTGGGGTTCGGCCGCCGCCTCCTACCAGGTCGAAGGCGCCGCACAGGAGGACGGCCGCACCCCGTCCATCTGGGACACCTTCAGCCATACGCCAGGCAAGACGCTCGGCGGCGACACCGGTGACATCGCCATCGACCAGTACCACCGCTTCCGCGACGACGTCCGCCTGATGTCCGATCTTGGCATGGCCGCGTACCGCTTCTCGGTCTCCTGGTCCCGCGTGCAGCCCACCGGCCGCGGGCCCGCCGTACAGCGCGGGCTCGACTTCTACCGCTCGCTGGTCGACGAGCTGCTGGCGGCCGGGATCCAGCCGGCGCTGACCCTCTACCACTGGGACCTGCCCCAGGAGCTGGAGAACACCGGCGGCTGGCCGGAGCGCGAGACCGCCGAGCGGTTCGCGGAGTACGCCGGGATCGTGGCCGAGGCGCTGGGCGACCGCGTCGAGTTCTGGATCACCCTCAACGAGCCGTGGTGCAGCGCGTTCCTCGGCTATGGCTCCGGGGTGCACGCCCCGGGCCGCACCGAACGGCTCGCCCCGCTGCGCGCCGCCCACCACCTCAACCTCGCCCACGGCCTCGGCGCCCAGGCGCTGCGCGCCGCGCTGCCCGCCCGCGCGCAGATCGCCATCAGCCTCAACCCGGCGGTGGTCAGGCCGCTCACCCAGCAGCCCCAGGACCTGGACGCGCAGCGGCGCATCGACGCGCTCGCCAACCGGGTCTTCTCGGGCCCGCTGCTGCGCGGCGCCTACCCGAGCGATCTGATCGCGGACACCGCTGCCATCACCGACTGGTCCTTCGTACGCGACGGCGACCTCGCCGTCATCAAGCACCCACTCGACGCCCTGGGCATCAACTACTACACGCCCTCCCTGGTGTCGGCCGCCACCAGCGACGGGCCCGCCACCCGCAACGACGGCCACGGCGCCAGCGAGCACTCCCCCTGGCCGGGCTCGGAGCGGGTGGCCTTCCACCAGACGCCGGGCGAGCGCACCGAGATGGGCTGGACGGTCGACCCGACCGGGCTGCACGAGCTGCTGATGCGCTACACCCGCGAGGCGCCGGGCGTACCGCTGTACATCACCGAGAACGGCGCCGCCTACGACGACAAGCCGGACGCGGACGGCGTGGTCCACGACCCGGAGCGGATCGACTATCTGCGCGCCCATCTGGCCGCCGCCCACCGCGCCATCGCGGACGGCGCCGATCTGCGCGGCTACTTCCTGTGGTCGCTGATGGACAACTTCGAGTGGGCGTACGGCTACAGCAAGCGGTTCGGCGCGGTCTACGTCGACTATGCGACCCAGACCCGCGTGCCCAAGGCCAGCGCCCACTGGTACGGGCAGGTGGCCCGTACGGGTGAGGTAGCGGACGCGTAGGACCCAGGGACCCGGTCGCGCCCGGCGACCGGGTCGAGCCCGTACCGGCATACGGGCGTGCCTTTCCTCCGTACGGCCTACGCGGGCCCGCCGCACCTGGTCGCCGAGCGGAATGTGCTGGTAAATCTGGCATATCCAGACTCGGTGACGAGGGTGAGGCATGAGAGCAGAACCGGGGCGCCGACCGACCGCACACGAAGACGGACCCAGCCGGACCCGGGAACGGACCGGCAAGGGGGAAGCTCTCGCCGACTGGTTCGACGGGCGAATCGGCCTCTTCAAGATGGGCAAGGCCCAACTGAGAAAGGTCTTCCCGGACCACTGGTCCTATCTGATCGGCGAAATCGCCCTCTACTCCTTTCTCATCATCATTCTGACCGGCGTCTACCTCACCATGTTCTTCGAACCCAGCATGGGCGAGACCGTCTATCACGGCTCATACGCGCCCATGGACGGCATCCGCATGTCCGAGGCGTTTGAGTCCACCCTGAACATCAGCTTCGATGTGCGCGGCGGACTGCTCATGCGGCAGATCCACCACTGGGCGGCCATCATCTTCGTGGCGAGCATGCTCGTCCATATGATGCGCACCTTCTTCAACGGCGTGTTCCGCAAACCCCGCGAAATCAACTGGCTCTCCGGCGCCGGCCTGCTGATCCTCGGCATGTTCGACGGATTCCTCGGCTACTCCCTGCCCGACGATCTGCTCTCGGGCACGGGTATGCGCTTTTTGGAGGGCGCGGTGCTGTCGGTGCCGATCGTCGGCACCTATCTGACGATGTTTATCTTCGGCGGACAGTTCCCCGGCGACATCATCATTCCGCGGCTTTTCACCTTCCACGTACTGCTGCTCCCCGGCATCATGCTCGGTCTGCTCGCGGTCCATATGATCCTGCTCGTCTACCACAAGCACACGCACAACATCGGGCCGGGCAGAAGGGATACGAATATCGTCGGGCCGCCCCTGTGGCCCATCTATGTCGCCAAGTCCGGCGGCTTCTTCTTTCTCGTCTTCGGTGTCATCGTCATCATGTCGGCCATCGCCCAGGTCAATCCGGTCTGGCTGTACGGCCCCTACCGGCCCGACCAGGTGTCCACCGACGCCCAGCCCGACTGGTACATGGGATTCTCCGAGGGTCTGATCCGTGTGATGCCGGGCTGGGAGATCAATCTGTGGGGCCACACCCTGGTCCTCGGGGTCTTCATCCCCCTGGTGATCTTTCCGCTGGTCCTGCTGGCCATCTGGCTCTACCCGTTCATCGAGGCGTGGATCACCGGCGACAGACGCGAGCACCATCTCAACGAACGCCCCCGCAACGCCCCGTCCCGCACCGCCTTCGGCGCCGCCTGGATCGGTCTGTACGTGGTTCTGCTGGTCGAGGGCGGCAACGACCTTTTCGCCACGCACTTCGACCTGTCGCTGAACGCGGTCACCTGGGGCAACCGCATCGCCTTCTTCGTGGTGCCGGTGATCGTCTTCATCGTGACCAAGCGGTGGTGCATCGGCCTCCAGCGGCGGGACCGGGAGAAGGTGCTGCACGGCCGCGAGACTGGCATCATCAAGCGCCTCTCACACGGCGAGTACGTCGAGCTCCACGAGCCGCTGACCCAGGCCGAGCTGTACACCCTGGTCGCCCACGACCAGCCCGTCCCCATCGAAGCGCCCGCGGAGGTCGACGAGGCCGGGATCCCCCGGAAGGTCTCCCGGAGGGAGAAGCTGCGCGCCAGGCTGTCCCGCAGCTACTTCGGCGAGCGGGGGCAGATCCCCAAGGCGACGGTGGAGGAGTACCGGGAGCACCACCACGAGGAGCCCGAGGAGCGCGAACCGGCTCACTGACCGGCGGGCCACCGGCTCACTGATCCCCGGGCCCGCCGCGCCGGCGCACCGCGCTTCCCATTCTGGTCAGCGCCTCGCGCAGGATGTCCGGTGAGGTCGCGAAGTTGAGCCGTACGCACCCCGCGCCGCCGGAGCCGAATACATGTCCTGAGCTGAGGGCGACTCGGGCGTCGTCGAGGAACATCTTCGCGGGTCCGGCCATATCGCTCACCACGCCGGGACCGTCGGCCTGCCGATCGCCGTGCAGTCCAAGACCGGTGCAGTCCAGCCAGGCGAGGTAGGTGGCCTGGGGCGGGTGATACCGCACATCGGGGAGGTGTTCTTCGACGAGCTGTCCCAGCAGGCGCCGGTTGGCGTCGAGCCCGAGCAGCAGTTCGTCGAGCCAGTCCCCGCCGTCGCGGAAGGCCGTGGTGTGGGCGATGATCCCCAGATGGCTGGGGCCGTGACCGACCTCTTCGGGCATACGCCGAAGGTCGTCGGCGGCCTCGGCGCCCGCGATGGCCACGGCGGCCTTGAGCCCGGCGAGGTTCCATGCCTTGGACGCGGAGGTCAGCGCGAAGGCGTTCTCGGATCCTGGAACGCTGAGAAACGGGGTGAAGGTGGCCCCGGGCAGCACCACAGGCGCGTGGATCTCATCGGACACCACCCTCACACCGTGCTCGCGGGCAAGCCGCGCGACCGCCTCCAGCTCCTCGCGGGTGTGGACGACACCGGTCGGGTTGTGCGGGTTGCTCATGAGGAACGCCGCACGGCGGCCGTGGCTCCGCGCCCGTACGAACGCCTCTTCCAGGGCGTCGAGGTCGATCCGCAGATCCGGACCGAGCCGCGCCTCGACGACATCCCTGGCGTCATGGGAGACGAACGCGTAGAAGGGCGGATACACCGGCGAACACACGACGACGGCGTCCCCGGGTCCGGTTATCAGCCGGAGCACTTCGACGATGCCCAGCATCACGTCCGGCACGATCGCCGTGTGCTCGATCCGCAGACCGTCCCACCGCCACCGCTCGCGGGCGAACTCCGCCAGAGCCTCGGCGTAAGCGGTCCCGTACGGGTAGCCGGTGTCACCGGCGTCGATCGCGGTGTGCAGCGCTTCGGCGATGGGGGGAGCCAGCGGCACATCCATCTCCGCCACCCACAGCGGAAGCACATCCTCGGGGTGCGCGCGCCACTTCATGCTGGTGCGCTTGCGCAGCTGCTCCAGAGACAGCCGCACCAGGGGGTCGGTCCGAGTGCCCTGCGACGCCTGAGAATCCGCACGCTTCATGCGATCCATCACACCACGCTCCCCTGCCCGGGCAGAGGGCGGTGCGCCGGCCCGGTCAGTCGAAGACCTCGGGCGGCGGCGCCGGGGAGGGTGCGGCGGTCGCGTCGGTGACCGGGGCCGCGCCGCCGGTGAAGTCCGCGAGCGCGCGGCCGTGTTCGGTCCGCGCCGGGTGGGGGTCCCCGGCGGCGCGGCGGGTCAGCTCGGCGAGGGGCAGCCCGCGGTCGGCGGCCAGCAGCACGGCGTTGCCGAAGCGGCGGCCGCGCAGCACGGCGGGGTCGGCGGTCAGCGACACCTGCGCGAACGCCGCGCACGCGGTGGCGACCTGGGCGCGCAGATGGGCGAGCGGCGGGCCGTCCGCGATGTTGGCCGCGTACAGCCCGTCGGGGCGCAGCACCCGGCGCACCTCGGCGAGGAATTCCACGCTGGTGAGATGGGCCGGGGTGCGGGCGCCGCTGAAGACATCGGCGATGATCAGATCGGCCCAGCCGTCGGGCACCTTGCCCAGACCCGCCCGCGCGTCCGCGCCGCGCACCCGGATCCGGTCGGCGGGGTTCAGCGGCAGCTCGCGCCGTACGAACTGGACGAGCGGGGCGTCGACCTCGACCACCTGCTGGGTGGAGCGGGGCCGGGTCGCCGCGATATAGCGGGCGAGCGTGAAGGCGCCGCCGCCGAGGTGGACGGCGTGGACCGGGCGGCCGGGCGGGGCGGCGAGATCGGCGATGTGGCCGAGCCGGCGCTGGTACTCGAAGTCCAGATACGACGGGTCGTCGAGGTCCACATGGGACTGCGGCTTGCCGTCCACCAGCAGGGTCCATGCGCGCGCACGGTCCCGGTCGGGCACCAGCTCGGCGAGCCCGCCGTCCACCGGCGCGGCGACCGGCTCCGGGGCCCGCCCCCGCGCCGGTGGAC
>NZ_MUNE01000315.1:282-11545 GCF_002154605.1 Streptomyces milbemycinicus | reverse complement strand
CCGGGCGCTTCCCTTCGGTGTGTTCACTACTTTAGCTGATTTCCCGCCCGGCTCCTAATCGAGCCTTCGGATCGAATTTCTGCGCAGCAGAAATAGACCCTGTCCGGGAATCGTCGGTAGTGGTTTGCCGCTCGTGAATCGAGGTGCTGCGGCCCGACCATGGTCGTGTCGACAGCGCTGCCCGTCTCAAGCGGCTCGGGCTACGTTAGGCGCCGGGGTGTCCAGAGTCAAGTTGCGTCTGACGGCGCGTCGGACTTCCGGCGGCGGGGGGTGTGCGCGCGGTACGGGCTCACCGTCGGGTCGCCGTCGATCCAGAAGCGGTACGGGTGCGTTGCGCCCTCGCCTCCGACGCCCGTACGCGGGCCGCTGAGCACCTGGTCGGCCGGGGCGGGGGCACCGGTGAGTATCGCCATCTGGGACTGCGGGCCGGCGCAGACGTCGATGCCGTTCAGTCGGCGGTCGATGCCGAGGGCCGTGGCGAGGCGCGCGGGTCCCTTGGCCAGTTCGCGGTCGTTGCGGGCGGTGGGACGGTGCTTATGGGCCCACTCGTGGCCGCTCAGGATCTCCCCCGCCCGCAGCAGCACCCCGCTGGGCGAGCCCGCCGGGCCGCACACCAGGCCCATGCAGTGCCACATGCATAAGTAACGCAGTGAACATGTACGTCGTCGCATCACCGGCAAGGCGGCGACAAGCAGGCAGGAGAGACAGACAGTGCGAGCGATCATCTACGCCAGGCTCAGCCCAACCCCGAGGGGCGAGGAGTCCAAGGGTGGGAATCTCACGCAACAGGTCGAACTGAGCCAGGTACTGTGCGACCGGAACGGCTGGACGGTTGTAGAGGTCATCACAGAGAAGGACTCTTCGGCGTCGAAGTTCCGCGTCGTTGAGGGCCGCAAGGTGTCGGCTCGCGGTGAAGGCTGGAGGCGCGTGGTCGAGCTGGTTCGGACGGGTACGGCTGATGTAGTCGTGGCCAGGCACTACGACCGCCTCTACCGGACAACACGAGACCTGGTCGAGCTGGTGGACCTGGCCGAGGAGACCGGCGTTCATCTGGCCGCCGCACAAGCTCAAGGCGTCCTGGACTTGGCGACCCCTTCGGGTCGCCTGGCCGCTCGCATCGGCGCTGCGGTAGCCGAGAACGAGACCGAGATGCGAGTAGAGCGTCAGGTGCTCGGTCATCAGCGCCGCAGGGAGTCGGGCAGGCCCTTCTGGAGCACTCGCCCCTTCGGCTTCGAGCGCGACGGCACGCATCGCGACGAGGAGGCGGAAGCCCTGCGGCGGGCGTACCGGGATGTCCTGGCCGGTGTCTCCCTGTGGTCCATCGCGAAGGACTGGAACGCTCGCGAGCTGCTCTCGCCGCACGGCAAGGAGTGGCGTAGCTCGAACCTCCGGGGCGTCCTCTTGAAGCCGAGGAACGCGGGCATCCAGACGTACTCCCAGTGGGTCGAGAAGCCGGATGGGCGACGCGTACGGGTGACCGAGGAGACCGGCACAGGCAACTGGGAGCCGATCGTCTCCGAGGGCATGTTCCGGGCCCTGGCGCGCTACCTGAGCGACCCTGAGCGCAACACGGGCGGCGGAGGGAAGCGCAAGGCTCTGTTGTCCGGCGTGGTCCGCTGCTCGAAGTGTCAGGCCGTCGTTACGCAGGGATGGAGCCGGAAGGACGCGGCAGGCGAGCGGTACCGCATCTACACCTGTTCAGGCGGCCGGTGCATCACATGCCCAGCAGACCCGCTTGACTCCTACGTGGTCCGGCAGGTCATCTCCCGGGCCGAGGAGTGGAACCAGGCTCCAGCCACGGATGCCGCAGACGAGGAGTGCGAGGCCGAGCTACTGGCCGAGGAGGTGGCCACATCCGAGAGGCGTACCGCCCTGGCAGAGATGTTCGCCGTAGGGGACATCGACGCATCGACCATGCGCGCAGGCATCGGCAGGTGCGATGCCGACCTAGCGAAGGTCCGGACCGAGCTGGCAGACCTGGCAGCGAAGCGGGTGCGGGTAGATCTGGGGGACGTCGAGTACCTGTGGGAGGAGCTGGACTACGAAGACCCCGACCGGATCGACTACGTGCGGACGGTCGTCATGCAGGTCTGCGAACTCGTCGAGCTGATGCCGAGAGGCCGAGGAGTCCGAGGGTTCAAGGCGGACCACTGCCGGATCACCTTCCGGAACCCGTGAGCGATGCGTGACGGCTGGCTGAGGACGATAGCCAATGGCGATGCCGATCGAGCTGCTCGGGAACTCGTAGGCGTGGAGTCCCAGGCAGAACTCCTGAAGCTGATGCAGCAGACAGTCGAAGAGTCCGGACTCGAATACCGGTATTTCGAAGGGTTCGGCGTCATAGTCGGCTGTCCCCGCTGCGGGGCGCCGAGTTCGAAGTTGGACGGCTGGAGCGCCGTTGATGACCGCAGGGACGACATGTACGCAGGAGTCCGTTGCGGCGAATGCGGGTGGGAAGAGGGCGGCGAGATCTAACGACGCCTCGCCAGAAGAACAGGGCTTCCGTAGGGGGCGACGCGCACTTGCGTCGGCCCCTTACTCGTGTGCACGAAAGGAGGATGCAGCCTGACGTACGCCACTCTCGACGAACTGAAGGGCCGCATCGGCTGGGACCTCGACCCTGACGAACTGCGGATGGCAGCCGGGGCGCTGGAAGACGCTTCAGACCTGGCGGCCACGTACGGCCGCGATTAGCCCGAGGACACGGCGCCTCGGCTGGTCAAGACGCTCGTCCTGAAGTCTGCGGCTCGATATCTGCGCAACCCGAACGGCTACACGCAGAGCCGGGCCGGGGACGATGATGGCGCTATCTGAATCTCCTCACCGTGCGCTCAGCGGGGGACGGAGCTGCTCTCCGAAGTTCCCCACCTGCAGGCCACTGCTCTGCAGTCAGCGGAGCCCCCGCGCCTGCGGATTCGCCCGTCGGCCGTCGATTCGGGGCCAGGCTTCGGCAGCCGTATCCCCTGGGTGCACACGGCCCCCTACGGGACACATTCCCAGGTTCGGTGGGGGACGCCCCCGATAGGCCGGAGGCCAGCGGCCTGTGAGTCTGCCGGTATGACCTCCAAACTCGTGGGCGTGCAGAGCCCCGCCCTCATCGCTCCGCTCCTGCTGGTGCTGTACGGCCTGCTGCGACTCGTCGACGGGTTAGACGGGGAGCACGGACCTGGGCTCGCCTGGAACCTCGGACACACTCTGTTCTTCATCGGCTTCGCACTCTTCGGCGTGGTGACGGTCAGGCTGCGTCAACCCGTCCCCGCCGCCACCATGCGCAGGCGTCTCCTCGCGAACGTGGCCGCAGCAGTCAGCCTGTTCGGCGTCGCCTGTTTCCTCTGGGTGATCCTCGGTGATCTGTTCGCAGACCTGGACACCGCGGCACCATTGCCTGAACCGCTGGAGATGATCGGCCCACTTGCGTTCCAGTTGGGCTGGCTCACCTTGCTGGTCATGCTGGTGGCCGCCAAACCGCGTCTGCTGCCCGTTTGGAGTCCCCTGCTGGTACTCGTGGGCTTCCTTCTGTTCGCGGCCAACCTCGACCTGCTGCCGATCGGCGCATTGCTCCTCATGGCCGGACTGACTCCTGTGGCCCGCATATCCAGGCCACCGTCCGCCACGGCACCAAGGGCAGCCGGCCTACCGGAAGAGAATCCGTCTTCTCGTTGAGGGCGCAACCAAATGGCGAGTGAAGAGCGTCCCTGGCCGTTTTCAAGGCTCTGGCCGCAGTTCCGTGAAAGCGCAGGTCAGCGACGGGAAGACACCGTCCGTCCCTCGATGTCCGTACTGTCGCGATCAATGCGCTCAGGGACGTAGGGACAGTGGTCGGCTGTCTTGTGATGATCGACGGCTCGGCCGGTTCACGCCTGGAACTCGGTGAGATCGATGGCGTGAACGCGCAGCGGGTAACCGTACACCGGGTGTGCCGTCTCCCGCTCGGGCACCATGCCGAGCTTGCGGATGACGTTCTCGGAGGCGTTGTCCCCCACCTGGTTGATGCTGATGACGCGGTCCAAGCCGCGGTCCTGGAGCGCGAACTCCAGCGTGGCGTGCGCGGCTTCGGACGCGTATCCCTGGCCCCAGAACTGTGAGCCGAGCCGCCAGCTGATCGCCACGGCGGGCATCATCTCCGGCAGGAACTCGGGCACGGACAGTCCCGTGAAGCCGATCAATTCGCCCGAGGCCAGCAGCTCGACGGCGAAGAGGCCGAAGCCCTCCTCGTCCCACTCCTCCTCCCATCGCTCGATGGCCTCCACCGTGTGGTCCAGGTCGCGCACCGAGCCGTCGTCGATCCAGCGCATAACCCGCGGGTCCGCGTTGATGTCCGCCATCGGCGCGAGGTCGTCGTCGTGCCAGCGGCGTAGGAGGAGACGGGATGTGCGGATCTCTGTCATGCGCCCATCCTGCCGAAGGCAAGCGCCTCATCGGTAATCCGGCGCTCGCCCGCGCAGAAGACCATCACGGCACGCCCGAGCGGGACGATGATCCGTCCCCTATCGAGAGTCGTAAGCGGTCGGCCGTTGATGTATCCGGCCGGCTGTTCTTCGTTGTGCACGGTGACCGTGACCCTGGCGGTACGGAAGAACGCCCCAAGGGGGTCATCCCCCACCCCTCCGGCCCGAGTCGGCATCCGTCGGCAGTCACCCGACCGGCCAGGGACGCGTCACGCGCCAGGCATACGAGCGATCACGCGTCTTCGGGCCCAGCTCGGTGCCGACTCAGCGGCGAGCCGTGAGCGAGGCGCACAGCGGCTCAGGCTCCGCCGGGCGGCTTGGCTCTCGGGCTCGGTCGGTACGCCGAGACTGTTGGATCATCGGCGAGGTAGAAGCGGTGCTGCCAGTCGTGGGCTCTACTCACGCCCACCCGAGGGCCGACCCGGATGAGCGCAGCGGGTACCGGATCGCCCTCGGACAGCACGACCGAGGCGCCCGTCAGTAGGTCTGTGCCGTTGTGTTCTGCCGTGATGCCGAGCGCCTGGCAGAAGTTCCCCGGGCCGCGCGCAAGGCGTGGGCCTTCGACCTTCGCCCCTCGCCGCTTGCGTGCCAGGTCTTCCCCTTCGATGACCCTGCCTGCCCGGATGAGGACAGCTGAGGCGATGCCGTCTGTTCCGGTGACGATGTTGGCGCACCAGTGGAGACCGTGAGACCGGTAGACGTACAGGTGTCCTGCGGGTCCGAACATGACGGCGTTTCGGGGTGTCCTGCCTCGGTAGGCGTGGGAGGCGGGGTCGGCCTTACCGGAGTACGCCTCGGTCTCCGTGATGGTGATGCTCACGGTTCCCTCGGGGGTCTCGTGGGTGAGGATGGCACCGAGCAGCTTGGGGGCGACTTCTTCAGCGGGGTGAGCGAGATTCACAACGTTCATGCTGAACGCCTTGACATGCCATAGATGAAGTAGACATACGCATGCCCGAACATCACGGCGTTGCGCTCCGTGCGGCCCCGGTAGGCGTGTGATCCGGGGTCGGCCGGGCCCGCGTACGCCTCCACTTCCGTCAGGCGCAGCTCGACCGCTCCGTCCGGCGTCCGGCGGACGAGGGTGCGCCCCAGGAGATCCGGGGCCACTTCGAGGACGGGTCGGTCGAAGAACCGGCGGGTCAGCGGCGTACGGTCGGGGGTTGCGATCACACGGCCCGAGCGTAGTGCAAGCGATATCAACGGGTGGTTGGAGTGGAGCCGGTCCGCTGACAGGGTGGGCCAACACGGAACCGCTCCCCGCCGTTCCGCGTTCCTAGGGTTCAACAGTGGTCGTCGTGCGATCAGAACAAGATGCAGGCGCGTCCTTGAGAGGGAGAACATGGGCTTCAAGAAGCTGCTCGCGAGTTTGGGTGCCGGTGGCGCTTCGGTGGAGACGGTGCTGACGGAGGAGAACGTCGTTCCGGGCGGCATCGTCCAGGGCGAGGTCCGGATCCAGGGCGGCTCGGTGGCGCAGGCGATCGAGGGGCTGTCGGTCGGTCTGCAGGCGCGGGTCGAGGTGGAGGGCAACGACCAGGAGTACAAGCAGGACGTCGAGTTCACCCGGCAGCAGCTGGGCGGCGCCTTCGAGGTGCAGCCCGGGGCGGTGCACGCGGTCCAGTTCGGTCTTGAGATCCCCTGGGAGACGCCCATCACGACGTTCCTGGGCCAGCACCTCACCGGGATGAACGTGGGTGTGACGACCGAGCTGCAGATCGCGCGCGCCGTGGACTCCGGTGACCTGGACCCGGTGAATGTGCACCCGATCCCCGCGCAGCAGGCCATTCTCGACGCCTTCGGCCAGCTCGGCTTCCGGTTCAAGAGCGCCGACCTGGAGCGCGGGCACATCCGTGGGACGCGCCAGCGGCTGCCCTTCTACCAGGAGATCGAGTTCTACGCGCCGCAGCAGTACCGCGGGCTCAACCAGGTCGAGCTGAGCTTTGTCGCGGACGACCGCGAGATGGACGTCGTCCTGGAGATGGACAAGAAGCCGGGCCTGTTCGCCGAGGGCGGCGACTCGTACCGGTCCTTCACCGTCAACCTCGGGTCCTACCAGGACACCGACTGGGCCGCGTACCTGAACCAGTGGCTCGCCGAGGTCGGCGGCAAGCGCAACTGGTTCTGATCGCCGCTGGGCCTGGCCTGCTTCGGCTCTTCGCGGGGCGTGCACCGTCTTTCCTCGGTGCACGCCCCGCGTGCTGTCACTCGTACCGTACGGTCAGCGGAGTGCCACGGTCGGCCCAGTGGCCGGTGGCCTCGGCGAACACCTCGGCCGCCGTCGCCGCGGCCTCGGGGGCGGCCGTACGGAATGCCTCCCAGCCGTGGACGCGCAGTACGAAGCCCTCCTCCGGCCGGCCCCACCAGGACAGGTCTCGTAGGCAGTCGGCGAGCGCGTCCCAGTTCTGGCCGAACCATGCGGGAAGGCCGAGGTCCTGGGCGCAGCGGTCGAGGAAGCCCGCCTTGTCCCGCACGCCGTCCAGGCGCAGGGTGGCGGTGTACCGGCCGGGGCCGGGCGGGGGCGTGGGCGTCGGTCCGGTCATGAGGGCATGGTGTCAGCCCGCGCGGCTGCGGTCTCGTTAGGCTGGCGGCCGATACGACCAGCGCGAGCAGCAGGAGGTTTCGACGTGTCCGAGCAGAACCGGCGCCCGCTCCCCCATGACTTCCATCCGCCGGTGCCGTCGTTCACCGTGGTGAGCGATGACGTCGAGCCCGGGGGCACTCTCAAGTCCGCCCAGGTGTACGCCGAGGGGAACACCTCGCCGCAGCTGCGCTGGGAGGGCTTCCCCGCGGAGACGAAGAGCTTCGCCGTCACCTGCTACGACCCGGACGCGCCGACGGGCAGCGGGTTCTGGCACTGGGTGTTGTTCGACATCCCGGTGGATGTGACCGAGTTGCCGGCCGGTGCGGGTAGTGGCACCACCGCGCGGAGCGCGAAAATCGAGCAGAGTGCGGGGCTTCCCAAGGGTGTGGTGCACGCCCGGAACGACTATGGCTCGCGCGACTTCGGCGGGGCCGCGCCGCCGCCCGGGGACGGTTCGCACCGTTATGTGTTCACCGTCTACGCGGTGGACGCGGAGAAGCTGGGCCCGGACGCCGACGCCTCGCCCGCGGTCGTCGGCTTCAATCTGCGCTTCCACACGCTGGCGCGCGCCCAGCTGATCGGCGAGTACGAGAACCCGGCCGCCGGCTGACAACCCCTTCCGCCCGCACCCCGACCGACCCGGTGTGCGGTGCGTACAGGTGCGTACAGGCCTTTTACCGGGCCTAAATTGCGTTGTCCTCGGCCTCGCTCCCGGCCAAAGATGTATCCCGGCCCGCCCGTACGCGCGGGCCGGGATTGGCCGGATGCGGAGGTGGTCGGGATGCGCGAGACATTGGTTCTGAACGCGAGCTTCGAGCCGCTGTCGGCGGTGTCGCTGCGCCGTGCGGTGGTGCTGGTCCTGCAGAACAAGGCCGTCATCGAACACGCCCACCCCGGACTGCGGGTGCGCGCCGCGGACGTCGATCTGCCCGTGCCGCTGGTGATCCGGCTGTGCCGGTACGTACGCGTGCCGTTCCGAAGACGCGCTCCGTGGTCGCGGCGCGGGGTGCTGGTCCGGGACCGGCACCGGTGCGCCTACTGCGGCCGCAGGGCGACGACCGTGGACCACGTGGTGCCGCGGTCGCACGGTGGCGGGGACACCTGGCTCAATACGGTGGCCTCCTGTGCGGAGGACAACCACCGCAAGGCGGACCGGACTCCGGAGCAGGCCGGGATGCGGCTGCTGAACGCGCCGTTCGAGCCGACGCCCTCGGATGCGCTGCTGCTGGCGCTGGGGGTGGCGGAGCGCGAGGGTCTGCCGGAGTGGCTGGCGCTGCCCGCCTGAGCCCTGGACCCTGAACCGTCCGAGGCCGGACCGGACTTGGTCAGCCCCTGATACATACGAACCCCCCGCGCCTTTCGCCGGCGCGGGGGGTTCGTACGTATCTGATCGCGGGTGTCAGTCGATCCTGGGCTGCTCCCGGCGCGGGGCGGCCTCCTTGCCGGTGGCCGCCGAGCCGCCGCCGTTGCCGCCCGCCATCGGGCCGAAGTTGCCGAAGGCGCCGCCGAGTCCCTTGAGGGCGTCGCCGATCTCGCTGGGCACGATCCAGAGCTTGTTGGCGTCGCCTTCGGCGATCTTCGGCAGCATCTGGAGGTACTGGTACGAGAGCAGCTTCTGGTCCGGGTCTCCGGCGTGGATGGACTCGAAGACCGTACGGATCGCCTGCGCCTCGCCCTCGGCGCGCAGCGCGGCCGCCTTGGCGTCACCTTCGGCCCGCAGGATCGAGGACTGCTTCTCACCTTCGGCGCGCAGGATCTCGGACTGCCGGACACCTTCGGCCTGGAGGATCGCGGCGCGCTTGTCACGGTCGGCGCGCATCTGCTTCTCCATCGAGTCCTGGATGGAGGTCGGCGGCTCGATCGCCTTGAGCTCGACGCGGTTGACGCGGATGCCCCACTTGCCGGTGGCCTCGTCGAGCACACCGCGCAGCGCCGCGTTGATCTCCTCGCGGGAGGTCAGGGTGCGCTCCAGGTCCATGCCACCGATGATGTTCCGCAGGGTGGTGACGGTCAGCTGCTCGATCGCCTGGATGTAGCTGGCGACCTCGTAGGTGGCGGCGCGGGCGTCGGTCACCTGGTAGTAGATGACGGTGTCGATGTTCACCACCAGGTTGTCCTGGGTGATCACCGGCTGCGGCGGGAACGGCACGACCTGCTCACGCAGGTCGACGCGGTTGCGGATCGAGTCGATGAACGGCACGACGATGTTGAGGCCCGCGTTGAGGGTGCGGGTGTAGCGGCCGAAGCGCTCGACGATGGCGGCGCTCGCCTGCGGGATGACCTGGATCGTCTTGATGAGTGCGACGAAGACGAGCACCACCAGGATGATCAGGACGATGATGATCGGTTCCACAGCGGCTTCCCCGTGCCCTTCATGCTTCTGGTTGATCGGGATGATCAGGTCTGGTCGTCGATCTCGATGGCAATGTCGATGATCTCGTTGGTCTCGATGATCTCGATAGCGATGTCGATCTCGAGTCGAGTCTGTCAGATCTGAGGGCCAGTTGGCAGCCGTGCGGCCTGGGGCTGGTATCCGGCTCGTATCCCCGTATGACGGCTCTGTGGTTCACATGACCTCGGTGGTTCACATGACCACAGCCGTGGCGCCGTCGATGTCCACGACGTCGACCTGCTGGCCCGGTTCATAGGCCTGGTCGGGGTCGAGGGCGCGGGCCGACCACACCTCGCCCGCGAGTTTGATGCGTCCGCCGCCGCTTGCGTCCACCCGCTCGAGGACGACGGCTTGGCGGCCCTTCAATGCCTCCACCCCGCTGGCCAGCACGGGCCGCTGGGTGCGGCTGCGCACCGCGATCGGCCGGACGACTGCGACCAGCGCGACGGAGACCGCGGAGAAGACCACGACCTGGAACACGGCGCCGCCGCCGAGCGCGTCGGTGATCGCGGCGGCAACTGCGCCGACGGCGACCATGCCGAATTCCGGCATCGCGGTCAGCACGAGCGGAATGCCCAGCCCTACGGCGGCGATCAGCCACCACACCCAAGGATCCACAAGGTCATGGTAGTTCTCGGGGTGTGTCCGGGAACAGAGCGCGGATCACCCCCGGGCCTCGGGTCAGGTGTATCAGAGGTATCAGAGGTATCAGGGGTGTCAGGGGTGTCAGCTCAGCGGCAGGCCCTGGGCGGTCCAGCGGTCGCCGTTGCGCTCCACGACCAGCGGGAGTCCGAAGCAGTGGGAGAGGTTGCGGGAGGTCAGCTCGGTCTCGACCGGGCCGGCCGCCAGCACCTTGCCCTGGCGGATCATCAGGACGTGGGTGAAGCCGGGGGCGATCTCCTCCACATGGTGGGTCACCATGATCATTGAGGGGGCGAGCGGATCGCGGGCGAGCCGGCCCAGGCGCCGTACGAGGTCTTCGCGGCCGCCGAGGTCCAGGCCGGCCGCGGGCTCGTCGAGGAGCAGCAGCTCGGGGTCGGTCATCATGGCCCGGGCAATGAGGGTGCGCTTGCGCTCGCCCTCGGAGAGGGTGCCGAACTTCCGCTCCACGTGGTCGGTCATGCCCAGGCGGTCCAGGAAGGCGCGGGCGCGCTGCTCGTCGACGGCTTCGTAGTCCTCGTGCCAGTGGGCGGTCATGCCGTACGCGGCGGTGAGCACGGTCTCGAGCACGGTCTGGCGGCGGGGGAGCTTGTCGGCCATGGCGATACCGGCCATGCCGATACGGGGGCGCAGTTCGAAGACGTCGACCGCGCCGAGCTTGTCGCCGAGGATCCGGACGGTCCCGTTGCTCGGGAAGAGATAGCTGGAGGCCACGTTGAGCAGGGTGGTCTTGCCGGCGCCGTTGGGGCCGAGGATCACCCAGCGCTCTCCCTCTTTGATCGACCAGGAGACCTCGTCCACCAGAGCCCGACCATCGCGGACCACGGATACGTCCACCAGCTCCAGAACATCGCTCATGAGCGCGTTGTCTCCCATTGCAGTCTCGAGTATCGCGTGCGCCTGTAGGCGCCGCCCCCAGGGGAAAACCTACGCCACGTATTGTCAGCGCCAGTCCTTAGGCTGGGGCCATGCTCGATGAACCGCGTTCAGGGCGCCTTGCCGCCTGGGGAAATGCCCTTCTTGCCGGACTTGTCTCTCCGGACGAGGCCGCGCATCGCATCGCGGCCGACGACGCTTCGCACCGTGTGGCCGATATGCCCGGGGAGACCGCCCCGGTCGGGCTGACGCTCGCGCTCGGGCGGCTGCGGGCGCTCGGGGCCAAGGGGCTGCGGGTGGCGCTGC
>NZ_MUNE01000315.1:0-241 GCF_002154605.1 Streptomyces milbemycinicus | reverse complement strand
GGCGCTGGACGCGGGCGAGGCGGTCATCGTGACGGGGGTGGCCCTGGGCCTGGTGCCGGAGGTGTTCCAGGCTGGGCCCGAGGGCGATGTGCACAGCGAGGTGGTGTGGCGCTCTGTGCCGGTGCGGGAGGCGCCGCCGGCCGATGTGCCGTCGCTGGGCGAGGCCGAGCGGGAGCTGGCGGAGGCGCTGCGGGAGGCCACGGAGGTGCTGTCGCGGCTGAATGTCGCCGGGGCGGGGCCG
>NZ_MUNE01000314.1 GCF_002154605.1 Streptomyces milbemycinicus | reverse complement strand
CCCCCGCACCAAGCCACCCCCTACCCAGGTATGACCCGGCAGTTGGCTCCGGGGTGTGACGCTTCGCCACCCACCACCTTCCTACGTTTCCCTCCGCCACCGCACAACAGAGGGAGACGCGACCATGTCGCATACACAGGTCGGCAGGCACCGGGCCCGCAGCCTGATCACCGCAGCGCTCATGGTCACCGTCATGGCGGGCACCGTCGGCTGGACCGTGGCCCATGAGCAGCAGCCCGTCACCGGCCCGCCGCCCGGCACGGCCGCCTGGCGCGCGGACCACTCACCGGTCCCCGGCGCCGCGGGCCGGCTGCCGGATCCGGCCACCGCCTCGCCCGCCGAGATCGCGCGCTTCTTCGCCGGGCTCACCGCGTCCCAGCAGCGGACCCTGGCGCTGCGTCATCCCAGTGTCGTCGGCAATCTCGACGGCGCGCCCGTGGCACTGCGCTACACCGCCAACACCCTCGCGATCCGGGCGGAGCGCGCCAAGGAGCGGGCCGCCGACCCGAAGAGCCCGCTCATCGACCGGTACACCCGGCTGCTCGCCCCCGGCCGCCGGATCCTGGCCTTCGATCCGCGCGGCCGCGGCCAAGTGGCCGAGGTGTTCGGGGATCTGATGGCCGCGCAGCGCACGGCGGTCCTCGTCCCCGGTTCCGACACCGACCTGTCGACGTTCGACCGTACGGACCGCCCGTACGGCTCCGCGGCGGGCATGGCCAGATCGCTGCGCGCGCAGATGGGCCGGGAGGCGCCGGGGGTCCGTACGGCCGTCGTCGTATGGGTCGGCTACACCACCCCGCTGGGCCTGGGCCCAGACGCCGCCACCGGCCGCCTCGCCAAGGCGGGCGTGCCCCGCCTCGACCGCTTCCTCGCCGGTCTGGCCGCGACGGCCGGCGAGGCCGCGCAGGCCCCGCCGGCCGTCTTCTGCCACAGCTACGGCTCGGTCGTCTGCGGGCTGACCGCCTCCCGTCTCGACGGCGCCGAGATCTCGGATCTGGTGGTGTTCGGCTCCCCCGGCGTACGCGCCGACGACGCCGCGGACCTGGGCCCGGCCGCCCGGGTCTGGGCGGCGCGCGACGGCTCCGACTGGGTCCGGCGGGTGACCGGCTTCGACTTCCTGGGCCTGGGCCACGGCGAGGACCCGACCGACCCGTCCTTCGGCGCCCGCGTGGTCTCCGCGGACCGGGCCCACGGCCATACGGGCTACTTCGCCCCCGGCACGGAGTCGCTGCGCAACTTCGCGCGGATCGCCCTCGGTCGCTACGCGGCGGTCAGCTGCGCGGACAGCGCGGACCACGGCGGCGACTGCCGCCACGGCCTGGTGTGAGGGGTCCGCGCGCGGATACGGCAACGCCGGCCTGGACGGATCCAGGCCGGCGTTGTCGTATGACGTCAGCTATGCGGCGTTACGGCTTGTCGAAGGTCCAGACGGCGCTGGTGCCGGGGCCCACGACGAGGGTCGAGTTGCCGATCCGCTCCACGTGCCGGTCGTCCACTGACGCGTTGAGCGACATCTGGATCTGCTTGAGACCCACCTTGTCGGCCGGAACCACGTCGTACTGAATCGTGGTCAGGCCGTCCTTGACGAGGACACCGCCCGGGACCTGCTTGATGTCCAGCCCGCCGGCCTTGAACAGCGGCAGCTGCGTGTTGAGGTCGCGTTCGGTGACGGCGAAGCGGATACGGGTCAGGTCCCGCATCTGGTGGTCCTTGTAGGTGTCCGGCAGATAGCGCTGACGGCTGGTGTCACCGGGGTAGCTCGCCGGTCCGGTCTTGCTGCGCGGGTCGGAGAAGTACTCCTCCCGGTACTCCATCGCCCATGAGCCGAAGGAGTCATAGGGATAGTCGGCGACGGGGAACTGAACACCGTCGAACCACGGCACCAGAACGCCGTCACCGAAGTTACGCGACTGGAGGAATTCGTCCAGCTTGTTGTACCCCTGATCCCGCAGCCCCTGGCTCACCTTCGCCAGGTCACCGTCGTGCTCGGTCGAGTACGCGACGGAGCTGGAACCGAAGTTGGCGTCCTGGCCCGGCAGGTCGCCGGCCCCGAACAGCTCGATGTAGGTCTGGCCGCCGTAGAGGTAACGGCCCTTCCAGGTGAGGTCACCACTGCTCGTGGTGCGGACCTCGAAATTGGCGAACTCCCGCAGAAAGTCCGAATTCTCCACGGCGTCGGCCGTCTCGCGGTCGACGACTCCGTAGGAGTGGTTGTAGTAGAGCACCTGCTCAGCGGCCGATTTCCGGCTCTCGGCGGTCTGTGCCGACTGCGCGCCGGCCTCGACGGTCCCCGTGAAAGCAACACCGGCGACGACAGCGAAGCCGACGGTTGCTCTTAACATCCGACGAATAAACATGGTGCAGATCTTAGTGAAGTGGGTATCGGGAAGGGAAGCGCTATTTGTTATTCCTTGAATGAACCGGAGACAAGACCGGGACTCGGAAGACAAAAAGCACCACCGGGAACAAGTCCACTCTGCAATGCTTTTCCGGCGAGTTCCGGAAATATATTGCTGTCGGGGACGGGACTGGTTGGTGGTGCTCTCGCGGCGCGGTGTGCGACACCGAGCCCGCACGACCGGAGGCTGCGGGACTCGTCTCCGGCCGTGCGGTGTCATCAGCGGGTCAGCCGGTGTCCTGGCCGGTCCCGATGAGGTACCCGCCGAGTCCGACGGCCGCAAGGGACGTAGTCAGGACCAGCGCCCCGGCGAATCGCCCCAGCCACGCCACGGCACGCCTTCGGCAGACGCTCCAGTGCCCGGGGGCGCGGTGCGTGGCAGGCGTCGGCCGACGGTGTGCGCGCTGCGGGTCGGGGGCAGTGCGGCCGTGGAGTGTACGTCCGAGGTGTGCACGGGGTCCACACGCCAGTGACGCTCAACGGGCACGAGGAACTGGCCGCGATTCAGTCCTTGTTGTTGGGTGTGAAGGATGGCCCACGCGCAACGAACCGGGGTCGCTGTCCACCCGTCCCGATGTGGCGGGGCACGTCATGCACTCCTCGAGATAGATGCCGTCCGGCGCTCCCTGCGCGCGTTCGGCACTGAGCACCAGGTCCGAGCGTTTCAGGATGGTTCGCGTCACTTCCACGCTCCCGGCTTGAACCGGCAGGGGCGGGTGATGATTTCCCGATAGATGAAGTGCTCCGGATTCGCTTTCAGATGACCGGTCGCCCACGCGTGCGCGACGCCGTGGTCGTCACTGGGCTCCCCGGTCTGCTCACACACCGCGCACGGAATGGCGAACGTGAGCGGTTCGGCGTCCGGCTCGGTATCGGGAATGAGCTGGAACTAGGTCAGCCTTTGACTGACCTAGCAGTCCCGGATCAATGGTCAAGGCCCTTCACGTACTCCTCAAAGGGCACAGCGTGTTCTAGGGCGAGCCGTTGCCATTCCCGGTAGGGAGCAGGGTCACCCTCGTACGCCTCGCGGTTGATCTGGGTACCGTCCGGCCGGAAGTTGAGACGGGCGATGCGGGTTCCGTCGAACATCCACCAGTCTTGGCCGATGAGTGGCAGGCCGTGGTCATCGTGGGTTACATCCAAGACTCGAATGTCCTCACCGGCCCTGATGTTGCTGGGGATACCCCACACGAATTGGTACCGCTGGTAGTCGGTGAGTGGCTGACGCACGACACGAACACGGCCGATGCTGCGACCTGAGCCGATGTATCCCCTGACTCGCTCATGCCAGCGCGCATTGTGATTCGCGGGCTTTCCTTCACCCAGCAGGAAGCGGGCTACGTTCTCCTGCTCCTTGGGCATGGTGTATGTGGGCTGCGCCTCGAACCGCCACGCTTCCCGCTCGAAGGCGTCGAAGAACTCACGCCAGCCATCACCATTCAAGAGCACGAACAGCGTCCCTCAGAAGGTGCTTGGGAATCCTCACCAGCTCCTCACCAGCTCCTCACCAGCTAGAGGTTGGAACGCCTCGCACTGGTCGCCCTGGACGACGATGTCGCCTGTGTGTCGTCGCCATCAGTCTCGTCTCGGTAGGGGTGACAGCGCGCCCGAACGTCATACCCCGGTATGGGGTTGCCCTCAGGTGCCCTCAGGTGCCCTCAGGTGCCCTCAGGTGCCCCGGGCCCTCAGAGCTCCGCCAGCAGTTCGGCCTTCTTCGAGCTGAACTCGTCGTCCGTCAGCAGTCCCGCCGTATGCAGTTCGCCGAGGTGGCGAATGCGGTCCGCGATATCGGCGGGGTCGCGTCGTCCTGGCTGGGCCGCCGAGCGGGCGCGGCCCGCGGACGGGTCCGGGGTGGAGGTCCGTACGGCCTCCAGCACGGCCGCGGCGAACGGCAGCGACTCGTGGACCAGGCCGTAGCCCAGGCCGAAGACGACCGCGGCGGGGTCGTGGTCGGGCCGCGTCACGGCCGCGGCGCTCCCCGCGCCCGCCGAGCCGGATGCGACCGCGCCCGAACCCGTACCCGTACGCGCCCCGCCCATGCCGGTGGCCGAGCCGTCCGTGCCGCCGCGCCCGCCTTCCGCGCCGTGCTCCACCAGCCGCAGATAGCCGCTGCGCCCCTGTTTGGGGGAGCCGCCGGCGCCCCCCTTGGACTCCGGTGAGCGCCATTCGACGCCTGACAGCTCGTCGACCCGGAAGCGCTGGTCCCCGGCCTTCCATTTGGCCGAGGAGGCACCGGTCCAAAACCAGCGGAACGAGACGGCCTTGCCGTCGAAGGACGCCTTGCCGTCGTACGCCTTGAACGACAGCGGCGGCGCGGGCGCGGCGACCAGATAGGACTCGGCGGCGGTGGCGGCCGCGGGGCCGAGTGCGGTGCGGATCTCCTCGGCGTAGTACTCGGCGAGCGATCCGCGCTCGGCGGGCAGCACCAGGCGGTACGGGTCGCCCCCGTCCTTGAGCTGGCCGTCGGCGGCGTCCATCAGGGGGTCGGCGCCGGGTCTGGGCACGGCGCGCAGCACTATCGTCCCCCGTTTGCCGGGGGTGACCTCCACCGCGGACAGCGCCTCGTAGGGGATGCGGCGCTCGCCGAGCGCCTGCAGCAGCTTCGGCGTACGGATCCCCCGTTCGAAGCGGATGAGCACGGAGTCGGTATCGAACTCCCAGACGGTCTGAAAACCGGCCAGCACATCACCCATGCGGCTCATCGTATGCGGCGGGG
The DNA here is from genome assembly GCF_002154605.1 of Streptomyces milbemycinicus. Taxonomy (GTDB): domain Bacteria; phylum Actinomycetota; class Actinomycetes; order Streptomycetales; family Streptomycetaceae; genus Streptomyces; species Streptomyces milbemycinicus. The sequence goes on along the minus strand of NZ_MUNE01000314.1, from coordinate 26,592 downwards.
GCCCGCCCGTCCCCCTTCGGAGGTTACGCGCGTCAAATCAATTTGCGCCGTCAGCTAATTTTCAGCCGTCAGCTCAGGTTCCAACTGTCAGCTCGGGGCCGACGGCAGGGGACGGAAGGGGCAAATCGGGCTGCCGGGCGGGGCGGATCGGACTGTCCGACGGGGCAGGTACGGCCGTCAGCTCAGGCCGGAGCGGCAGGTGTCGCCGTCCGCGCAGCGCACGGACCGGACCGCGCCGATCCCCACCCGGGCGAAGTTCTCCAGGCTGGTGGTGCCCGGCTCGAAGTACCCCGCGTGCCCTTGCGCCCCGTCGGCGGACAGCACGCGGGCTCCGAAGTCGGAGGAGACCGGGTCCGCGCCGTGGCCGAGCCCGCCGACCTCCACATGCGGGATGCCCTCGATCCAGTCGCCGGAGTCGCGCATCGCCCAGACCCGGGCGCTGGTGCCCAGATCGGAGGCGTGGTCGGCGCGCATTCCGGGGCTGCCGGCGACGGCGATGTCGGTGACCTTGGGCGCCAGATCGCGGGCGGCCACCCCGCACACCACCGAACCGTAGCTGTGGCACATCAGTGAGACGCGGGTGAGCGCGGGCAGGCCGTTGACCAGCGCGCGCAGCCGCAGGGCGCCCTGGGTGGCGAGCTTGCCGGTGGCGGCGTCCATGCCGACGCCGCTGGGGGAGGTGTAGTCGGCCCAGGCGATGACGGCGTTGTTGCCGTTCGGGTCGAGGGCCCGCTCGGCGTCGTGGAGGGCGCGCGCCATGCCGTCCACCGCGGTGTAGCCGCGCTTGGACTTCTGGAAGCTCAGGATGTTGGTGTCCACGCCGGGCACCACGACCGAGACGCGACCGGCGTGTTCCAGGTCGCCGAAGACCTCGGCGGCCCGTCCGGAGCCGGTGGGGTCGAAGGCGAGGATCTGCCGGTGGCCGCTCAGCAGCTCCTCGTAGCGCTCCATCCGGCGCCCGGCGTCGTGCCGGCCGAGCGGGGTGAGCGCGCTGTCGTGCATCCGCTTGCGCTCGATGTTCCGGGCCCGGATGAGGGCGATCCGGTTGGCGTGGTAGCGCAGCTCCGCCGGCGCGCCGTTCATATTGCCGATCACCAGCGGGTAGCGGCGGGCTAGGCGCTCGCGCTGGGTGGCGGTGAGCGAGTCCAGGAAGCGGGCCAGGCGGCGCGGCGGGCCCGACGGGTCGGGGAGGGCCCGGCCGCCCGGGGAGGCTCCGGCGACCGCCGGGAGGTGTCCCTTGCTCCAAGCGGCCAGCTCCACGGCCAGTGAACCCGCGGGCCCTCTCTGCTGCCGCATGGCGGTCCAGCCGGTGGTGGCGAGCAGGACGAACACCACCGCCAGGGCGAGCAGCGCACGCCAGGCGGTGGAGCCGGGGGAGGGGGAGCCGAGCTCAGAGAAGGAAGTCACCGCGGGACACCCTAGGAGACGGGTGGTGGTGGCTGCCAAATGCCGTGACACTTCTCACGTTTGAAGGGGATTTCGCCGGAGGCTTTTTGTAGCGTTTGTCTGATTTGGGATTATCTATCCCATCGTTCGGCCAGTGCCGCCCCGACATGGTCGAGATGGAAGGCGGTCAGGCCCCGCAGCGACTCCATGCTGGTGCCCTGGCGCTCGCCCCACAGCCGGCCCGCCACCCGGACCACCCCGCCGAACGCCGCGACCACCAGGCGCGGCCGCGGATCCGTGTCGATGTCGAGGCCCTCGCGGCGGGCGATCTCCCGGGCCAGCCGCTCCTCCAGTTCGGCGGTGCGGCGCAGATGTTCGGCCAGCAGGGCGGGGGTCGACTCGATCACGCAGTACATGCGCAGATGGAGGTCCTGGGGGACCAGCTGTGCGACGGCCTCGCCGATGGTGTCCCAGGCGTCGAGGACGGCGCCGTGCAGGGCGGCGAGCGGGGCCTCGTCGGCAGGGCGGTCGACCAGGGCGGCGAAGAAGTGGGACTCCGCCACATCCTGGGCGGCGAAGGCGACTTCCTCCTTGTTGGCGAAGTACCGGAAGAAGGTGCGCTGGGAGACGTCGACCGCGTCCGCGATCTCGTCGACCGTCGTGTGGTCGTATCCGTTCCGGGTGAACAGCTCCAGGGCCGAGCGCACCAGGGCGGCTCGTGTGCGTTGCTTCTTGCGTTCCCGAAGTCCCGCTGGTGGCGGTGGAACCGCCTGGTCCGTTGTCACCTGTGGAGCTCTCTTTCTGGCGCGTTCGGGCCGCTCACCATACCTGCGGGAAAGCTGACAGTTACCGAATCGTGAACTTGTTTGTCAATTGTCAGTGACTGACACTAGCCTCCCCACATGACGTCTGAGACCACCGTCGCCCACGCGGCGCCGGAACCTCCCATACCCGATCCCCCGAAGGGACTGCGGGGACACCCGTGGCTGACGCTGCTGACCGTCGCCATCGGCGTGACGATGGTCGCCCTCGACGGCACGATCGTCGCGATCGCCAACCCCGCCATCGCCGAAGACCTCGGCGCCTCGCTCGCCGACGCCCAATGGATCACCAACGGCTATCTGCTCGCCCTCGCCGTCTCGCTGATCACGGCCGGCAAGCTCGGTGACCGCTTCGGCCACCGCCAGACCTTCCTGATCGGGGTCGTCGGCTTCGCCGCCTCCTCGGCCGCCATCGCCCTGTCCGGCAGCGTGAGCCTGCTGGTCGCCTTCCGCGTACTCCAGGGCCTGTTCGGCGCCCTGCTGATGCCCGCCGCGCTCGGCCTGCTGCGCGCCACCTTCCCGGCCGAGAAGCTCAATATGGCCATCGGTATCTGGGGCATGGTGATCGGGGCGTCCACCGCGGGCGGACCGATCATCGGCGGTCTGCTCGTCGAGCACGTCAACTGGCAGTCGGTCTTCTACATCAACGTTCCCGTCGGCGTCCTGGCCCTCGTCTTCGGACTGGCCATCCTCAAGGACCACCGCGCCGAGAACGCCCCCAAGTCCTTTGACATCCCCGGTATCGCGCTGCTGTCCGGCGCGATGTTCTGCCTGATCTGGGCAGTGATCAAGTCCGGCGAATGGCAGTGGGGCGACTCCCGGACGCTGCTGTTCCTCGGGATCTCCGTCGTCTGCTTCGCGGCGTTCGCGTTCTGGGAGACCAGGACCAGCGAGCCGCTGCTGCCGCTGCGCATGTTCCGCTCCGTCCCGCTGTCCGCCGGCACCGTGCTGATGGTGCTGATGGCCTTCGGGTTCATGGGCGGGATCTTCTTCGTCACCTTCTACCTGCAGAACGTGCACGGCATGAGCCCCGTCGACAGCGGACTGCACCTGCTGCCGCTGACCGCCATGATGATCGTCGCCTCGCCGCTGGCCGGGCTGCTGATCACCAAGCTCGGGCCGCGGATCCCGCTGGTGGTCGCGATGCTGGTCACCTCCGTGTCGATGTTCGGCGCGTCCACCCTCGACGTGGACTCCTCCACCGGCGAGATGTCCCTGTGGTTCGGCCTCCTCGGCCTCGGTCTCGCCCCCGTGATGGTCGGCGCCACCGAGGTCATCGTCGGCAATGCGCCGATCGAGCTCTCCGGCGTCGCCGGCGGCCTCCAGCAGGCCTCCATGCAGGTCGGCGGCAGCATCGGCACGGCCGCGCTCGGCGCGGTCATGGCCGCCAAGGTCGACGACGACCTGCCCGGCGCCTGGCAGCGCGCCGGTCTTGGGCCGCTGTCCGGGCAGGACTTGGACCAGGTGTCCAAGGCGGTCGAGGTCGGCAAGCCCCCGATCGCCCCGGACACGCCGCCGGAGCTGGTCGACAAGATCACCGGCGTGGCGCATCACACCTTCGTGTCGGGGATGGGCGTCGCCTTCACCGTCGCGGGCGTCGTCTCGCTCCTGGCGGCCGCGGTGGCGGCGTTCACCAAGCGCGGCGACAACGCGGAGGCGGGCGCGGGAGCGGCACACATCTGACGGCGTACGTGACCACGTACACCCGTACGTCTGACGACCGCGTAACGACCGGGCACGGCAAAGCGCCGGGTGGGCTGTTCTCAGCCCACCCGGCGCTTCGCTGTTACTGCTGGAGCGTTACGCGTCGCCCCCGGCCGCGCCCGGGTCGGCGGCGGCCACGTCGAGCAGCTGGTAGCGGTCGATCGCCTGCTTGAGCACCGAGCGGTCGATCCGGCCCTCCTTGGCGAGCTCGGTGAGCACCGCCAGGACGACCGACTGCGCGTCGATGTGGAAGAAGCGGCGCGCCGCCCCGCGGGTGTCCGCGAAGCCGAAGCCGTCGGCGCCCAGCGACTGGTAGGTGCCCGGCACCCAGCGCGCGATCTGGTCCGGAACGGCCCGCATCCAGTCGGAGACGGCCACCTTCGGCCCCTCCGCGTTCGCCAGCTTCCGGGTCACATACGGAACGCGCTGCTCCTCCTCCGGGTGGAGCAGGTTGTGCTCCTCCGCCGCGACGGCGTCGCGCCGCAGCTCGTTCCAGGAGGTCGCCGACCACACATCGGCCTTCACATCCCACTCGTCGGCCAGGATGCGCTGCGCCTCGATCGCCCACGGCACCGCCACGCCCGAGGCGAGGATCTGCGCCGGGATGGCGCCCTTCTCGCCCTCCTTGAAGCGGTACAGGCCCTTGAGGATGCCCTCGCGGTCCACATCGGCGGGCTCGGCCGGGTGCCGGATCGGCTCGTTGTAGACGGTGAGGTAGTAGAAGACGTCCTCGCTGTCCTCGCCGTACATCCGGCGCAGACCGTCCTGCACGATATGCGCGATCTCGAAGCCGAACGCCGGGTCGTACGCGACGACCGCCGGGTTGGTCGAGGCCAGCAGCTGCGAGTGGCCGTCCGCGTGCTGCAGACCCTCACCGGTCAGGGTCGTACGGCCGGCGGTCGCGCCCAGTACGAAGCCGCGCGAGAGCTGGTCGGCCATCTGCCAGAACTGGTCGCCCGTGCGCTGGAAGCCGAACATCGAGTAGAAGACGTAGACCGGGATCAGCGGCTCGCCGTGCGTGGCGTACGCCGAGCCCGCCGCGATCAGCGAGGCCGTACAGCCCGCCTCGGAGATGCCGTCGTGCAGCATCTGCCCGGTCGGCGTCTCCTTGTAGGCCAGCAGCAGCTCACGGTCGACCGACTCGTAGGTCTGGCCCAGCGGGGAGTAGATCTTCGCCGAGGGGAAGAGCGAGTCCATGCCGAAGGTGCGGTACTCGTCGGGCGCGATCGGCACGAACCGCTTGCCGATCTCCTTGTCCCGCATCAGGTCCTTCAGCAGCCGTACGAACGCCATGGTGGTGGCGATCTGCTGCTGACCGGAGCCCTTCTTGGTCGTCGCGTACGTCTTGTCGCCCGGCAGCTGCAGCGGCTTGGCGCGCACCACGCGGGTCGGGACATACCCGCCCAGCGACTTGCGCCGGTCGTGCATGTACTGGATCTCCTCCGAGTCCTGGCCCGGGTGGTAGTACGGCGGCAGACCGGACTCCAGCTCCTGGTCGGGGATCGGCAGGTGCAGCCGGTCGCGGAAGCGCTTGAGGTCGTCGACCGTCAGCTTCTTCATCTGGTGGGTCGCGTTGCGGCCCTCGAAGTTCGGGCCGAGCGTCCAGCCCTTGACCGTCTGGGCCAGGATCACCGTCGGCTGGCCCTTGTGGGCCTTGGCCGCCGAGTACGCCGCGTAGATCTTCTTGTGGTCGTGACCGCCGCGGCCCAGGTGCAGGATCTGGTCGTCGGTCATGTGCTCGACCATCTTGCGCAGCCGCTGGTCGTCGCCGAAGAAGTGCTCGCGGATGTAGGCGCCGGTCTCGGTCGCGTACGTCTGGAACTGGCCGTCGGGCGTGGTGTTCAGCCTGTTGACCAGCAGGCCGTCACGGTCCTGCGCGAGCAGCGGGTCCCAGGTGCGGTCCCACACCAGCTTGATCACGTTCCAGCCGGCGCCGCGGAACTGCGACTCCAGCTCCTGGATGATCTTGCCGTTGCCGCGCACCGGGCCGTCGAGGCGCTGCAGGTTGCAGTTGACGACGAAGGTCAGGTTGTCCAGGCCCTCACGGGCGGCGAGGGAGAGCTGGCCCAGCGACTCCGGCTCGTCCATCTCGCCGTCGCCCAGGAACGCCCACACATGCGACTGGGAGGTGTCGGCGATGCCGCGCGCCTCCATATAGCGGTTCATCCGCGCCTGGTAGATCGCCCCGAGCGGGCCGAGGCCCATGGAGACCGTCGGGAACTCCCAGAAGTCCGGCATCGACCGCGGGTGCGGGTAGCTGGACAGACCGTGCGGGGCCTTCGACTTCTCCTGGCGGAAGGCGTCCAGGTTCGCCTCGTTCAGCCGGTCCAGGAGGAAGGCGCGGGCGTAGATACCGGGGGAGGCGTGGCCCTGGAAGAAGATCTGGTCGCCGCCGTCGCCCTGGTCCTTGCCGCGGAAGAAGTGGTTGAAGCCCACGTCGTACAGCGAGGCGGAGGAGGCGAAGGTGGCGATGTGGCCGCCGACGCCGATACCCGGGCGCTGGGCGCGCGAGACCATCACCGCCGCGTTCCAGCGGGTCGCGTTCAGGATCTTGCGCTCGATCTCCTCGTTGCCGGGGAAGAACGGCTCGTCCTTGGTGGCGATGGTGTTGACGTAGTCGGTGCTGCGCATCTCGGGCACCGCGACGCGCTTCTCGCGGGCGCGCTCGATCAGGCGGAGCATGAGGTAGCGGGCACGTTCCCGGCCTCGCTCATCGACAGCTGCGTCGAGCGAGTCGAGCCACTCCTGGGTCTCTTCGGGATCGAAGTCCGGGACCTGGCTGGGAAGGCCGCCAATGATGATCGGGTTGCGATCGGATCCGGAAGCCACGCTATTCCTTCGCTTTTCGGTCGTGCTGTGCACGCAATGGATTCGTGCTCTGCTGGGTCGCGCCGATCTCCATCGTGTACCTCGCGTAGGGGATACGTCACCTCTACCGGGTGGTAACCATCACGTGGTGAGACTGGCGCTGCGTGGGCGTCGGGGTGCGACGGCCAAATCGAAACCATACGCTCACCCCGGACGGGGCACGCGTACGCCCGTTCGGCCCTGGGTGGCTTACCCGGCGTATCGTGGCGGTACGCGCGTTCAAACGGGACATTTTGGAGTGATGTGACTCACTCGTGGCTGTTCGTCCATGATGGGAGTTGCGACGACACTCCCCCAATACTCCGTTGAACGCCGTATGGGGGGACCCCCCACGTTTGGGCGGGATCGCTGGCCAGGTACTTGCGCGATCCGCCCGGCCCGTGTGGACTACGCCCCATGCCCCGCGCACGCGCGTGGCGCACAACGACTTGAAGAATGAACGCAAGATGACAGGAGGCAATCCGTGAGCGCGACCGCGGACCACGCGGAGGAGCGGACCAACCCTGCCGTGAGGCTGGGTTTCCAGCCCGATCAGGTGGTCCAGGAGATCGGCTACGACGACGATGTCGACCAGGAGCTCCGCGAGGCCATCGAGGAGATCACCGGCCAGGAGCTTGTCGACGAGGACTATGAGGACGTGGCCGACGCCGTCGTGCTGTGGTTCCGTGAGGACGACGGCGACCTGACGGACGCGCTGGTGGACGCCATCCAGATGATCGACGACGGCGCGCCGGTCTGGCTGCTGACCCCCAAGACCGGCCGTGACGGCTATGTCGAGCCGAGCGACATCAATGAGGCCGCGACCACCGCGGGCCTGTCCCAGACCAAGAGCTTCAACGCGGGCAAGGACTGGACGGGCAGCCGTCTGGTCACCCCGAAAGCCGCGAAGTCGAAGCGCTGAGCCGGTCCGGCGCGAGCCGGTCCGGCGCTGGGTCGGCCCGGTGGCCGCCGTCCGGCACAGCCGTCGGCGTACGGCCCCGCGACACCCTGCCGAGAGCCCCCCTCCGTAACCTTCGGAGGGGGGCTCTGCGCGTAGGGTGGTCGCGGTCAACCAGCCAATCAAGCCACATCAACTACCAGCGAAGGGATGCCACCCATGGCGATAGAGGTCGGCGCGAAGGCCCCCGATTTTGAGCTGAAGAACCAGCACGGGGAGTCGGTCCGGCTCTCCGACTTCCAGGGTGAGAAGAACGTCGTCGTCCTCTTCTACCCGTTCGCCTTCACCGGCGTGTGCACCGGCGAGCTGTGCGCCCTGCGCGATGAACTGCCCAAGTTCGTCAACGACGAGGTGCAGCTGCTCGCCGTCTCCAACGACTCGCCCTTCACGCTGCGCGTGTTCGCCGAGCAGGAGGGTCTTGAGTACCCCCTGCTGTCGGACTTCTGGCCGCACGGCGAGGCCAGCCGGGCGTACGGCGTCTTCGACGAGGAGAAGGGGTGCGCGGTGCGCGGCACCTTCGTGATCGACAAGGAGGGCGTGGTCCGCTGGACCATCGTCAACGGCCTCCCCGATGCCCGGGACCTCAACGACTACGTCAAGGCCCTGGACTCCCTGTAAGGCCCCGGAATCCTTGTGACGGCGGAAATCCTGTCCCGGCGGAAACCCTGTGACGAGGGGGAACCGCTCACTAGGATCGACGCGTTGATCCTGATGGGATCCCTGGGCGCCCCCAGGCCGCGCCTGGCGGCGCCCCGGCACCCGGCATAGCAATGAAGGGGCACACCGTGCTCCTGACGAACCTTTTTGGGAGGACTCGTGGGAGTCAGCCTCAGCAAGGGCGGCAACGTCTCGCTGACCAAGGAAGCCCCTAACCTGACCGCCATCACCGTGGGTCTGGGCTGGGACGTCCGCACCACCACGGGCACTGACTTCGACCTCGATGCCAGCGCCCTGCTGACCAACGCCGAAGGCAAGGTCTCCGGCGACCAGAACTTCGTCTTCTTCAACAACCTGAAGAGCCCCGACGGCTCGGTCGAGCACACCGGTGACAACATCACCGGTGAGGGCGAGGGCGACGACGAGCAGATCAAGGTGAACCTGGTCGGCGTGCCGGCCGATGTCGCCAAGATCGTGTTCCCGGTCTCGATCTACGACGCCGAGACCCGCCAGCAGAGCTTCGGCCAGGTTCGGAACGCGTTCATCCGCGTGGTCAACCAGGCCGACGGCAATGAGCTCGCCCGCTACGACCTGACCGAGGACGCCTCGACCGAGACCGCCATGGTCTTCGGCGAGCTGTACCGGCACGGGGCGGAGTGGAAGTTCCGGGCGATCGGCCAGGGGTACGCCTCCGGGCTGCGCGGCATCGCACAGGACTTCGGCGTCAACGTCTGATACGCCCGTAGCCCCGTAGCACCACCCGCGTATGTACGTTCCGCGTACGCACCGTACGGCCCGCGCGTCCGGCGCCGCGCCCCTGCACACCGGCAGGAGCGCGGCGCCGGACGCGCTGCTTCTCAGCGCATGCGGCGCCTCGCGCGCCGCCTGCGTGCTCCGCGCTTCACGCGCTTCGCGCGTCATGCGCATTTCGCGACACCAGGGGAGGAACCAGGACCATGGGCGTTACCCTCGCCAAGGGAGGCAATGTCTCCCTCACCAAGGCCGCGCCGAATCTCACCCAGGTGATGGTCGGCCTGGGCTGGGACGCGCGCTCGACCACCGGGGCGCCGTTCGACCTCGACGCCAGCGCGCTGCTGTGCCAGTCGGGGCGGGTGCTCGGGGACGAGTACTTCGTCTTCTACAACAACCTGAAGAGCCCCGAGGGCTCGGTCGAGCACACCGGCGACAACCTCACCGGTGAGGGCGAGGGCGACGATGAGTCGATCCTGATCGATCTCAGCAAGGTCCCGGACCGGGTCGACAAGATCGTCTTCCCCGTGTCGATCTATGACGCGGACACCAGGCGTCAGACGTTTGGGCAGGTCAGCAACGCATTCATCCGTGTGGTGAACCAGGCGGACGGCGCCGAGCTGGCCCGCTACGACCTCTCGGAGGACGCCTCCAGCGAGACGGCGATGATCTTCGGGGAGGTTTACCGCTATGGCGGTGAGTGGAAGTTCCGGGCCGTAGGGCAGGGGTACGCGTCAGGTCTTCGGGGCATCGCTCTAGACTTCGGGGTCAACGTTTCGTAAAGCCGCGTAAAGAGCGCGGGCGAGACCTTACGAAGAGGGATTGGACAGGAAGTGCTCCTCAAAACCTTTGGTTGGTCGTTCGCCGTCACGGCGGCCGGCCTGGCCCTGGCTGGCGTCCTCTGGGGGTGGAAGGGGCTCGCCATCGTCGGGATCCTCTCGATCCTGGAGATCTCACTCTCGTTCGACAACGCGGTCATCAACGCGGGCGTCCTCCGCAAGATGAACGCCTTCTGGCAGAAGATCTTCCTGACGGTCGGCATCCTGATCGCCGTCTTCGGCATGCGCCTCGTCTTCCCCGTGATCATCGTGGCCATCACGGCGAAGATGGGGCCGCTGGAGGCCGTCGACCTGGCGATCAACAACAAGGACAAGTACGAACACCTGGTCACCGCCGCCCACCCGGCGATCGCCGCGTTCGGCGGGATGTTCCTGCTGATGATCTTCCTCGACTTCATCTTCGAGGAGCGCGACATCAAGTGGCTGGGCTGGCTGGAGCGCCCGCTGGCCAAGCTCGGCAAGCTGGAGACGCTGTCGATCGTCGTCGCCCTGCTGGTGCTCCTCGTGACCGCCATGACCTTCGCCACCGATGTGGCCCACGGCGGCGGCGACAAGACCGCCACGGTGCTGCTGGCCGGTGTCGCCGGTCTGCTCACCTACCTGATCGTGGGCGGCATCTCCGGCTACTTCGAGGACAAGCTGGAGGAGGAAGAGGAGGAGGTCGAGGAAGCCGAGGAGGCCGAGCGGGCCGAGAAGGCGGCCTCCGGCGCCCAGAAGGGCAGCCAGGGCGCCACGGTGGTCGGCCTGGCCGGCAAGGCCGCGTTCTTCCTGTTCCTCTACCTGGAGGTCATCGACGCGTCGTTCTCCTTCGACGGCGTCATCGGCGCCTTCGCGATCACCAACGACATCTTCGAGATGGCGCTGGGTCTGGGCATCGGCGCCATGTACATCCGGTCGCTGACCGTCTACCTCGTCCGCAAGGGCACCCTGGACGACTACGTCTACCTGGAGCACGGCGCGCACTACGCGATCGGCGCGCTCGCCGCGATCCTGCTGATCACGATCAAGTACGAGATCCACGAGGTCATCACCGGCCTGATCGGTATCGTCCTGATCGGCGCCTCGTACTGGTCCTCGGTGGTGCGCAACCGCCGGGAGGAGGCGGCAGGCGGCGAGGACGCCGAGAGCAAGGCGGAAGTCACATCCGGAGTGTGACGAGGGTCCGTTTGAGGAACGCTCTGAGCGGGGCGGGCCGGGAGTCCTGTCTCCCGGCCCGCCCCGCGGGCAGTTGGGCGATTGAGTAGTCGACTGGTGGGGGTGCGCACGATGGCGTTCTGGAGCAACTGGGGACGGGGCGCGTGGCGCGATTTCGACAGCGGTGACGCCTCGGGTGTGGTGGCGCTGACCAAGCGGCACCAGACCATCTCGCTGACCAAGCAGGGGGCGGCCAGCGGCAACCTGCGGATCAACCTGTCCTGGCGGATGCGGACGTCGGACTTCAACGACAGGGCCGGGGGCAGCTCGCTGCGCCATCCGCTGCGGATGTTCAAACCGGAGATGGTGCAGGCCCAGGGCTCCGCCATGGTCAACGTCGACCTGGACCTGGCCTGCATGTACGAGCTGCAGAGCGGCTCCAAGGGCGTGGTCCAGCCGCTCGGCAACTTCCTGGGCAACCTCAACGAGGCGCCGTACGTCAAGCTCAGCGGCGACGACCGGTTCGGGTCCGGGTCCGGCGAGACGATCTACATCAACATGGACCACAAGGACGACATCAAGCGGCTGCTGGTCTTCGTCTACATCTACGACGGCACCCCGGCCTTCGACCGCACCCACGGCATGGTCACGCTTTACCCGAGCAACGGGCCGCGGGTGGAGATCGAGCTCCATGAGCGGGCCCCGCAGGCCCGCTCCTGCGCCGTGGTGCTGATCGAGAACGTCAAGGGCGAGATGATCGTCCGCCGTGAGGTCAAGTACGTCTACGGCTTCCAGGCGGAGCTGGACCGGCTCTACGGGTGGGGGCTGCAGTGGGGGCGCGGCTACAAGGAGAAGGTCTGAGGGCTGCGTGGCCGGGCGCCGGGCGCCGGGGAGTGCCCCGGGCGCCCGGCCCGTCGACCGCTCAGCGGTGCTGGAACTGGGGCCCCTGCGGCGGCAGCGTGAAGTTGGGGTCGGGCAGCGGGGGCGGCGGTATCGGCTGGGTGCGCTGCACCTGCTGCGGATAGCCGTACGCGGGCTGCTGCGGATAGCCGTACGAGGGGTCCTGCGGTGCGCCAAAGCCGCCCTGCGGCGGCTGATTGGGCGGCGGAGGCGGCTGAGACATGAAGTGTTCCTTTGTGCGCGGGCCCGTGAACCGATCGGCCTCCCCCGCGATCCCGGGGCTCAAAGCCCTCCAGGAAGGAGCGAATCGGACACGCAACCCGCCAGTGAGCGGCAGGCAAGCGGGAGTTCTTTGTATCACCCGGCCCTGTCATGCCAAGGGCCGGTCTCAGCCTCTTCGACCAGCTGAGACCGGCCTGTGACGCGACCGTTGCCCTAGACGTCCTCGGCGAGTTCCAGCCAGCGGGTCTCCAGCTCCTCCCGCTCGCCGGTCAACTCCCGCAGCCGCGCGTCGAGCTCCGCGACCTTCTCGAAGTCCGTGGCGTGCTCGGCGATCCGCTCGTGCAGCTCCGACTCCTGCTCGCCGATGCGGTCAAGGCGCCGCTCGATCTTCTGGAGCTCCTTCTTCGCGGCGCGCTGCTCGGCCGCCGACTTCTGCGCCGGGCCCGGCTGTTCCGCGGCCTTCTGCCGGGCGAGTGCCGCGGCCGCCGGTGCCGCGGCGGCGGCCTGGACGCGCTGCCGCCGCTCCAGGTACTCGTCGACACCGCGCGGCAGCATCCGCAGGGCCGCGTCGCCCAGCAGCGCGAAGACCCGGTCCGTCGTCCGCTCGATGAAGTACCGGTCGTGGCTGATCACCACGAGCGAGCCGGGCCAGCCGTCGAGCAGATCCTCCAGCTGGGTCAGCGTCTCGATGTCGAGGTCGTTCGTCGGCTCGTCGAGGAACAGTACGTTCGGCTCGTCCATCAGCAGCCGCAGAATCTGGAGCCGGCGCCGCTCGCCGCCGGAGAGGTCGCCGACCGGCGTCCACTGCCTCTCCTTGGTGAAGCCGAACTTCTCGCACAGCTGCGAGGCGGTCATCTCCCGCCCCTTGCCGAGGTCGACGCGCTGCCGCACCTGCTCCACGGCCTCCAGCACCCGCCAGGCCGGGTCCAGCTCCGCGACCTCCTGCGAGAGATACGCCAGCTTGACGGTCCGCCCGACCACCACCCGGCCGGCGGCAGGCTGCCGCTCGCCGTCGCTGGCGGCCGACTCGGCCATGGCCCGCAGCAGCGAGGTCTTCCCCGCGCCGTTCACGCCCACCAGGCCGATCCGGTCGCCGGGCCCCAGCTGCCAGGTCAGATGCTTCAACAGCACCTTCGGGCCGGCCTGGACGGTCACGTCCTCCAGGTCGAAGACGGTCTTGCCCAGGCGCGAGTTCGCGAACTTCATCAGCTCCGCGGCGTCACGGGGCGGCGGCACGTCCGCGATCAGCGCGTTCGCCGCCTCGATACGGAAGCGGGGCTTGCTGGTACGGGCCGGGGCGCCGCGGCGCAGCCAGGCCAGCTCCTTGCGGACCAGGTTCTGCCGCTTGGCCTCCTCGGTGGCGGCGATGCGCTCCCGCTCGGCGCGGGCGAACACATAGTCGCTGTAGCCGCCCTCGTACTCGTGGACCGCGCCGCGCTGCACGTCCCACATCCGGGTGCAGACCTGGTCCAGGAACCAGCGGTCGTGGGTGACCACCACCAACGCCGAGCGCCGCGTCCGCAGATGGGCGGCCAGCCAGGAGATGCCCTCGACGTCGAGGTGGTTGGTCGGCTCGTCCAGGACGATCAGGTCCTGTTCGGCGATGAGCAGCTTGGCGAGCGCGATCCGGCGACGCTCGCCACCGGAGAGCGGGCCGATGACGGTGTCCAGGCCCTGGGTGAAGCCCGGCAGGTCGAGCCCGCCGAACAGGCCGGTCAGCACGTCCCGGATCTTGGCGTTGCCCGCCCACTCATGATCGGCGAGATCGCCGATGACCTCGTGGCGGATGGTGGCCGCGGGGTCGAGCGAGTCGTGCTGGGTGAGCACGCCGAGCCGCAGATCCCCGGAGTGGGTGACGCGGCCGGTGTCGGCGGGCTCCAGTTTGGCGAGGATCCGGATCAGGGTGGTCTTGCCGTCCCCGTTGCGGCCGACGACGCCGATCCGGTCGCCCTCGTTCACCCCGAGGGAGATGCCGTCGAGCAGCGCCCGGGTGCCGTACACCTTGCCGACGGCTTCGACGTTGACCAAGTTGGTGGCCATCACACTCCTGTACACGGGTCGATCGGCATCCCAGGGTAGTCGCCGCGCGAAGCGGGACGGGCGCGCCGGTGTGCCCGCGGCGGAGCCGCTGATGTCACAGCGACGCGGTGAGTGCATGGCGATAGGTGGGTCGTCTGAGTATCTGTACGGATGTCAGGCGGGTGATCGCGCTCCTAGCGTCCTCTGCCATGGATCATGCGAGGAGCCTGTGGGCCGGTGCGGGCACGATCGAAGCGGACCGGGAGCAGGAGGCGGCCCAGGCCAGGGTGGCCGAGGCGGAGCGGGCCGCCGCGGAGCAGCGGGCGGAGCGCAGGCTGAGAGCCGTCCGGGCGGTGGCGGTCGGGGTGGTGTGGCTCAGCGCCGGGCTGACCCTCATGTTCCTGCCCATGCTCTCGATCTCCGCCGGGTCGGACTGCGGCGTCGAGGACACCCGTTTCATCTGCACCGGCGGCGGCCAGGACACCGTCGTCTACATCGCCGTCTACACCGCGCTGGTCGCCGCTCTGGCCGGCACCTGGGGTGCCTTCTCCAGCCGTCTGCTCGGCCGCGCGGTGTGGGGTGCGTCACTGGTGGCGCTCGGTATCGCCTGGCTGGTGAACCTGCTGATCATCCACTGAGCCCCGGGATCATCCGGGTACGACGGCCGCCCCCGCCGCCGGTCCCGCGGCCACCCGTACGGCACGGCAGGTGCCCGAGGCCGCCAGGGCCTTTGCGACGGCGGCGGCCGCTTCCGCGTCCTCGGCCAGGAACGCGCAGGTCGGGCCGGAGCCGGAGACCAGCGCGGCGAGGGCGCCCGCGTCGGTGCCCGCGCGCAGCGTGTCGGCCAGGGCGGGCCGCAGGGACAGCGCGGCGGACTGGAGGTCGTTGGTCACGGCGGCGGCGAGCGCGGCGGCGTCCGCGGTGCGCAGCGCCTCCAGGAGGGCCGCGGACGGCTCGGGGTCGGGTACGTCGTCCACGGTGGCCCCCTGGCCGTCGGCGGCGCGCAGCCGGTCGCATTCGCGGTAGACGGCGGGGGTGGACAGGCCCCCCTCGGCGACGGCGAACGCCCAGTGGAAGGTGCCCCCGGTCTCCAGCGGGGTCAGCAGTTCGCCCCGCCCCCGGCCCAGGGCCGCCCCGCCGACCAGGCTGAACGGCACATCGCTGCCCAACTCGGCGCAGATTTCCAGCAGTTCGGCGCGGGAGGCCGCCGTGCCCCACAGCGCGTCGCACGCCACCAGCGCCCCGGCGGCGTCCGCGCTGCCGCCCGCCATGCCGCCGGCCACGGGGATGTCCTTGTCGATGTGCAGCTGGACCCGGGGCTCGACGCCGTGCCGCTCGGCCAGCGCGAGGGCGGCGCGGGCGGCGAGGTTGGTGCGGTCGAGCGGCACGCTGTCCGCGTCCGCGCCGGAGACGGTGATCCGCAGATCGTCGGCCGGGGTGGCGGTGACCTCGTCGTACAGCCCCACCGCGAGGAAGACATTGGCCAGGTCGTGGAAGCCGTCCGGCCGAAGGCCGCCGACCGCGAGCTGGACATTGACCTTCGCGGGCACGCGGGCGGTCACGGATCGGGTCACGGCTGGTTTCTCCCAGGGCTGTTTGTCGGGGGACGTTGCTCCGCGATCGTCTGCTCCGCGATCGCCGCGAACTGCTCGACCGTCAGCGCCTCGCCCCGCGCCTGGGGCGAGATCCCGGCCGCCGTCAGCGCGGCCTCCGCCGCCGCGGCGGATCCGGCCCAGCCCGCGAGGGCCGCCCGGAGCGTCTTGCGGCGCTGGGCGAAGGCCGCGTCGATCACCCGGAAGACCTGGTCCTTGGTGGCGGTGGTGCGCAGCGGGGCGGGGCGGCGGACGAGGGAGACGAGGCCGGAGTCGACGTTCGGCGCGGGCCAGAACACATTGCGGCCGATCGCCCCGGCGCGCTTCACCTCGGCGTACCAGGCGGCCTTCACCGACGGCACGCCGTACACCTTGGAGCCGGGCGCCGCCGCGAGCCGGTCGGCGACCTCGGCCTGGACCATGACGAGGGTCCGCTCGATGGTGGGGAAGCGGTCGAGCATATGCAGCAGCACCGGGACCGCGACGTTGTACGGGAGGTTGGCGACCAGCGCGGTGGGCGCGGGACCGGGCAGCTCGGTGATGTGCAGGGCGTCGGAGTGGACAAGCTCGAAGCGGTCCGCGCGGCCGGGCAGCCGCTCCTGGACGGTCGAGGGGAGGGCCGCCGCGAGCACGTCGTCGATCTCGACGGCCGTGACCCGGTCGGCGGCCTCCAGGAGGGCCAGGGTCAGCGAGCCGAGCCCCGGGCCGACCTCGACGACCACGTCGTCGGGCCGGACGTCGGCGGTCCGGACGATCCGGCGGACCGTGTTGGCGTCGATGACGAAGTTCTGGCCGCGCTGCTTGGTGGGGCGTACGCCGAGCCGGGCGGCCAGTTCGCGGATGTCGGCGGGGCCCAGCAGGGCGCCTGCGTCGGTGGAGCTCACCGGCGTAAGTTTACGACCCTTGAACCACCCGCAGGCTATCCGCTCAGCCGGTGGCCGCAGTGCGGCCAGGGGCCGGCCCCCCGCTGTACGTACAGCTTCTTCGCGCGGTAGGTCTGCTCCGACGCGGGCGCGTCCTGCGGGCGCCCGTGCCCGCCCAGGTCCTGCCAGGTGCCCTGGTCGAGCTGGTAGAGCCCGCCGTGCCGGCCGGAGTCGTCGACCGCGTTCGGCCGCCCGCCGGATTCGCAGCGGGCCATGGCCTGCCAGTCAAGACCCTCCGCGCCGGCCACGGGCAGCGGCGGCCGGGGCTTGGTGCCGACCCGTACGACACGGGCCACGGGCCGGCGCACCACGCGGGTCTTGAGCTTCCGGGGCCGCTGCCGGACGCCGTTGACGGTGCGCACCAGGTAGGTGGTGCGCTCCAGGCCCGGCTCGCCCACGGCGGCCACCAGTTCGGCGCCCTGGAGGACGGTGGGGTCCGCGCGCCGGAAGGTCGGGAAGGGAAGGGCGCGGTCGCGCACCTCCTCGCGGCCGGTGATCCGCAGGACTGAGATGGTCTGGCCGTCGCGCGGAAAGCTCTCCTGGGGCACGGAGGTGGTGTCCTGCTCGCGCAGCGCGATCCCGGCCTCGGCCAGGGCGGCGGCGACGGTGGCGGCGTTGGTGCGCAGGGTGTGCTCGCGCCCGTCGGCCATGAAGGTGACGGTGCGCTCGGTCCGTACGTCCAGGTCCAGGCCGCGCCGCGAGATCGCGGCCGAGCGCGAGACGGAGAGGTGGGCGCCCTCGGCGCGCACCCCGAGCTGGCGCAGCGCGCCGTCCACGGTGTGGGCGGTGGTCCACACCCGGCGGCGTTCTCCGTCGACGGTGAGGGTGACCGGGCGGCCGTAGCGGACGGCGATCCGGTCGCCGCTGACGAGGTCCGCTTCGGGCGCGGGGGCGATGAGGTCGTGGGCGCCGACGTCCACGCCCTCGTCCGCGAGGAGTTCCGCGACGTCCCCGGCGTAGGTGTGCAGGGTGCGGGCGCTGCCGTCGACGCTGAGCCGTACGGCCTTGTCCTCGGCCACGAAGGCGGAGGTGCCGCCCGCCAGCGCGGCGACGACCAGCGCCTGGGGCAGCAGCCGGCGCAGCTGCTCGGGCCGGGCGGCGCGCTGTCTGCGGCGCGCGGCCCGGCGGGCGTCGGCCCGGCCGCCCGTGCCGCGGTGACTGCCCGCGACACGGCGGCCGCCTTGCGTACGGCTCACGACAACACTCCGGCAACACTCCACAAGTCCACTGGTCAGGGCATGAGTCCCGGGACTGTAGCGGAGCGGCGGCCACTCTCCAAAGCGGTATGACTACTGTGAGTAGCGCCCTTGCCCAGGCTCGCCGGCGCCGGAAATCGGCGCGCCATAGCCGAAAACCCGCGCGGTATTGGCCGCGACGGCGGCCGCGAGGGTGTCCTCGGGGACGCCCTTGGCCTCCGCCATGGCCCGCAGGGTGAGCGGAATGAGGTACGGGGCGTTAGGCCGTCCGCGGTACGGGGCGGGCGTGAGGAAGGGCGCGTCGGTCTCGACCAGCAGCAGGTCGAGCGGGGCGACGGCGACGGCTTCGCGCAGCGGGGTGGCGTTCTTGAAGGTGACGTTGCCCGCGAAGGACATGTAGTAGCCACGCTCCGCGCAGATCTTCGCCATGGCGGCGTCGCCGGAGTAGCAGTGGAAGACGACGGTCTCGGGCGCGCCCTCCTCGGCGAGCACCCGCAGCACGTCCTCGTGCGCCTCGCGGTCGTGGATGACCAGTGCCTTGCCGTACCGCTTGGCGATGGCGACATGGCCGCGGAAGGACCGCTCCTGGGCGGCGATGCCCTCGGGGCCGGTGCGGAAGTAGTCGAGGCCGGTCTCGCCGACGCCTCGCACCTGCGGCAGTGCGGCGAGGGCCGCCATCTCCTCCAGGGCGGCGTCCAGGGCCTCCTCGCCGCCCGGTTCGCGCGCGCCCTGCCGGGACCAGCCGTCGGGGTCCCCGTGGACGATGCGCGGCGCCTCGTTGGGGTGCAGGGCCACGGTGGCCCAGATGTTCTCGTGGGCTTCGGCCGTCTTCGCCGCCCAGCGCGACCCGGCGAGGTCGCAGCCCACCTGGATGAGGGTGGCCACGCCGACCGAGGCCGCCTTGGCAAGGGCCTCTTCGACGGTGCCCGACTGCATGTCCAGGTGGGTGTGCGAATCGGCGACCGGGACCCGCAGCGGCTCGGGGAGCGGCGGAGGCAGGTCCTTTTTGTTTTGTGACTGCGCCATGAGCGCGATTCTATTTGCCGGAGAATGCCGGAGAAATGCGAAGAAATCGCGCCCTGACGCTCATTCGGATACGGTCCGGCTCATATGCGTGTGGCCGGACTCACTACCGCCGGTTCACTTCCGGTGGCTCTGAAACGGATGCAGCAGATCCGACAGATGCCAGTGGTGGCCGCGCCGCTCCCGCGGCGCGGGCGGGGCGGCCGGTGCCGGTGTGGCGTCGGACGCCTCGGCGTCCGCCCGACGGGCCCGCCGCCGGGGCTTGCCGCCCAGGCTCCGCAGGGCCGTCGACACCTGGCCGGACCTCATGATGCGCACGAGGTCGGCGCCGCAGTTGTGGCAGTTGGGGCTGGTCAGCGGGGACCGTACGCGCATGCCATCGGTGAAGTAGATGACAAACGCCCTCCCCTCGGCGTCCACGTGATGCTCGATGTCGTACGACTGCTCCCAGCCGTGCCCGCACTTCATGCACGCGAAGGCGTACGCCTCGTGGGCGACCTCCCCGTCCGTCGCGTCGTCGGTGGTGTGGGCTATCGGGCGAACGCCGCTCGAGGTACCCGCAATTTCGCTCATGGCAACTCCTCTTGTCCGCAGGACAAGGCTTCCGGGACTGGACGTCCCACCTCCAGTGGACGCCTTTACCGGCCCGGAGTGCAGCTGCCCTTCCACCTCTTGAGGGAGATTTGGCGGCCGGATGCCCCAAACCCCCCGCCACCCGGCCTAACCTTTGCTTTTCAGCCTTTCCCTTTACCTGCGCGTGGCTCGCTGCGTGCCGCGTTCTTTGCCGCCACCACCGCGTCGAACACATCCCGTTTGGGCAGGCCCGCCTCCTGCGCGACCGCCGCGATGGCCTCCTTGCGGCGCTCCCCGGCCTCCTCGCGGACCGCGACCCGCCGGGCCAGCTCGGCCGGGTCGGCCTCGCCGGGAGCCGGTTCGGGGGCGCCCTCGACCACCACCGTGATCTCGCCCCGTACGCCCTCGGCCGCCCAGGCCGCAAGATCCTTCAGCGGGCCGCGCCTGACCTCCTCGTACGTCTTGGTCAGCTCGCGGCACACGGCGGCCCGCCGGTCCGCGCCGAACACCTCGGCCATGGC
This sequence comes from Streptomyces milbemycinicus, assembly GCF_002154605.1. Classification (GTDB taxonomy): domain Bacteria; phylum Actinomycetota; class Actinomycetes; order Streptomycetales; family Streptomycetaceae; genus Streptomyces; species Streptomyces milbemycinicus. The sequence continues at coordinate 6,527 of NZ_MUNE01000314.1, read as the reverse complement.
GGCCAGCGTGTCGTCCAGGCGGTGCGGCGCCTCGAAGTACACCAGCGTGCGGCGCTCGGCCGCGACCTCGCGCAGCCGCCCAAGACGCTCGCCCGCCTTGCGGGGCAGAAAGCCCTCGAAGCAGAAGCGGTCCACCGGCAGCCCGGAGAGCGCGAGCGCGGTCAGCACGGCCGAGGGCCCGGGCACCGCGGTGACCGTGATGCCCCGCTCGACGGCCGCGGCGACCAGGCGGAAGCCGGGGTCGGAGACGGACGGCATACCCGCGTCGGTGACCAGCAGCACCCGCGCGCCGCCCGCCAGCGCCTCCACCAGCTCGGGCGTACGGGCCGACTCGTTGCCCTCGAAGTAGGACACCACCCGGCCGCGCGGCTGCACGTCCAGCGCCTGGGTGAGGCGGCGCAGCCGCCGGGTGTCCTCGGCGGCCACCACATCGGCGGCCGCGAGCTCGGCGGCCAGCCGCGGGGGCGCGTCCCGCGTATCGCCGATGGGGGTTCCTGCCAGTACCAGCGTTCCAGTCACACGATCCATCCTCGCAGCACCCAGGCTGTGCCTTTTCGTTCGCTTCTCCGCCCACGCGGCGCAGGTGCGGGTCTCGTCGCCGTCCGCGGCCCGGCGGCCGCGTGCGCGTCGCTCACCGGGCCCAGAAAACTCCGATAGGCAGGCCCCCGATCCCCGGCCGGACGACTTGGCTCGCCACTCTCATAGTCCGCTTCCCTACGATGGGCCGGGTGACGAGTGACACCGCGACCCACGCCCAGCCGGGCCGAGCCGCCGGCCAGCATCCGCCCGCCTGGCAGCGCCGGCTGCGCCGCTTCGGATACGCGGGCCGGCCGCGGTCCGACGTACGGGAGCGGCTGGTGCCCCCCTACCCAGAGCCGGGGACCCGGCTGTGGGAGGCGCTGGGCGCGGCTCCACCGGCGGCGTCGCGGATCGCCCGCTGGACCGGCTGGGGCGGGCCGCTGCTGGTCGCGCTGTTCGCCGGGCTGCTCCGCTTCTGGCGGCTCGACAGCCCCGGCAAGGTCATATTCGACGAGACGTACTACGCCAAGGACGCCTGGGCGCTGCTTCAGCTCGGCTACGAGGGCACCTGGCCGAAAAACGCCAACGCCAAGATCATCGGGGATCCCCAGCAGATCCCGCTGAGCGATGCCGCCGGGTATGTCGTCCACCCGCCGGTGGGCAAGTGGGTCATCGCGGTCGGCGAGCAGCTTTTCGGCCTGACCCCCTTCGGCTGGCGGTTCATGGTCGCCCTGCTCGGCACGGCGTCGGTGCTCATGCTGTGCCGGATCGGGCGGCGGCTGTTCCGGTCCACCTTCCTGGGGTGTCTGGCGGGGCTGCTGCTGGCCGTGGACGGTCTGCACTACGTGATGAGCCGTACCGCGCTGCTCGACCTCGTCGTCATGTTCTTCGTGCTGGCCGCCTTCGGATGTCTGCTGATCGACCGGGACCAGGCACGGGCGCGGCTCGCCGCCGCCCTGCCGGTCGACCCGGACGGCACCGCCCGCCCCGACGCGGAGATCGCCGCGCGGCTGAAGCTCGGCCTGCGGCCGTGGCGGATCGCCGCCGGGGTGTGCCTGGGGCTCGCGGCCGGCACCAAGTGGAACGGCCTGTACGTACTGGCGGCCTTCGGTGTGATGACGGTCCTGTGGGACATGGGCGCCCGCCGCACCGCCGGGGCGCGCCGCCCCTTCCGGGCGATGCTGCGCCGCGACACCCTGTGGGCCTTTCTGACGACCGTGCCTGTGGCGTTGGTCACCTACCTCGCCAGTTGGTGGGGCTGGTTCTCCACCAGCGGCCGCCACAGCGCCCGCTCCGGCTGGACCCAGAGCGGCTACTTCCGGCACTGGGCCGAGACCCCGAAGGCGCAGGGAGGCGGCGGCTACAGCGACCACGGGCTCTGGGCCTGGCTGAACCCGCTGCGCAGCCTGTGGCACTACGAGACCGAGGTCTACAAGTTCCATGTGGGCCTGGACGACCCGCATATCTACCAGTCCAACCCCTGGAGCTGGCTGATCCAGTCCCGCCCGGTCTCCTACTTCTACGAGTCCCCCTCCCCCGGCGAGGCCGGCTGCCCCAAGGACGCGACCGAGAAGTGCGCCCGCGAGGTGCTGGCGCTGGGCACCCCGCTGCTGTGGTGGGCGGCCTGCTTCGCCGTGGCGTATCTGCTGTTCCGGTGGGCGCTGCGGCGGGACTGGCGGGCAGGCGCGGTCCTGTGCGGCCTGGCGGCGGGCTATCTGCCGTGGTTCCTGTACCAGGAGCGGACGATCTTCTCCTTCTACGCCGTGGTCTTCGTGCCGTTCGTGTGTCTGGCGGTGGCGATGATGGTCGGCGCCATCGTGGGGCCGCCGGGGGCCTCGGAGAACCGGCGGGTGATCGGCACGGTCGGCGCGGGTGTGCTCGTGCTTCTCATCATCTGGAATTTCATCTACTTCTTCCCCCTCTACACAGGTCAGACGCTGCCCATGGATCAATGGCGGGCCCGGATCTGGCTCGACACCTGGATCTGACGGGATCTGAGGGGCGAAGGCGCCGCTCTCGATGCCGGTAGAGTGCCCCGGACCACGCACTCCATCGAGCGGTGGAGGGCTTCGAGGGACTGTGGGGGTTCTGCAATGCGGAGTGGCGCGAGAGCCGCGGTCATCGGTGCGGTGTTCGCCGCCATGGTCGGGGTCGCCGGTTGCGGTGGCGGACAGGACAGCTCGACCGGTTCGAAGGACGGCGCGGACACCGGGGCCGGCGACGACAAGCCGGTGGTCAAGAAGGTGAAGACCGGCCCGCCCAGCGCGGCCGAGGTCAAGGCCACGGCCCGGGACTTCCTGGCCGCCTGGTCCGCGGGACAGACCGCGAAGGCCGCCGGTCTGACGGACGACGACAAGGCCGCCACGGCCGCGCTCACCGCCTACCGTGACAAGGCCCACATCGGCAAGGCGACGCTGGCGGCGGGGCAGCCCACCGGCAGCACGGTGCCGTTCACGGTCAACGCGCAGATCGCCTACGGCGGGCGGCAGGTCCCCTGGACGTATGAATCCTCGCTGACCGTCACCCGCGACAAGACCAGCGGAGCGGCGGTCGTCGACTGGAAGCCGTCGGTCGTGCACCCGAAGCTCCAGGCCGGGGACGCCCTCAAGACGGGCCCGGCCGGTACGCCCCCGATCAAGGCCGTCGACCGCGACGGTGCGGAGCTGAGCGCCGCCGACCACCCGACGCTCAAGGCGATCCTGGACGGCCTGCGGGAGCGCTACGGCAAGAAGGCGGGTGGCACGCCTGGCGTGGAGACGTGGATCTCCCGCGCCAAGGGCTCCAAGTCCCCCGACGAGACGCTGAAGGTGCTCGCCAAGGGCAAGGCCGGCACGCTCCACACGACGATCGACGCCAAGCTGCAGGCGACGGCGGAGCAGGCCGTCAGCAAGCGGCCCAAGGCCGCGGTGGTGGCGGTCAAGCCCAGCACCGGCGAGGTCCTGGCGGTCGCCAACTCCCCCGCCCAGGGGTTCAACACCGCCTTCCAGGGCTCGTACGCGCCCGGCTCGACCATGAAGGTCATCACTTCGGCGCTGCTCATCGACAAGGGCCTGGCGGGCTACGGCAAGCCGCACCCGTGCCCGAAGTACTTCTCGTACGGCGGCTGGAAGTTCCAGAACGACGACAAGTTCGAGATCAAGGGCGGCAGGTTCGAGCAGAGCTTCGCCCGCTCCTGCAACACCGCCTTCATCAGCCAGGCGCCCAAGCTGGCCGACGACGACCTCACCAAGGAGGCCCGGGACGTTTTCGGCATCGGGCTGAACTGGCAGACCGGCATCTCCTCCTTCGACGGCGCGGTGCCGGTGCAGTCCGCCGCCTCCAAGGGTGCGTCGCTGATCGGGCAGGGCGGGGTGCGGATGAACCCGCTCAACATGGCGTCGGTCTCGGCGACCGTCGCCAGCGGCTCCTTCCACCAGCCCTACCTGGTCTCCCCGTCCCTGGACAACCGGACGCTGGCCAAGGCCGCCCGCGCCATGAAGCCGAGCACCCGGCAGCAGCTGAAGAGCCTGATGAAGCTGACCGCGACCGCGGGCACCGCCGCGCAGGCGATGTCCGGGATGAGCGGTGACTTCGGCGCGAAGACGGGCTCGGCGGAGGTCGACGGGCAGAAGCAGCCCAACGGCTGGTTCACCGCCTACCGCGGCGACCTCGCGGCGGCGGCCGTGGTCCCGCAGGGCGGCCACGGCGGTGACTCGGCGGGACCGATCGTGGCCTCGGTGCTGCGCGCGGGCTGACCCGACAACCCAAGCGACAACGCACGACCGACGCGGCGTCGGCGCGGCCCCAAGGGCTGTGTCGGCGCCGCGTCGGCGTTGGCGGGCGGGCGTCGGCTCCGTGTCGGTGCCGCGTCGGCGGCCCGGACGAGCATCGAGTTGTCCGACCAACCACTCGATGCACCGACGGGGAGTCACCATGCGTCAGAAGAAGGGTCAGCAGAGCGTTCTGATATCGGGCGCCGGTATCGGCGGGCCCGCGCTCGCCTACTGGCTGGACCGGTACGGATACGACGTCACCGTCGTCGAGCAGGCCACAGGGCCCCGCCCCGGCGGACACGCGATCGACGTCCGCGGCCCCGCGCTGGAGGTGGCCGAGCGCATGGGCGTACTCGGCCGGATCCACCGCCTGAGCACCGACCTGCGGGGGATGTCGGTGGTCGACGACGAGGGCAAGGAGCTGTTCCGCACCACCGAGCGCACCGTCAGCGGCGGCGACCTCGACAGCCCCGATGTGGAGATCCTGCGCGACGACCTCGCCGCGGTCGTCGCCGACGCGGGCGGAGCCGGGATCGAGTACGTCTACGGCGACTCCATCGACCGGCTGGAACAGGGCGCGGACGACGTGCGGGTGGTCTTCCACAGCGGTACGAAGCGCCGCTTCGACCTGGTCGTGGGCGCCGACGGGCTGCACTCCCGCACCCGTCGGCTGGCCTTCGGACCGGAGGAGGACTATCTGCACCACCTCGGCACCTCGCTGGCCGTGTGGACGGCGCCCAACTTCCTCGGCCTCGACCGCTGGCAGGTCGTCTACAAGATGGGCGGCGACCTGTGGGGCGGAATGGTGATGAGCGTCCGCGACAACCAGGAGGTCCGCGTCTACGTCGGCTTCGACTGGGACGAGCCGCCGGCCGAGTCCGACACCGGCGACCCGCACGCGCAGAAGCGGCTGATCGCCCGGGAGTTCGCGAAGGCCCGCTGGGAGATGCCCCGGCTGCTGGAGCACATGTGGGGCGCCCCGGACTTCCTCTTCGACTCCATGGCCCAGATCCGCATGGACTCCTGGTCCCGCGGCCGGGTGGCGCTGCTCGGCGACGCGGGCTACTGCGGTTCGCCCATGTCCGGCCAGGGCACCAGCATGGCCCTGGTCGGCGCGTATGTCCTGGCGGGCGAGATCAAGGCCGCGGACGGCGACCACACGGCCGCCTTCGCGGCGTACGAGCGGGAGCTGCGCGGATATGTGACCGCCAACCAGGAGCTCGCGCTGACCAACAAGGCCGTGATGGACGCCCGGGACGCCATGGACCTGGGCGAGGTGGAGGGGGAGGAGTTCGTCGCCGATCTCCGGGCGGACCTGGACGTCGCCAACTCGTACTCGCTCAAGGAGTACTGAGCGGAAGTGCTCGGGAAGGGCCGCTGACGGCGTACCCCGAACGGACCGTTCCGGCCGCCCTTGAGTAGTGCACAATATGAGGCCGTCATCACTCAAAGGGGGCCCCGTTGCGGAACGGCGTTGAGGCGAGCGGCACTGGACGAGGGCGGCGGCGGATCACCGCCGCGCCCGCCGGTGCGTATGAGGGGCGGCAGCGGTGACGGTCCTGCCCGACGCGGCCACTTCACGGGCGGTGCTCATCGGCACCAGCCGCTATGACCACATAGAGCAGCTGCCGGTGGTGGCGAACAACCTCCGCGCGCTCGCCGCCACCCTGTGCGCCCCGCATACGTGGGGGCTCGCCCCCCAGCACTGCACGGTGATCGAGAACCCCCAGGACCCGGTCGAGGTCCTGGACGCCGTCCGGGCCGCGGCCGAGCAGGCCACCGACACTCTGCTGGTGTACTTCGCCGGCCACAGTCTGGTCGAGCCGCGCCGCGGTGAACTGGTCCTCGGCCTCACCGGATCGCTGCGGCAGCGGTCCTATACGGGACTGCCGTACGGCACCCTGCGCGATGTCATGTCCGACGGCCGGGCGGGCCGGCGGGTGATGCTGCTCGACTGCTGTCTCAGCGGTGAGACGCCCGGATTCGTGGACGGGATCGAGGCGGTGGTCGACCGCGCGGAGCTCGACGGCGCCTGTCTGCTGGCCGCCGCCCCCGACAGCAGCTTCGCGTTCGCCCCGCCCGGCGAGCCCCACACCGCCTTCACCGGTGAACTGCTCAGACTGCTGAACGAAGGGGTGCCGGGCGGGCCGCAGTTGCTCGACCTGGACACCGTCTACGGGCAGGTGTACGCGGCGATGGGCGCCAAGGGGCGGACGCCGCCGCACAAGCGCGACCGCGGCGGCGTCCGCCCCTTGG
>NZ_MUNE01000313.1 GCF_002154605.1 Streptomyces milbemycinicus | reverse complement strand
CCCGACGGACCGCTGGCCCGGACGGCCACGAACCGGGCCAGCGGTCCGTCGGGCGTCTGGAGGTCGGCGACCATCCGCTCCAGGTCCGCGGGGGTCTGCGGCGGTGCCACCGTGGCGAGCGCGCCGATCTCGGCGGCCAGGCGCCGTGCGGCGTCGGGGGCGTCAGGACCGGAGAGGGTCACCTCCCCGCGGTCCTGGCCCGGCAGCCCGTAGCCCGGGGTCACGGCGAACCGGCCCACCGGGAACGGACCGCAGTGCAGCGCGTGGATCTCCTCGACGCGGGTGCGCTCCAGCACACCCGCGTCGATCATCGCGCGCGCCCCGGCCAGGGCCTCCTCGGCGGGTTGGAAGAGGAACACGGCCGTTCCGCTGAGGTGCCGGCGCAGCCGGGCCAGGACCTGCGCTACGCCGATGGCCACGGTGGTGTGGATGTCGTGGCCGCAGAGGTGGGCCGCCGCCGGGCCGCCCCCGACGATGTCCCCGGGCGGCACCGCGTCCATGTCCGCCCGGTACGCGACGGTGCGGCCGGGCCGTGCGCCCCGCAGCACGCCGACGACGCCGTGGCCACCGACCCCGGTGGCGACGGCCAGCCCGGCGGCCCGCAGCTCTCGGGCCACCACGCCCGCGGTCCGCTCCTCCTGGCCAGGCGCCTCGGGGTGTTGGTGGATATCGCGCCGCAGCTCGATCAACCCGGGCTCCAGGCGCGCCACCTCGGCGTCCACCGCCTCTTGCGCCACCGGCCGCCGCCCCCGCCCGTCGGCGACGGCCGTTCCCGCGGCTCCCCATCCGATTCCCGCGGCGGCCGCGGTCGCGCCGGCGGTGAGCAGCGTACGGCGGGCGAGGGCGTGTTTCATGGGACGAGTCACTGTCTCCCCTGACTGATCGTTCACATGGTCTTCCGGGTCGATTCCCGATGGACACACGATCGCCGCACGCGCATGTCACCGCCCATCCGGCTGGCCACCACGTGGGGGTGGGGGTAACCCCCCACCGCAACACCGGACCGGGCCAGCCGGGCCAGCCGGGGCAGTTGGGTCAGCCGGGGCCGCGGCGGCCTGCCCGCCGTGGCGCGGCCAGCAGCGCCACGCCCAGGGCCAGGATCACCAGCCCGCACCAGGACACCATCGGCAGCCGCTCGCCCACGACCGCGACGCCCAGCACCGCCGCCACCGCGGACTCGGCCAGGCTGAGGGTGGTGGCCACCGACGCCGGGGTGTGGCGCAGTCCGTGGCCGAAGAGGCGGTAGGCGAGGAACGTGGGGAACACCCCGAGGTGGAGGGCCACCGCGGCGCCGCGGACCGTGGCGAGCCACGCCGTGCCGGTGGCGAGCAGGACGGGCAGCGCCAGCAGCCCCGCCACGCCGAACATCGCGCCCATGACCGCGGAGGACGGGTGCCCCCGGCCGATGAGACGCCCGCCGATGAGCGAGTACGTGCCGTACGACAGCCCCGAGAGCGCGGCGAGCGCGATGCCGGTGGCGTCCATGTGGGCCGGTTCCCCGGTGAGTTGTGGGCCGAGGACCAGGACGGCGCAGCCGGTCACGGCGGCCAGGGTGGCGACGGCCCAGCGTACGGTCGGCCGGGCCTGGCCCGTGGCCCAGGCCAGCAGCCCGGTGAAGACCGGCGCGCTGCCCAGCGCGATCACGGTGGGCACGGCAACGCCCGTACGCGCCACGGCCGGGTAGAAGGCGAGCGGACACCCGGCCACCGCGAGCGCGCCGAGGGCGAGGAGCCGCCGCTCCGCGCCGGTGGACGCGGTGAAGAGCGTCCACCGCCCGCGCGTGGTGAGGAACAGCAGCAGCCCGCCCAGGGCCAGGCTCGCGGCGCCGATGGCCGCTGCCGGGGTGCCGGAGGGGGCCATGGAACTGGCGGTTCCGGTGGTGCCCCAGAGCATCGCCGCCGTGAGGATGGGCAGCGGGCCGTCGATGAGGCGGTTGGGATGGGGACGCGGGGACGTAGGGCGTGACGCGGGTGAAGGCGCGGGTGAAGGCGCGGGGGAAGTCGCGGATGAAGGGGACACGCCGGATGAAGCAGGGGTGTGCTGAGCCACAGTCGTGAACTCCGTTGTCGAAACCGTCAAGAGGCTGGATTCGAGAACGGGCGCACGACAGCGGCCCCGGGCGGCCCGCGCGATCAGCGCGTGGCGGCGGCCGGGAGCGGCAGTGGGATCAAGCTTTCAGCGCGTGCGCCCGATCAGGCGCACGGCGGCGGTGTTACAGCGTGCCAGTAGGTGTCCACGCGGGGATCCTAGCCGACGGGAGTTGGAGCTCGTGCGCCAGGAATCGTGCGTCAGGAGCCCGACGGAACGGTACGGGGCACAGCGCCGTCAGTACATGCGGGCTGTCACAGCGGCCTCACCACGCGCGGGCCGTCACAGCGCTGTCAGTACGCGCGGGCCGTCCTCCGTGATGGCCACCGTGTGCTCGCTGTGCGCCGCGCGGCTGCCGTCCGGGGTGCGCAGCGTCCAGCCGTCGGCGTCGGTCGTGTACGCGTCGAGGCCACCCGCCATGAACATCGGCTCGATGGCCAGCACCAGCCCGTGCCGGAGCGGGTAGCCGCGGCCCGGGCGGCCCTCGTTGGGCACCGGCGGGTCCTCGTGCATCCGGCGGCCGATGCCGTGGCCGCCGAAGTCCTCGGGGATGCCGTACCCCGCGGCGCGCCCGACCGTGCCGATGGCGTGTGCGATGTCCCCCATGCGGGCCCCGACCACGGCCGCCTCGATGCCCGCCGCCAGGGCCTGCTGGGTGGCCTCGATGAGGCGCTGGTCGGCGGGGCGCGGGGTGCCGACGATGAAGCTGACGGCGGCGTCGCCGGCCCAGCCGTCGACGATCGCGCCGCAGTCGATGCTGACCAGGTCGCCGTCGCGCAGCCGGTAGCCGTTGGGGATGCCGTGGACGATCGCGTCGTTCACGGAGGCGCAGATCACGGCCGGGAAGGGGGTGGGCGCGAAGTGCGGCCGGTAGCCGAGGAAGGGCGACTCGGCCCTCGCCTCGGCGAGCACCGCGCGCGCCACCTCGTCCAGCTCGCGCAGCGACACGCCGACCGCGGCGGCCTCCTGCGTGGCGGCGAGCGCGGCGGCGACGACGCGCCCCGCCTCGCGCATGGCGTCCAGTGACGCGTCGGTCTTGATCTCCACCATGGTGGCCTCCCTGCGATACGGGTACCTCGACACAATTCTTATACCGGTATTAGTATCACGGGTATGGTGCGCACCCCTCTCACCCCGCTGGAACGCGAACGCGGCCGGTACCTCGGCCTCCTCCTCCGCCAGGCCCGCGGCGAACGCAGCATGGCCGACGTCGCCGCCGTGGCCGGGATCTCCGCCGAAACCCTCCGCAAGATCGAGACCGGCCGGGCCCCGACCCCCGCCTTCTTCACCGTCGCCGCCCTGGCCGGCGCCCTCGGGCTGCCCATGGACGAGCTGGCCCGACGGTGCGCGGCGGTCACGCTCACATCCGAGGGGGAGGGTGCGGCGGCCTAGCGCGGCGCTCAACTCGGGCTCCAGGTGGGCGAATTAGCGTCCCGAGCCGCGTCGGCAAACTCAGCCGCGCTGCTCAGGCCGCATTCCATCGCAGGAGGAACGCCCATGCGCCGCCATCTCCGTATCGCACTCGCCACCGCCACCGCCGCCCTCGCGCTCTGCAGCTCCCTGGGCGTCGCGGGTGGCAGCGCGACCGCCCGCGCCCAGAACGACGACCACAAGTGCTCCGACAACGTGGACGTCGACGGCTTCTCCGACGGCCTCGACAATCGCCTCTACAAGAAGAGGTACGTCGGAAACCTCTCCGGCCTCGCCGTCGACAGCGACGGCTCCATCGCCGCGGTCTCCGACCGGTCCTTGCTGTTCCGCCTGAAGGTACAGAGCCAGGACGGGAATCCCAGTGCTGAGCCGATCGGGGTGACCGACCTCAGGGACGAGCAGGGATATCCCTCACTCGACTCCGAGGCCGTGGTGATCGACAGCGACAAGACCCGCCTGGTCACCTCCGAGATCGAGCCGTCCATCCGGCTCTACGACGAGTCCGGCAGGAATCCCGTCAAGCTGGACATGCCCAAGAGGCTGCTGGTCAAGCCCGCCGGGCGGGCCCCTGACAGGAACCTGACCCTCGAAGGGCTGACCCTCCAGCCCGGCGGCCAGACCCTCATCGCCTCCATGGAGGGGCCGCTGGAAGGGGACGGCAAGGACACCGCGGGGCATACGCTGGTGCGGCTGCAGAGCTGGCATCGGGGGCAGGGCCAGGCAGCGAAGGACTTCAAGATCGCCGCGCAGTACGGCTACCCGATCGACAAGAATCCCGACAACGCGAACAAGGACCTTGGCATCTCCGAGATCGCCGCGACCCCCGACGGCCGTCTCCTCGTCCTCGAACGCGGCCATTCTCCACAGGGCAACAGCGCGCGCCTCTACCTCGCCGACCTGAGTGAGGCGACCGATGTCACCGATACCGAGAACCTGCCCGGATCGGCCCACCTCGTGAAGAAGACCCTGCTCGCCGATCTCGTCACGTGCCCCGACCTCGGCGCGCCCGCCAAGCAGCCCCAGCACAACAAGCTGCTCGACAACATCGAGGGCATGACCGTCACCGGCCACACCCCCGACGGCAAGCTGAACCTCCTGCTCGTCAGCGACGACAACGCGAACGTGGTGCAGATCACCCGCCTGTACGCGCTGACCGCCAAGCTGCCGAGCAGCGGGTCGTAGTCGTAGTCGTAGGGGGCGGAATCCACACGTCACGGCGGGGTCCGGGGGCCGAGCCCCTGGACCCCGTTTTGTTGCGGCAGGATGAAATCCGCACACCAGAGCGTTGGTGCATTCCGGTAGCAAAGGCAGACCGGGAGGTCACGGGTGGCGGACGCGATGGCGGACGAGGCGGATATACGGCCGGGCGAGACGCGGCAGGACGGCTGGGCGCGGCGGCTGATCCGCTACTGCTGGCGGTACCGCCGTGACGTGACTCTGGCCCTCGGCGCCTCGCTCGGCGGGATGGCCGTCACGGCGCTGGTGCCGCTCGTCACGAAGCTGATCATCGACGATGTGATCGTCAAGCAGGACCGCTCGCTCGCCCCGTGGGCCACCCTGCTGGTCGTCGCCGCGGTCGTCGTCTACGGCCTCACCTTCATCAGGCGCTACTACGGCGGCCGGCTCGCGCTGGACGTACAGCACGATCTGCGCACCGAGATGTTCGCGGCGATCTCCCGCTTCGACGGCAGGCGGCAGGACGAGCTGAGCACCGGGCAGGTCGTCGGCCGTGCCACCAGCGATCTGCAGCTCATCCAGGGGCTGCTGTTCATGGCGCCGATGATGATCGGCAACGTTCTGCTCTTCGTGATCTCGCTGATCGTGATGGCGGCGCTCTCACCGCTGCTCACCGTCATCGCGCTCGCCCTCGCCCCCGCCCTGTGGATCCTCGCCTCGCGCAGCCGCACCCGTCTGTTCCCCGCCACCTGGTACGCGCAGGGGGAGGCGGCGGCCGTCGCCGGGGTCGTGGACGGGGCGGTCACCGGGGTGCGCGTGGTCAAGGGGTTCGGGCAGGAGGAGCAGGAGACCGGGAAGCTGCGCGAGGTCAGCCGCCGGCTGTTCGCCGCCCGGCTGCGGACCGTGCGCCTGAACTCCCGCTACACCCCCGCCCTCCAGGCCGTACCCGCCCTCGGCCAGGTCGCCATGCTGGCGCTGGGCGGCTGGATGGCCACCCGCGGGCAGGTCACGCTCGGCACCTTCGTCGCCTTCTCCACCTACCTCGCACAGCTGGTCGGGCCGGTCCGGATGCTCACGATGGTGCTCACGGTCGGGCAGCAGGCGCGGGCCGGTGTGGAGCGGGTCTTCGAGCTGATCGACACCGAGCCCGCCATCGAGGAGCGCGCCGACGCCCGGGAGCTGCCGGCCGACGCGCCCGCGACCGTCGAATTCGACCATGTCACCTTCGGCTACGACCCCGACCGCCCGGTCCTCGACGATCTGTCCCTGCGGATCGAGCCGGGCGAGACGCTCGCGGTCGTCGGTGCGTCCGGCAGCGGCAAGTCGACCCTCTCGCTGCTGCTGCCCCGCTTCTACGACGTATCGGCGGGCGCGGTGCGGATCGGCGGCCACGATGTGCGCGAGCTGACGTACGAGTCGCTGCGCGCCGCGATCGGGCTGGTGCCGGAGGACAGCTTCCTGTTCTCCGACACGGTGCGCGCCAACATCGCGTACGGGGCGCCGGACGCCACCGACGAGCAGATCCGCGCCGCGGCCCGCGCCGCCCAGGCCGACGGCTTCATCTCCGCGTTCCCCTACGGCTACGACACCGAGGTCGGCGAGCAGGGCCTGACCCTCTCCGGCGGCCAGCGCCAGCGTGTCGCCCTGGCCCGCGCCATCCTCACCGACCCGCGGCTGCTCGTCCTGGACGACGCCACCTCGGCGGTGGACGCGCGCGTCGAGCACGAGATCCACGAGGCGCTGCGGGGCGTCATGGCAGGCCGTACGACCCTGCTCATCGCCCACCGCCTGTCCACCCTCGCCCTCGCCGACCGCATCGCCGTACTCGACCGCGGCCGACTCGCCGACGTCGGCACCCACGAGGAGCTGAGCGAGCGCAGCGCCCTGTACCGGCGGCTGCTGACCGACCCGGACGAGCTGAGCGGCATCACCCGCGATCCGGCGGGCAGTGTGGCGGGCGGCGACGGTGTGGCGGGCGCCGACGGCGCGGGCGCCCTTGCCGGAGTCTTCGGCGGGGAGGCCTCGGCCGCCGGGCTCGCCGTGCCGGCGGGGCTGGACGGCGCGCTCGACGAGCCGGACATCGACCGCGCGGCCGACACGCCGCACCCGGACGGCCACCGCCCGGCCACGGCCGAGACCTGGGCCGCTCGCGCGGACCGCGCTGTGGCACGCGCGGTCATCAGCAGCAGTCTGGCGCGGAGGGACGGCCGGCCCGGCGCGGAGCACAGCTCCGCGGCCAAGCCGGAGGGACCGCATCCGGCGCCCGCCGTCGCCCACGCCGCGGACGGCGACACGCCAGACGGCGACACCCCCGACGGCGAGGCCCGGCCGCACGACGCGAAGCTGCCGCACGACGCCAAGCCGCCGCGCGTCGTCGATGGCGTGACCCCCGAGCTGTGGGTGCGGCGCGACACGGCGGACGGCATCGGCGCGGACCGCGACCGGGTCAGCGGCGGAGCCCCCGCCGCCCCCGGGCCCGGCATGGCCGGGGCGCTCGCCGGGATGCCCGCCACCCCCGATCTGCTGGCCAAGGTCGCTGCGCTGCCGCCCGCCACCGACACCCCCGACATCGACGAGAAGCGGGCCGCGCGCCCCGAGCGGGCGTACGGGCTGCGGCAGCTGCTGCGCGGGTTCGGGGCGCCGCTCGCGGTCAGCCTGGCGCTGGTGACGGTCGACGCGCTGGCCGGGCTGCTGCTGCCGGTGCTCATCCGGCACGGCATCGACCAGGGCGTCCAGCGGATGGCGCTGGGCGCGGTGTGGGCCGCCTCCGCGCTGGCGCTTGTGATCGTCCTCGCGCAGTGGGCGGCGCAGATCGGCGAGACGCGGATGACCGGGCGGACCGGTGAGCGCGTGCTGTACGCGCTGCGCGTGAAGATCTTCGCTCAGCTGCAGCGGCTCGGGCTCGACTACTACGAGCGCGAGCTGACCGGCAAGATCATGACCCGGATGACCACGGACGTGGACGCGCTGTCGACCTTCCTCCAGACCGGTCTGGTCACCGCCGTCGTCAGCGTGCTGACCTTCTTCGGCATCCTGGTCGCGCTGCTGATCATCGACGTCCAGCTGGCGCTGGTGGTGTTCGCCTCGCTGCCGCTGCTGGTCGTGGGGACGTTCTTCTTCCGGCGGCAGAGCGTCAAGGCGTACGAGCTGGCGCGTGAGCGGGTCAGCGTGGTCAACGCCGATCTGCAGGAGAGCGTGGCCGGGCTGCGTATCGTGCAGGCCTTCCGGCGCGAGCGGGCGGGCCGGGAGCGGTTCGCGGGGCGCAGCGACTCGTACCGCCAGGCGCGGGTGCGCGGCCAGTGGCTGATCTCGGTGTACTTCCCCTTCGTCCAACTGCTGTCCTCCGTCGCGGCCGCGCTGGTGCTGATCGTCGGCGCCGGGCGGGTCGGCGAGAACACGCTGACAGCGGGCGCGCTGGTCGCCTACCTCCTCTACATCGACCTGTTCTTCGCGCCCATTCAGCAGCTCTCCCAGGTTTTCGACGGCTACCAGCAGGCGACCGTCTCGCTGCGCCGCATCCAGGAGCTGCTGCGCGAGCCGACGAAGACCCCGCTCGCGAAGGCGCCGCGCGAGGTGCGGGCGCTGCGCGGCGAGGTGGCCTTCGACGGGGTGCGCTTCGGGTACGGGGGAACCGGGGAAGACGGCGAGAACGGCGCGGACGCTGTGGAGGCGCTGGCGGGCGTCGATCTGACGATCCCCGCCGGGCAGACCGTCGCCTTCGTCGGCGAGACGGGCGCGGGCAAGTCCACGCTCGTCAAGCTGGTCGCGCGGTTCTACGACCCCTCCTCGGGGGCGGTGCGGGTGGACGGTGCGGATCTGCGTGAACTCGACCTCACCCGGTACCGCAACCGCCTGGGCGTGGTGCCGCAGGAGCCGTATCTGTTCCCCGGGACGGTGCGCGACGCCATCGCGTACGGGCGCCCGGACGCGAGCGACGCCGAGGTGGAGGCGGCGGCCCGGGCGGTCGGCGCCCATGCCATGGTGGCCTCGCTCGACGGCGGCTATCTGCACGAGGTCACCGAGCGCGGACGCAATCTGTCCGCCGGGCAGCGGCAGCTCATCGCGCTGGCCCGCGCCGAGTTGGTCGACCCGGACATCCTGCTGCTCGACGAGGCCACGGCCGCGCTCGACCTGGCCACCGAGGCCCTGGTGAACCAGGCCACGGACCGCCTGGCGGGCAGGCGCACCACGCTGGTCGTCGCGCACCGGCTGACGACCGCGGCCCGTGCGGACCGGGTGGTGGTCCTGGACCACGGGCGGGTCGTCGAGGACGGTACACATGAGGAGTTGGTGGCCCGCGAGGGGCGGTACGCCGAGCTGTGGCGCACCTTCACCGGGCACTCCTTCACGGAGGAGACGGCGCCGACGGCCGTCGGCTGACAGCTTGCGGGCGCCGGATGCGTCGTCCGGCCGGGAGGGTGTGCTGTGCGGCGCACCGGTCCGGCCGGGCCTTGTGCCTGCGCCCGTGACCCCCGTGGTGACTCTCGGCACTCAACTGGTGTTACCCATCGTTACATCACGGTTCCATGCCGCTTGCCCTGGCTATCCCCTCCACCTCGCGCCTGTCCCGTTCCCGCTGCTCCGCATCCGCCGCGACCCGCTGTTTGTGGCGCAGCAGGAAGTCGGGGTCGTCCGCCCGGTCCTGGGGGACCAGGACCTTCATGCCCTTGGCGTGCGGGCTGTCGCCGAGGTCCACGACCACCCGCTCGTCCTGGGAGGTGAGCAGGCCGAACAGCACCAGTAGTTCCGCCTGCAGAGCGGGGGTGAACAGCTCCTTCTCCTCCGGCCCCATGCCGAGTTCGTACGTCCCCCCGCGGACGGCCGGTGAGGTGCTCAGCTCGCGCAGCAGCCGCATCAGCAACTCCAGCGAGCGCGGATCGATTCGTTCCTGCAATTCGGTCAGATACTGCGTCAGCCGCTCGGCCCGTTCGCTCCGGTCGTGCCGTTCGTCTCGGTCCATGTAGGCAGGATGAGCCATCACAGCCCGCTACGAAAGAGGGCGGAGCCCATAACTCTCCGTATTCAGGCTCCAGTTGGCCGGTCTGGTGGCCTCACCTGTGCCCCGATAGGTTCTCGGCGATCTACGCGAACGGAATTCGTACGAACTGATTCCGCGCGAACTGAATCTGTACGAACCGAAGGGGAGGGCGAATGGCCAAGGCACTCAGATGGCTGCTGGCGCTCGTGATGCTCGTCGGGGCGGTCGGCGCGGGCGTCGGCAGCGCGACCGCGGCACCGGCCACCGCGGCACCGGCCACCGCGGCACCGATCACCGCGAAACCGGCTGCCGCGGAGCCGGACATCAAGGACCGAATACTCGCGATACCGGGGATGAGCTTCGTCGAGGAGAAGCCCTATGACGGCTATCGCTTCCTCGTGCTGACCTACACCCAGCCGATCGACCACCGGCACCCGTCCAAGGGCACCTTCAAGCAGCGGTTCACCCTGCTGCACAAGTCCACCGACCGGCCGACGGTGTTCTTCACCTCCGGCTACAACGTCAACACCACCCCGCGGCGCAGCGAGCCGACCCAGATCGTCGACGGCAACCAGGTGTCGCTGGAGTACCGCTTCTTCACCCCGTCCCGGCCCCAGCCCGCCGACTGGTCCAAGCTCGACATCTGGCAGGCGGCGAGCGACCAGCACCGCCTCTACCGGGCGCTGAAGCCGGTCTACGGCAAGCGGTGGCTGGCCACGGGCGGCAGCAAGGGCGGCATGACGGCGACGTACTACCGCCGCTTCTACCCGGGCGACATGGACGCCACCGTCGCCTACGTCGCGCCCAACGACGTGGTGAACAAGGAGGATTCGGCCTACGACCGCTTCTTCGCCTCCGTCGGCACGCCCGAGTGCCGCACCAAGCTGAACGCGGTCCAGCGCGAGGCCCTGGTGCGGCGCGACGAGATCGTCGCCCGCTACCAGAAGTGGGCGGACGACGAGGGCCAGACCTTCACGGTCGTGGGCAGTGCGGACAAGGCGTACGAGAACGTCGTCCTCGACCTGGTGTGGGCCTTCTGGCAGTACCACCTGGTGAGCGAGTGCGCCGACGTGCCCGCGCCGACCGCCTCGACCGATGAGCTGTACGCCTTCATCGACGACATCTCCGGCTTCGCCGCCTACACCGACCAGGGCCTGGAGACCTACACGCCGTACTACTACCAGGCCGGCACGGAACTCGGCTCGCCCACCTTCGACACCCCGCACCTGGACGGGCTGCTGCGCTACCCGGGCATCTACACCCCGCGCAGCTACGTCCCCCGGGAGATCCCGATGCGGTTCCGGCTGGGCGCGATGCGGGACATCGACAGCTGGGTGCGGCACGACGCGCGGCGGATGCTGTTCGTGTACGGGCAGAACGACCCGTGGGGCGCGGAGCGGTTCCGGCTCGGCAAGGGCTCCCGGGACTCCTACGTGTACACCGTCGCGGGCGGCAACCATGGCTCGAATATCAGCCAACTCGCGGCCGATGAGAAGGCCAAGGCCACGGCCGCGGTGCAGCGCTGGGCGGGCGTCGAGCCCGCGGCGAAGCCGCTGGCCTCGTACGACGCGCGGCTCGACCGCCGGGACGTGGAGCGCGAACCGGCCCTGCGGCCGTAGTGCGCTTCGGGGGCCTTGGCGTCAAGACCGCCTTGTGAAAGGTGGCCGAAGTCGGCAGAGCAGCCGCGTCAGCCCCGCAGATCATGGCTGAAAATCGGCTCCCTGACAGGTGATTCGAGAGTGAAAGTAGTGCCTGCCGAGGAGAACAAGCGCTTCGGCGAGTTCCAGTCCGTGCACCTTGACAGACCCAGGGAGAAGCATGCGCACTGAGATTGTTCTTCACAACGACGACCTTGACCTCGACCTCGACCTCGACCTGCGCGTCTCCGACCTTCCGGAGGGGACGGAGCAGTTCGGGCAGGGTACGTTCACCTCGCCGAGCAGCTACGCGATCGGCACTCGCTGCCCCGTCTGCTGTTAGCAGAGGCCGGACCACCGGGCGGGGCAGGCAGGGCCTGCCCCGCTTTCTGTATCCCAGGCGAGGCGAGGAAACAGAATCGTGCGACCGGAGTTCGAACTCTTCGAGGTACGTGAACCGGTGCTGGTGCGGATCGCGAGCAGGCCCCGGGACCGCGCCGAGGCCGTGATCAGCCCCGATGACCCGCTGCCCGGCATCCGCCGGCTGGCCGCCGACCCCCTGCTCCAGCAGGCCGTCCACGTCGCCAGCGGCAGCCTGGCCCTCAGCCTCGGGCACCTCGGCGACGACGAGGAGGCGGCGGCCTACGGCCGCAAGCGCACCCTGAGCGCCGCACGGACCCTCACCCGGTACGCCCGGCGGTCCGGTGGACGCCCCACCCCCTTCGGGCTCTTCGCGGGAGTGGGCAGGGCCCGCTTCGGCCCCGCGGCCAAGGCGGGGTTCTGGGGCTCCGGCGAGGTGTCGGTCCGCCTCGACGGTGCCTGGCTGCACCGCCGCGTGACGGCCTGGCTGGCCGACCCCGGGGTGCGCCGCCAGGTGGATGTGATCCTCAACGACCTGTGCGTCCTCCGGGACGGCCGGCTGACGTTGCGCACCGGCGAGCGGCAGACCTCGGTCCGCGACAACGCGCTGGTCGCCGCGGTGCGCGAACTCACCGCCGGGCCCGTCCCCTACGCCGCCCTGTTCGACGAGCTGTCCCGCCGCTTCCCCACACTCGGCCCGGAGCGCCTGGACGCCCAACTCGGCGGTCTCGTCCAGCACGGCATCCTGCTCACCTCGCTGACCCCGCACCGCATCGACGACGAACTCCTCGACCGGATCGAGGCCGCGCTCCAGAACACCCTTCCCGGCACGGCCGCGGGGCTGCGCTCGATCCGCTCGGCCGCCGCCGCCCATGAACAGGACCCTCCCGGCGCGGGACTCGCCTCCTGGCAGGCGCTTCTCGACCGGGTCCGCCGCCTCGACGCCCCCGGGGAGAGCGGTGACGGGCACCAGCGGCCACCGGTCCACGTCGATCTGCGGATGCCCGCCGACTTCGTCGTCCCGCACACGGTCGGTGAGGAGGTGCGCCGCTACGCCGCCGCGATCTGGGCGATGACGCCCGAGTGGACGACGCTGGAGTACATGCGGGACTACCGGGACCGCTTCATCGAGCGGTACGGAACCGCGTCGGCCGTGCCCCTCGCCGATCTCGTCGACCCGCACCGCGGTCTTGGACTGCCGCCCGAATACGCGGACCCGCCCGTCCATCCGCGCACCGGACCGGGCGAGGACGCCGACGGCCCGCGCCGTGGTGTGATCGCGGACCTCGTCCAGCAGGCCGTCCTCGCCGGAACCGATATCGAGCTCACCGACGACGACGTGGAACGTCTGGCCACTGCCGTGGGACACGACCCCGACACCAGGCCGCCGCGCACCCTTGAACTGTGCTTCCAGATTCTCGCGGACAGCCTGGACGCCCTGGACCGGGGAGACTTCCAGCTCCTCGGCAGCCCGCACATCGGCTCCTGGACGGCCGGCGCCACCGCGGGCCGGTTCGCCGCCACCACCGGCCTCACCGAGGAACTGGCCCACCTCGTCTCGTACTCCGCTGGCTCTGACAGCCTGCGGGCGCAGGTGGACGTCGCGCCCACCGACCCTCGTTCGCTCAACATCGTCCAGGTGCCGCGCCTGCTCGAGCACCGCATCCCCATCGGCGTCGCCGACGACCGCGGTGACCCCCACTGCCTGGACTGGCGCACCTTGCTGGTGGCGGCCGGCGCGGACGGACTGAGACTGCTGCACGAGCCCACCGGCCGCCAGGTCGAGCCGGTGTTCCCGCATATGCTGGCGCTCGACGCCCAGGCGCCCCCGGTGGCCCGCTTCCTGTCGGATCTGGCCGCGGCCCGTCCCCGCGTATGGTCCGGCTGGGACTGGGCCGGCCTGGACGTCCTTCCCTACCTGCCCCGGGTGCGCTACGGCCGGGTCCTGGCGGCCCCCCGCCGCTGGCTGCCGGGCCGACGGCTGCGCGACGCCGCCCGCGCGCAGGGCGGATCCGCGTGGCAGGACGGGCTGCGCGCGTGGCGGCGGCGCCTTGTGGTGCCCGACCGTGTGCAGATCGCCAGAAACGATCAGATGTACCCGATCGACCTGCGCGACCCATGGGACCAGGACCTGCTGCGCTCCGAACTGACCGCCGAGCGGCCCCGCTTCGTCCTGTACGAGGACATCACCGCCGACGGTGCGCACCTGGGCTGGAACGCGGGGCACAGCACTGAGATCGTGGTGCCTTTGGTGCGCACCTCCGAGCCCCGCCGCTCCTCCGCACCGTCCACCCCCACGCCGGTCCGGCGTGCCCCGACCCGGGTCCACCTGCCCGGCGAGGACTGGCTGTTCGTCAAGGTGTACGCGGAACCGGCCGCTCACGACGGACTGTTGACCGACCACCTGCCGCAGTGGCTGTCGGAGCTCGAGCAGGACGTCGACCGGTGGTTCTTCCTGCGCTACCGGGATCCCGAGCCGCATCTGCGGCTGCGTTTCCACGGAGATCCGGACACGTTGAACGGTCGTGTCCTGCCCGTCCTCAGCCGCCACATCCGCGCTGCGATCGCTTCCGGTGCCCTGCGCACCATGGCCCTGGACGTGTACCGGCCCGAGACCGACCGCTACGGCGGCGCATCCTCCCAGGAGGCGGCCGAGCGGTTGTTCCAGACCGACAGCCTCTCCGCGCTGCTCCAGCTGCGGGCGCGCCGGGCGGGAGCGTCGGCCTTGCCCGACGACGTGCTGGCTGCCCTGGGCCACGCTGTCCTGCTGGACTCCCTGGGGGACTGGGACTGGTGCGCCTGGGTGGACCGTATGTTCACCAAAGGACCGGAACACGACGCATACCAACGCCATCGGTCGTCGGCCCACCGTCTGATCCGCCCCGGCGAGACCGGCGAGACCGCCCGCCTGGCCGCCCAGGAGCTGTCGTCCCCGGCGCTTGAGCGACTGTGGACCGGGACTCCGGAGCCGCGCGCCTACGGCAGCCTGGTCCTGGCCGCTTCGCCCGCCGACCGTGACGAGGCGGTGCTCTCCCTCCTCCATATGCGGCACAACCGCCTGTTCGGCATCGGTCGGGCGGCGGAGGCCCGTGGATACGCCGTACTGCGCGGCGTGGCCCGCGCCCACATCGGCAGGAGGGCGCATGCGAACCGCCCCGCCTCGTCCCAGCCGACCCCCGGGAGGGCCGGATGAGCGGCACAGCCCGCGGCGAGCGGGCCACCGCGGGGACACCTGCCGCTGTACCCGAACGCACCGCTGTACCCGAACGCACCGCTGTACGTGACCGTGCCGCTGTACGTGACCGTGCGCTGGCCGTCTCCGCCCAGATCCTCGACCGGCTGGCCGACCCCGCCGCCACCATGGCCGCCACCCGCATCCCTGCCGAGGCGGCGGACGACGGCGTCCCCGAAGGCGTCTGGGCCGAGCTGACCCTCGGCAGCGGAAGCCCCGGCCTGTCCATCGCGTTCAGCGGAGTGAGCCACCGCGCGGCTGAACAGGCGCCCCGGGCGCATGCCTATCTGGGAGTGGCGACACGGGCCGTGGCCTCCGGGACCGTCGCCCCGAGCGGCATCTTCAAGGGGCCGGGAGCACTGGCCTTCGCGGTGCTGCTCGCCCATCGCGGCACCGGCGGCTATGTCTCCGCGCTCCAGCGTCTCGACGCGTATCAGCGCGATCTGGTGGGCACCGTACTGCCCACGGCCTGGGACGACGCCCCACTTCCCACCATCGGCCACTACGAGGTGGTCCGCGGTCTGACCGGAGTCGGCCGCTACCTTCTCGCCCGCGTCGAGAGCTGCGGTGAGGCGCTCGAAAGCGTCCTCGACTACCTGATCCGCCTGTCGCGCGGGACAGTCGGCCACCGCGGGCATCGGGTGCCCCGGTGGTGGGCGCTGGACGCGCCGCGTATCGGCTCTGAGGCCGCGTTTCCCGGCGGCCACCTCAACCTCGGCATCTCACATGGCGTCGCGGGCCCTCTCGCGCTGATGTCGCTCGCCTGGCAGCAGGGCGTCAGGCGCCCGGATCAGCGGGAGGCCATCGAGTCCACGGCGGATCTCCTGGTGCGGTGGGCGGTCAAAGACGGACACGGCGTCTTCTGGCCCGCTCATCTCAGCCTCGCCCAGTGGCTGGCCGGCCCGGAGGGGTACGGCGAACCTGCCGGATGGCCGTCGTGGTGCTACGGCGCCCCCGGTGTCTCGCGCGCCCTCCAACTGGCCGGACTGGCGCTGGGCCGGCAGGACTGGGCAGCCCTGTCGCGAGCGTCGGTGGAGCGGCTGCTGACCCTGCCCATGCACGACTGGGGCATCCACGATCACGCCCTGTGCCACGGCTGGGCAGGCGCCCTGCATCAACTCGGCCGGCTCAACGAA
Organism: Streptomyces milbemycinicus; assembly: GCF_002154605.1. Lineage (GTDB taxonomy): Bacteria > Actinomycetota > Actinomycetes > Streptomycetales > Streptomycetaceae > Streptomyces > Streptomyces milbemycinicus. The sequence continues at coordinate 10,009 of NZ_MUNE01000313.1, read as the reverse complement.
CACCTGGGCGACCCGCGGATCGACGTCCTCCGGGACCAGCTGGCCACCGAGTTGACCAGGGCCTTCGACCCGGACCTGCCGTTCGGGCACCGCTTCACCATGACAGCGGTGCCCTACGGCTCCGATATCTCGGGCTACCTGGACGGTGCCGCGGGCGTCGCCCTGGCCCTCGATTCCTACGCGTCGGGAACCACCCCGTCCGGCTGGGACATGCCCTTGCTGCTGTCCTGACCTTCACCTATCGGTCCGACCGGGCTCAGTACGACAGCCCGTGGCCCACCGGGTACAGCACCCGCGACGGCTCGTCCGCGCGCCGTACGGGGACGGGCAGCCTGCCGCGCGGGCCGGTCCGGCCCGCGATGACCCGGGCGGCGGCGCGCAGTTCGACGTCCGTCCAGGAGTAGGTGGCCAGGGAGGCCGCGGGGGCCTTGCCCGGGGCGCCGGTCAGCCACGCGATGTACGCGATGTCATAGGGGTTCCGGAGCGCCACATGCACCAGGGGTACGCCCGTGGCGGCGAGCTCGGAGACGAGGGCGCGCTGCCGGGAGTCCTTGCCGACGTTGTACGTCGCCACGATCACCGCGTCCCGCCCCCGCGCCGCCGCGACCGCCGCCTTGATCCGCTCCGGCGTCGGGTCGGGCCCGGCGCCGGTGGACAGGGCCTCGGCGGTGAAGCCGAGGGCGGTCAGGGCGCGGGCGAGGACCGCCGTCGGCGGGCCGCCGGTGCCGGAGGGCGCGGCCGGGTCCGGGCCCACGACCAGCAGCCTGCGGTGGCGGCGGGGGGACAGCGGCAGCAGGTGGCCGTCGTTGACGAGCAGCGTGGTGGTGCGCTCGGCGATCCGGTCGGCGGCGGCGCGGTGCCCGCGGCTGCCGACCGTACGGGCGACCTGGCCGTCGCCGGTGTACGGATGGTCCAACAGGCCCCGGCGCGCCTTGAGTTCCAGGATGCGCAGCACGGATTCCTCGATACGGGCCTCGCTGAGCTCGCCGCTCCGTACGGCCCGGTGGACGCCCGCCCAGGCGGCCGGCAGGTCCGGCGGGTTCAGCAGCTGGTCCGCGCCCGCCTTCAGGGCCAGCACGGGCACCCGGTCGTCGCCGTACTTCTTCCGCACCCCGGCCATGCCGAGCGAATCCGTCACCACCACGCCGCCGAAGCCGAGTTCGCCGCGCAGCACACCGGTGAGGATGGGCTTGGAGAGCGTGGCGGGGCCGTCGCGGGGGTCGAGCGCGGGGAACCGCAGATGCGCCGTCATGATCGCGTCGACGCCCGCCGCGATGGCGGCCCGGAACGGGGGTGCGTCCAGCCGCTCCCACTGCGCGCGGGAGTGGGTGATGAGCGGGAGGTCGAGATGGCTGTCCACGGACGTGTCGCCGTGCCCGGGGAAGTGCTTGGCGGTGGCCGCGACCCCGGCGCTCTGGTAGCCCTCGATCTGGGCCGCGACCAGCCGGGCCACGGCCTTCGGGTCGGCGCCGAAGGAGCGTACGCCGATGACGGGGTTGGCCGGGTCGACGTTGACGTCCGCGACGGGCGCGTAGTCCTGCCGGATGCCGAGCGCGGCGAGCTCGGCCCCGGCTATCCGGGCGGCGGTACGGGCGTCGGCGGCGCTGCCCCCGGCGCCGAGCGCCATCGCGCCCGGGAGGAGGGTGGCGGGCGCGCCGATGCGGGCCACGATGCCGTGCTCCTGGTCGATGGAGAGCAGCGCGGGGACGGGGGTGTGGCCCGCGAGCGCGGCCTTCTGGATGCCGTTGGAGAGGGCGGCGAGCTGGTGGGGGTCGCGGATGTTGTGCGCCCACCCCACGTACATGACGCCGCCGGCGTGGTACTTCGCGATCAGCTCGGCGGCGGTGGCGACACCGGTCTCCCTGCGGTTCTGCGCGGCGTCGGCGGGGGCGGGGGAGGTGGCCGAATGGCCGTAGACCCGCACCACGAAGAGCTGGCCGATCTTCTCGTCGAGGGTCATCCGACCCAGCAGCGCCTCGGCCCGCTTGCGGTCGCGGTCCCGGTCCCGGCGTTGGGCGCCGCCGCCGGCCGGGTCGGTGGCGCGATGGGTCGGCGAGGCCTCCCGGGCGGCGGAGGTCCGCTGTGGGGAACAGGCGGCGGCCGCCGCCGCGAGGGCAGCGGTCAGCAGGGTGCGGCGGGAGGCCGCCTTGGGGAATGCCGGGTCGTGCACCCGCACTCCTTCCGTCGGTTCGAGGAGGGGGTGGCTGTGGTCCGCATGGCACGAACATGCGGAAAATATGGGGGAAGTGAGGCTACGTCAATCTGATTTGATCCAAGTCACCTTGGGGAACAGCCTCGATACCGTCTCGGTCAATCGGCATATGACACCGATCGCGCGATGCCCGAACGATGTCCGGGAGTGACTGGGCGACGCGCGCCGGTCAGTCGGCGAAGCGCGGCTGCACGGGCAGCCGGTCCCTCGGCACCTCGAAGACGGCGATCACATGGAAGGGCGCGTAACACTCCGGCGGCGGCTCGGGATGCGGGCCCGCGATGGGCTTCAGGGTGTCACCGGCGCGGTGGAGAGTCGCCGACGGCCACTGGGCGCAGCCCGTGGTCGCGGACCAGCCGACCAGGGTGGTGCGGGTGAAGTCGGTGGCCCCGGCCCGATCGATGATCTCCTGCGCCCGCCCCCGGAACAGCCGGGCGAAGGCCTTCAGCTCGTCCGGCCCGCGCAGCACCGCCCGCACCTGCCGGACCGAGCCGGGCGCGCTCGTGAAGTAGGCCAGCCTCGAGTCGACGCGGCCCTGGCGGTACGGCGTGCCGGGCGGGGAGCTCGGGGTGCCGCCGTCAGCGCGGTGGTTGGGGGGCACGCTGACGGCGGCATGCTGCTGGCCGCAGGCGGTGGAGAGGGTGGTCAGCGACGCAGCCAGCAGCGAGGCCGATACCGCTCTGCGGAGACTCACCAACAGCACACGGCTTGGACGGCCCGCGCCGCGGACCGGTTCCGCGGCCGCGGCCGCGCGAAAGTGGTGCGGGGCGGGAGGCATACGGCCATGGTGGCAGCGGTCGCCGCGGGTCCGGGGCGGCGCGCCGGGGGGTGCGCCGCATGGGCGCGTGGGTGCGCCGAGTGGGTGGCGCCTACGCCCGGCCGGGCTGACGCCGCCCGGTCAAGCGACTGCGCGCTGCGGCCAGTGGGCGCGCAGCAGCCGTACGGTCTCCGTGATGGCCGGGCGGCGGGCCGCGCCCGTGCGCCACAGGGCGTACAGGCGGCGCACCGGCACCGGTTCGAGGGGGAGGGCCAGCACGCCGTCGGGCAGCGGGCCGCGGCCCAGGCGCGGCATCAGGGCGATGCCCAGGCCCGCCGCGACCAGGGCGATCTGAGTGTGGTTCTCCGCCGCCTGATACGCCAGGTCCGGCTCGTGGCCCGAGGCGCGCAGCGTCCGGATCAGCCAGTCGTGGCACACCGTCCCCGGCGGCTGGCAGATCCACCGCTGCCCCGGCAGGTCCTCGCGGCGCAGCCGGCCGCGCCCGGCCAACGGATGCCCGACCGGTACGAGGAGGTCGCACAGGTCGTCGCCGATGACCGCCCGCTCCAGGCCCTCGGGGGCGGGCAGTGGCGCGATGTCCCAGTCGTGCGCGACCGCGACATCGAGGACCCCCTGCGCCGCCAGGTCGACGGACAGATGCGGGTCGACCTCGACGAGCCGGGCGTCCAGGGACTCGTGCCGTGCGGCGAGTTCGGCGAGCACCGAGGGCAGCAGCCCGCGCGCCGCCGTGGCGAAGGCGCCGATCATCAGCCGCCCGCTGGGCAGCCCGCGCCGCTCCTCCAGGGTGGTCTCGGCCCGCTCCACGATCGTCAGCAACTGCTGGGCGGTGGCGGCCAGGTGGCGGGCCTCGTCGGTCAGCGCGATACCGCGGCCCTGGCGCTCCAGCAGGGTGGTGCGGGTCTCCCGCTCCAGCTTGGCGATCTGCTGGGAGACGGCGGACGGGGTGTAGCCGAGCGCGGTGGCCGCCGCGCTGACCGAGCCGTGTACGGAGACCGCGTGCAGCGCCCGCAGCCGGGCCAGGTCCAGCATGATGCCCCTCCCTTTCCGGGGTTCTTCGTCCCATGGGCTTTCAGCAATGCTGAATCCAACCATGAAGGAATCCGTGCTGGTGCTACAAGGTCGGCAGCGGTGATCCTCGACGCATGCGACCAGCACACATACTCTTGGCCGTCCTCGTCACCGCCGTATGGGGCGTCAACTTCGTCGTCATCGACATCGGGCTCGACCACTTCCCGCCCCTGCTGTTCTGCGCGCTGCGCTTCCTCGTCGCGGCGCTGCCCGCCGTCTTCCTGGTCGGCCGGCCGAAGGTCGCGTGGAAGTGGGTCCTCGGCGTCGGTCTCGCGCTGGGCGTGGCGAAGTTCGGGCTGCTGTTCATCGGTATGCACGAGGGGATGCCCGCCGGTCTTTCCTCGCTGGTGCTGCAGGTCCAGGCGGTGTTCACGGCGCTGTTCGCGGCCGTGGTGCTCGGCGAGCGGCCGAACCGGACCCGGCTGGCGGGCATGGCCGTGGCGCTCGCCGGAATCGCGGTGGCCGCCGTCGACGAGGGCACGTCCGGCCCGCTGCTCGCCTTCGTCCTGGTCATCGCGGCCGCCGTCTTCTGGGGCGTCTCCAATGTCCTCACCCGCAAGGCCGCGCCGTCCGAACCGCTGAGCTTCATGGTCTGGGTGAGCCTGGTCCCGGTGGTGCCGCTGCTCGGGCTGTCGCTGATGTTCGAGGGCGCGGACCCCGACCTGGAGGCGCTGCGCTCGCTCGACTGGACCGGGGTGGGCGTGATCGTCTACGTCGCCTGGATCGTGACCCTCGCCGGCTTCGGCGCGTGGAACTTCCTGCTGCGGACCTACGACGCCTCGGTGGTCGCGCCCTTCACCCTGCTGGTGCCGGTCTTCGGGATGTCCTCGGCCGCGCTGGTGCTGGACGAGGGCATCAGCCCGCTGCGCTGGCTGGCGGCCGCGCTGCTGGTCGGAGGCGTGGCCCTGACCTCGCTGTCGCTCAGGCCGCCTCGGCGAGCAGCCGCAGCAGATGGTCCCGGGCCGCGGGAAGCAGCCCCGGAAGCTCCGCCGCTTGCGGGTACCAGCGCTTCTCGTACTCCCAGCACAGCCAGCCGTCCCAGCCCGCGCGGCTGAGCAGTTCCACGCACTCGGCCAGCGGCAGCACGCCCGCGCCCAGCGGCAGCGGGGTGGTGTCGTCGGCCGAGGCGATGTCCTTGACCTGCACATAGCCCAGGTACGGGGCGAGCGCCGCATGGGTGGCGGACGGATCCTCGCCGCCCAGCCAGGGGTGCATCACATCCCAGATCGCGCCCACGCCCGCCCGGCCGGCCCGGCGAAGGACGCGGGCCACATCGGCCCCGGTGCGGTGCGAGTCATGCGTCTCAAGCAGCAGTTGTACGCCCAGGTCGGCGGCGTACGGCGCGGCGGCCGTCAGCCGTCGGGCGGCGTTCGCGTCGGCCTCGGCGGCGTCGAGGTCACCGCCGCCGGGGAAGACCCGGACATGGGCCGCGCCCAGGTCATGGGCGAGCCGCAGAAGCTCCCGCAGCTCCTCCAGCGCCGGCCCGTCCGGCCCCGCCGCGGCGGATCGTACGTACCCGGCGACCGTCAGCACCGCCACCCCGGCGGCCTTGAAGTCCGTCACCACCCGCGCCCGCTCGCTCGCCCCGATCCCCGGGTGCACCGGCTCCTCGGGGTGCGCCCGCAGCTCGACGCCGTGGTAGCCGGTGTCGGCGGCGAGCCGCACCACGTCCGGGATCGCCAGGCCGGGGACGCCGAGGGTCGAGAAGGCGAGCTGCATACGGGCTCCGGTTCTTCGAATGGATCAGGTCACCACTCTGTCATCTGCCACCTACCTCGCCGCAAGGCGCCACAGCGAGGTCACCTCCGCCGCGCGGGCCTCGTGCAGCGGATCGTCCGGATCGGTGGCGCGGCGGTGGACGGGACGGGTGTCCAGCCGGTCCACGACCTTCAGGCCCGCCGCGTCGAACGCGGCCTGCAGCTCGTCGCGCGGGCGCAGCCCCAGGTGTTCGGCGAGGTCGGAGAGGATCAGCCAGCCCTCGCCGCCCGGGGCGAGGTGGCCGGCCAGGCTGTCGAGGAAGCCGTGCAGCATCCGGCCGCCCGGGTCGTACACCGCGTACTCGACCGGCGAGGTGGGGCGGGCGGGCACCCAGGGCGGATTGCAGACGACAAGCGGGGCCCGACCGCCCGGGAAAAGGTCCTCCCGCACAACGTCCACCCGCCCGGCCAGACCAAGCCGTGCGATGTTCTCCCGCGCGCACGCCAGCGCGCGCGGGTCCTGGTCCGTGGCCACGACCCGCCCCACGCCCCGGCGGGCGAGCACGGCGGCCAGGACGCCCGTCCCCGTGCCGATGTCGTACGCCAGGGACGAATCGCCGGGCAGCGGCGCCTCGGCCACCAGGTCCACGTACTCCCCGCGCACCGGCGAGAAGACCCCGTAGTGCGGATGAATCCGGTCGCCGCCCAGGGCCGGCACCGCGACACCCTTCGTACGCCACTCATGCGCGCCGATCAGGCCCAGCAGCTCCCTCAGGGAGGTCACCGAGGGCCCTTCGGCCGGTCCGTACGCCTCCGCGCACGCCTGCCGTACGTCGGGCGCGCGGCGCAGCGGCACGCCGTAGTCGCCGTCCAGCGGGACGAGCAGCATGCCCAGCACCCGGGCCCGCCGGGACTGGGCCTGCCGGTGCTGGTGGAAGGCCTCGGCGGGGGAGGCCGCGGGGGCGCGCCGCCCGCGCGGGCGGCGCGGGCCGCGGTCGGCGCGGCGGGCCATGGCACCCAGCAGCTGCCGCGCGCCCTGGTAGTCGCCGCGCCACAGCAGTGCGGTGCCCTCGCAGGCCAGGCGGTAGGCGGTGTCGGCCGTCATACGGTCGTCGGCGGTCGCCACCCGCCGGGGCGGGGGCGCCCCGTTCTCGGAGCGCCATCGGGCGTCGCGGGCCCGCCCGGCTTCGGTCCATTCGATGACCTGGTGCGTACTCAGCGGGTGTACCTCATGCTCTGTATCCGTTCCGACTGCTCACTCCTTATCCCGCGAAGTCTCCTTGGCGCGAGCGATTTTCGGCCGGATGACGCCCCCTCGCATCCCTGGCCGCCCACAGGGCCCGGTTCTACGATGGGAGCGCTCCCGCACATCTTGTACGTCCCGTATCAGAGGAGAACATTGGAGCCGCCATGATTTGTCATGAGCACAACCGGAGGCGGTGGGTGGCGCGGGCGTCGGCCGCCGCGTCCGCCGCCGTCCTGATGATCGCCATCCCGCTGGCGGACACCGCCGCCGCCCACGGCTCGGCCATCGGCCCGGCCTCGCGCAACTACGGCTGCTGGAAACGCTGGGGCAGCGACTTCCAGAACCCGGAGATGAAGACCAAGGACCCCATGTGCTGGCAGGCCTGGCAGGCCGACACCAACGCCATGTGGAACTGGAACGGCCTCTACCGGGAAGGCGTCGCGGGCAACCACCAGGCCGCCCTCCCCGACGGCCAGCTCTGCAGCGGCGGGCACACCTCCTCGGGCCGCTACAACGCGATGGACGTACCCGGCAAATGGGAGGCCACAGCCGTCAACAACAGCTTTACCTTCAAGAACCACGACCAGGCCAAGCACGGCGCCGACTACTACCGCATCTACGTCACCAAGCAGGGGTACGACGCCACCACCCAGCCGCTGCGCTGGAGCGACCTCGAACTGGTCGCCCAGACGGGCAAGATCGCTCCCGGAGTCGGGGAGCCCTCCACCGACCCCTCGCTCAACGGGGTCACCGTCTCGATCCCGGTCAACGCCTCCGGGCGCACCGGCCGCCATGTCGTCTTCATGATCTGGCAGGCCAGCCACCTGGACCAGTCGTTCTACTCCTGCAGCGACGTCATCTTCCCCGGAGGGTGAGCCGCCAGTCCTGGCCGACGAGATCGGCCCCGTAACTGTGGTGCCGCCGTTCGGCGATCAGCTCGAACCCCGCCCGCTGGTAGATCCGGCGGGCGGCGGTCAGGACGTCGTTGGTCCACAGCACCAGTTCGCGGTAGCCCGCCTCGCGGGCGAATTTCACGCACGCCCCCACCAGCCGGTCGCCGATCCCGAACCCCCGGGCGTCCGGCTCGACGAGCAGCAGCCGCAGCCGGGCCGTCTCGGGCGCCTCGTCCCGTACGCACAGCACCGACCCGACCGGCCGCCCGCCGAGCTCGGCGATCCAAGCGCGCTCGTACCCCGGATCTGTGCCGAACTCACCAACGATCCGAGCCACCAGAGCCTCGAACTCACCATTCCACCCAAACTCCTTGGCGTACAACACGCCGTGCCGCTGCACGATCCAGCCGAGATCGCCGGGGCCCGGACCACGCAGCCGCACCCGCTCCTGCTCGCCGGAGAACACACCGCGCGTGGTCGCCAGCGCCTCGCGCAGCCGACGCAGCTGCGGCCGGTCCAGCCGGGCCAGCAGCCGTGCGACCGACTCCCTTGACTTCCGATCCAGTTCGGCCGCGGCGGCCCGGCCTTCGGCGGTGAGCGAGACCTGCTGGTGGCGGGCGTCGCGGACGTTGCGCTCGCGGGTGATCAGGCCCTGCTCCTCGAAGCGGCCGAGCGTCCGGCTCATATGGGCGGCGGTCAGCCCCAGGTCATTACGGAGCGCCGACACATGGGCGCGCTCGCGCTGGGCGAGCTCGTACAGGATGCGGGCCTCGCTGAGGGTGTACGGGGTGTGCAGCCGGCCCGGATAGTCGAGGACGCCGATGAGCCGGGTGTACAACCGGTTGAAGGCGCGCACCTCGTCGATGGTGGTGTCGAGGTCGTCGGACATGGGTCCCTCCCCAGAATCGCTTGGCCTAATACTTGCTCCAGATCAAGCACTTTCAAAACACCACCGGTGTCCCGGGCGCCGGATCGCCCGGCTCAGGACAGCCCGCCCGCCGCCCGGCAACGCACCCGAGCCGCCCCCCTCCTCTCCCGTAGCCAGCCGCATTGCGCCGAAGGCGCGAGACGAAAGGCGCGCCCGGCATCCGGCCATGCCGCCAAGCGACGCGAGACCGCGCGGGGCCGAGGTCAGACCAGCTTCGGGCGGGCCTACTTGGTAGCCCGCGGCGGAGCCGTAGAAGCCCGAGCCATCAGCTCGGAGCGCACCATCGCCACCCCACCCGGCGGCTGCGGCTCGCGGCCCAGCGCCAGGCGCCCGGCGCGGGCACCCGCTTCGTGGAGGGGCAGTCGAACCGTGGTGAGGGCCGGGACCGCGTCCGCGCTGAAGGGCAGGTCGTCGAAGCCGGCCACCGACACGTCGTCGGGGATCCGCAGCCCCTGGTCGCGCAGCGCCGCGCAGACACCGAGCGCGATGGTGTCGTTGGCGGCCACGATGGCCGTCAACGCCTGGTCACGGCGGAGCAGTTCGAGCGTGGCGTCATAGCCGGAGGAGCGGTCGTAGAGGCCGTGGACCGTCAGCCGCTGCGTCCCCTCGTCGAGGCCCGCCGCCGACATGGCCGCGCGATGCCCCTCGAGGCGGTCGCGGGTCGTGGTGCGCTCGGCGGGGCCGGCCACATAGCCGATCCGGCGGTGGCCGAGGGTCAGCAGATGCTCGGTGAGCCGCCGGGCGCCGCCGCGGTTGTCGAAGGTGAGGGTGACCGCGTCCTCGATCGGGGGGCGGCCGCACAGCACCACGCGGGTGCCGGAGGAGGCCAGGCGGGACGCCTTGGCGGCGACCGCGGCCATGTGGTCGGGGTGCTCGACGGCGCCACCGGTGAGCACGACCGCGGCGGCGCGCTGCCGCTGCAGCAGGGTCAGGTAGTTGAGTTCGCGCTCCGGGGAGCCGCCGGTATTGCAGATCACGGCGAGCTTTTCACCGTGGCGGCCGGACTCCGCGCCCATGGCCGACCCCATCTCGGACTGCACGGCGCCGGCGATGATCCCGAAGAAGGGGTCCGCGATGTCGTTGACGAGCACGCCCACCAGATCCGAGGTAGCGGCGGCAAGCGCGCTCGCCGGGCCGTTGACCACGTACTCAAGCTCGTCCACCGCGCGCAGTACCCGGGCCCGGGT
>NZ_MUNE01000312.1:17585-18063 GCF_002154605.1 Streptomyces milbemycinicus | reverse complement strand
CGCCGTCGCCGCCGCCTGGGACTCCCGCCCCTGGCCGAGCCCGGAGCTGCTGTCGCAGAACCTCTACGTGGGAACGGACGGCGACACGCTGATGCACCACGCCCAGTGGACGAGCGAGGAGGCGTACCACGCTTTCGTCCGCACCCAGCGCCAGGAGCGGGTCGACCAGATCGACGCCGCCGTGCCGGGGATCAAGCGCAACGGCATCGCCCGCTACCAGCGGTACCGCGGCTTCGACACCAGGACGGACGGCGACCCGCGCGTGCCCGGGTGCGTCGCCGTCATCGAGCTCGACTTCGACGGCCCGGACCTGCGGCAGAAGTGGATCGACCTGGTCATCGAGGCCCTGGAGACGGACCCCGACCCGAGTCCGGACCTCATCTCCGCCGACTTCCATCTGATCGTCGACGGCGCCCGTCATCTGGCCTCCGACCGCACCCGGGCCCTCAACTACGCCCAGTGGACCAGCGAGGAGGCG
>NZ_MUNE01000312.1:0-17497 GCF_002154605.1 Streptomyces milbemycinicus | reverse complement strand
GTAAAGCCGTAAAGCCGTAAAAGCAGCCTCAGACCGTCAGCACGACCTTGCCGAAGAGGTCCCCGCCCGCCATCTTCTCGAACCCCTCGCGGGCCCGGTCCAGCGGCAGCACCGAGTCGATGACCGGCCGCACCCCGCGCGCCGCGCAGAAGCTCAGCAGGTCCTCCAGCTCCTCCTTGCTGCCCATCGTGGAGCCGACGACCTTCAGCTCCAGGAAGAAGATCCGGTTGAGCTCCGCGGACTTGGGGCTGGGCCCGCTGGTCGCGCCCGAGATGACGAGGGTGCCGCCGGGCTTGAGGGACTTGATGGAGTGCGACCAGGTCGCCGCGCCCACCGTCTCGATCACCGCGTCCACGCGCCGCGGCAGCCGCTCGCCCGGCTCGTACGCGCCCTCGGCGCCCAGGTCGACCGCGCGCTTGCGCTTGGCCTCGTCGCGGCTGGTGGCCAGGACCCGCAGCCCGGCCGCCGCGCCCAGCACGATGGCCGCGGTGGCCACGCCGCCGCCCGCGCCCTGGACGAGGACGCTGTCGCCGGGGCGCACGCCCGCGTTGGTGAAGAGCATGCGGTAGGCGGTCAGCCAGGCCGTCGGCAGGCAGGCGGCCTCCTCGAAGGAGAGCTCCTTGGGCTTGGGCAGCAGATTCCAGGTGGGGACGGCGACCTTCTCCGCGAAGGTGCCCTGGTAGCGCTCGGTGAGGATGGAGCGGGGCTCGCGGGGGCCGACGCCGTGCCCGCTCTGGCCGATGACCGAGTGGAGGACGACCTCGTTGCCGTCCTCGTCGATCCCGGCCGCGTCACAGCCGAGGATCATCGGCAAGGACTCCTCGCCGAGGCCGACGCCGCGCAGCGACCACAGGTCGTGGTGGTTGAGCGAGGCGGCCTTGACGGTGACGGTCGACCATCCGGGGCGCGTCTCGGGCTCGGGGCGCTCGCCCAGTTCGAGGCCGTTCAGCGGCTGGTCGCGGTCGATACGTGCGGCGTAGGCAGCGAACATGATCCCGACCATAGGCGCGGCAGCCGGGCGGCGGAACCACGCCACGGTGTGACACGCGCCGCGCGGCCCTGCGAGGGGGGCCGTACAACGGCCGGGCGCCGGGCGCCGGGCGCCGGCAGCGACGGGGCCGAGGGGCCGTACGACGACCGGGCCGCCGCCTCGCGTGGAGGCGGCGGCCCGGACCGTATACAGACCGACAGCGCAGCGCGTCAGCGGTGCGCCACGCCCTCCGCGCGCGCCGCCGCCGCGACGGCCGCGGTGACGGCCGGGGCGACCCGCTCGTCGAACGGCGAGGGGATGACCTTGTCGGCGCTCAGCTCGTCGGCCACCACGGCGGCCAGCGCCTCGGCGGCGGCGAGCTTCATGCCCTCGGTGATCCGGGAGGCCCGGACCTGGAGCGCGCCGGCGAAGATGCCCGGGAAGGCCAGCACGTTGTTGATCTGGTTCGGGTAGTCGCTGCGGCCGGTGGCGACCACGGCTGCGTACTTGTGGGCGATGTCCGGGTGGATCTCCGGAGTCGGGTTGGCCATCGCGAAGATGAAGCAGCCGGGCGCCATCTTCGCGACCGACTGCTCGGGGACCGTGCCGCCGCTGACGCCGATGAAGACGTCCGCGCCGTCCAGCGCGGCCTCCATGGGGCCGGTCAGCCCGGCCTTGTTGGTGAAGCCGGCCAGCTCCCGCTTGACGTCGGTCAGGTCCTCGCGGTCGGCGGACACGATGCCCTTGCGGTCGCAGACCGCGACATCGCCGATCCCCGCCTCGACCAGGATCCTGGCGATGGCGACCCCGGCGGCGCCGGCGCCGGAGATCACGGCGCGCAGCTGGCCGAGGGAGCGGTCGGCCAGCTTGGCCGCGTTGCGCAGCGCGGCGAGGGTGACGACGGCGGTGCCGTGCTGGTCGTCGTGGAAGATCGGGATGTCGACGCGCTCCTGGAGCTTGCGCTCGATCTCGAAGCAGCGCGGGGCGGAGATGTCCTCCAGGTTCACGCCGCCGAAGGCGGGGGCGAGCCGGACGACGGTCTCCACGATCTCGTCCACCTCCCGGCAGTCGAGGGCGATCGGCACGGCGTCGACGCCGCCGAACTGCTTGAAGAGGATGGCCTTGCCCTCCATCACCGGCAGGGAGGCCTCCGGGCCGATGTCGCCGAGCCCGAGCACCGCGCTGCCGTCCGTGACGACGGCGACGACGTGGGACTTCCAGGTGTACTCATGCACCAGCTCGGGCGTTTCGGCGATGGCGCTGCAGACCTTCGCGACGCCCGGCGTGTAGGCGAGGGACAGGTCGTCCTTGTTCCGCACCGGCACCGTCGCCTCGATGGCCATCTTGCCGCCCCGGTGGAGCGCGAAAGCCGGATCGAAGGGCTCGCCGTCCGCGACACCCTCCGCGTCTCCGGCGCTTCCGTTCGTGCTGTCGCTGCGAGGATTCGCGATCTCCGCTGCCACTATTTGACCCCTTTGTCGTATTTCTAGTGAGGGTAGCCGCCCCCGGTTGAGGAGCGGGCGGGCACCGCGTCCGGGTCCCACTGGGCGGATATCCGCCGTCTGGGGCCAGATACGAACGCCGGGCGCGCCGCACACGCGCCCTGAGCCCCGGGTGAGGGGTGTAACCGCCCGTTCTACCGGAAGGCTCTTCCGGGGACGAGCGATTTCCTGCCGCGACCGGTGTGTGGTGTTCGATTACCTCGCGTTACCCGCGAAAGCGATTGAATCACTCTCGAACGTCCAACACTCGAGACGTTTCCCTAAGTGATGAAACGTGATGAACGTCTCGTTCCGCCCATAGGCCGCGATCCTGCGGCCCGGCGTTTCCGCACCTGTGCACCACGGGGGTCGCCCGTTATCCGATTTTGACATGGCTGGACGTCTGATCGAGCCAGTCCGGTGGCAAGATGCCCCAATCACACAGGGTCGCGACACCCACAAACGTGTTCCGGCCCATTCGGAGACCCTCTCACCCCGCAGGAGGAACGAGCATGACCGCCAGCATCACGCGCCGACGGAGCCGACGGACCGGCATGAAGTCCAAGGCGGCCGTCGCCGGCGCGATCGCGGTCACCGGCGCCCTGCTTCTGACGGGCTGTGGCGACCAGAGGGACAAGACGACCACCACCACCTCTGCCGGCGACACCAACAAGGCCCCGCTCTTCGGCTCGCTGCCGAAGGACATCCAGAGCGCCGGTGTGATCAAGGTCGGCTCGGACATCGCCTATCCGCCGGTGGAGTTCAAGAAGAACGGCCAGGTCGTCGGCCTGGACCCGGACCTCGCCGCCGCGCTGGGCAAGGTGCTCGGCGTGAAGTTCGAGTTCAACAACACCAAGTTCGACGGCCTGCTGCTCGGCCTGCGCTCCCAGCGGTACGACATCGCCATGTCGGCGATGACCGACAACAAGAGCCGCCAGGAGGGCGTGGACGCCGACACCGGCAAGCGGGTCGGCAAGGGCGTGGACTTCGTCGACTACTTCACCGCCGGTGTGTCCATCTACACCAAGAAGGGCGCCGACCAGGGGATCACGACCTGGGACGACCTGTGCGGCAAGAAGATCGTCGTCCAGCGCGCCACCGTCTCGCAGGACCTGGCCAAGGCCCAGTCCAAGAGCTGCGAGGAGAAGGGCAAGGGGAAGATCGCGATCGAGGCCTACGACGACGACATCGAGGCCCAGACCCGGCTGCGCGCCGGCGGCGCCGACGCCGGCTCCAGTGACTTCCCGGTCGCCGCCTACGCCGTGAAGACCTCGGGCGGCGGCAACGACTTCCAGCTCGTCGGCGAGCAGGTGGAGGCGGCCCCGTACGGCATCGCCGTCCCTAAGGGGAACGACCAGCTGCGCGACGCCCTCAAGCAGGCGCTCGCCCTGATCATCGCGAACGGCGAATACGACAAGATCATCGCCAAGTGGGGTGTCAAGGAGGGCGCGGTCGACAAGGCCGTCGTCAACGGTGGCAAGTGACCGTCCTCCCCTCTCCCCCACTGAAAGGCTCTCTCCGTGACTGTTGAGATCGACAAGGCGGGTCCGAAGGACGCCCCGCCCCCCGCGCCGGAGAACATCAAGGCCATCCCGGTGCGGCACTACGGCCGCTGGGTCACCGCGGTCGTCATCATCGGCGTCCTCGCGTCCATCGTGTACGCCTTCTCCCAAGGGGACGTGAACTGGGGGGCCATTCCGGATTACTTCTTCGACGACCGGATCCTCAAGGGCGCCGGCATGACCGTCTGGATCACGATCGCCTCCATGGTGCTCGGCGTGGTCCTCGGCATCCTCCTCGCGGTGATGCGGCTGTCCAAGAACCCGGTGAGCGCCGCCATCGCCTGGGGCTACATCTGGTTCTTCCGCGGCACCCCGGTCTATGTGCAGCTGCTGGTCTGGTTCAACCTCGGGCTGATCTTCCACTACATCAACCTCGGCCCGATCTACCAGGACGAGTGGTCCGACTTCATGACCCCGTTCCTGGCCGCCCTGCTCGGGCTCGGCCTGAACGAGGCCGCGTACATGGCGGAGATCTGCCGCGCGGGCCTCCTGGCGGTCGACGAGGGCCAGACCGAGGCGGCCCACGCGCTGGGCATGAGCCACGCCAAGACGCTGCGCCGGATCGTGCTGCCGCAGGCGATGCGGGTGATCGTGCCGCCGACCGGCAACGAGTTCATCAACATGCTCAAGACGACCTCGCTGCTCGCCGTGGTGCAGTACGGAGAGCTGCTGCGAGGCGCACAGGACATCGCCCAGGATTCCGGCTCCACCACGGAGATGCTGTTCCTCGCGGCCCTCTGGTACCTCATCCTCACCTCCGTCCTGAGCGTGGGCCAGTACTACCTGGAGCGGTACTACGCCCGCGGCTCGAGCCGGCACCTGCCCATGACCCCGCTGCAGCGGATCCGGGCCAATCTGTTCTCCTTCTCCAACCGCTCCGCAGGAGGTGTGGGCACGTCATGACCGCCATGGTGAAGGCCGAGGGCGTGCACAAGTCCTTCGGCGCCGTACAGGTCCTCAAGGGCATCGACCTGGAGGTCGCGCCCCGCGAGGTCTTCTGTCTGATCGGTCCGTCCGGCTCCGGGAAGTCCACCTTCCTGCGCTGTATCAACCACCTGGAGAAGATCAACTCCGGGCGGCTGTACGTGGACGGTGAGCTGGTCGGCTACCGGCAGAAGGGCGACAAGCTCTACGAGCTCAGGGACCGCGAGGTCGCCGAGAAGCGCCGGGACATCGGCATGGTCTTCCAGCGCTTCAACCTCTTCCCGCATATGACGGCGGTGGAGAACGTCATGGAGGCGCCGGTCCAGGTCAAGCACGAGAGCAAGGCGGTCGCGCGGGAGCGCGCGCTGAAGCTGCTGGACCGGGTGGGGCTCTCCGACAAGGCGGGCAGCTACCCCTCGCAGCTCTCCGGCGGCCAGCAGCAGCGTGTGGCCATCGCGCGGGCGCTGGCCATGGAGCCCAAGCTGATGCTCTTCGACGAGCCCACCTCGGCGCTCGACCCCGAGCTGGTCGGCGATGTGCTGGATGTGATGCGCGGGCTGGCGGAGGACGGTATGACCATGGTCGTGGTGACCCACGAGATGGGCTTCGCCCGCGAGGTCGGGGACTCCGTCGTGTTCATGGACGACGGGGTGGTCGTGGAGTCCGGGCATCCGCGCGAAGTGCTCACCAACCCGCGGCACGAGCGGACGAAGTCGTTCCTGTCGAAGGTCCTGTAGCGCTGTTCGACGGTACGCAGCGGGCGGTACGGGCCGAATCCGGCCCGTACCGCCCGTACCCGCTTCAGCTGCTTCGGCTGCTTCAGCTACTGCCGTTACTGCCGCTACTTCAGCGCGAGCACCATCGCGTCCGACGGGGAGCACCAGACGGCCCGCGCCTCGCCGAACCCCACCTCGCGCAGCGTGTCCGCATGCCAGCCGACGGGCTGGAACGCCTCGGCCACGCCGCTCGCGTGGTCGGGCCCGTCGGCCGGATTGCCGAAGATCTTGAACCGCTCGGCGACGGGCGCGCCGAGCACCGGATCCCCGGCCGCCGCCTGCCACCACTCCGCCCAGTCCAGCGCGCCCTCGGCCCTGGCCCGCTCCCGCCGGGCGTCCTCGAACGCGCGCACCCCGGCGTCGATCCGCGGCGTGCCCTCCCCCGGCATATGGTCGGCGTTGAGGAACACCCCGCCGTCCCGCACCACCCCGGCCAGCTGCCCGTACAGCACCCGCAGCGCATCGCTGTCCAGCCAGTGCAGCGCGGTGGCAGTAAGTACGGCGTCGTACGAGCGGTGCGGCAGCTCGTCCGTCCAGTTGGGATCGCGCAGATCCGCCGTGATGAACCGGACCCGGTGGTCCGCCGCGAAGTGGCCGCGCGCGATGGTCAGCAGCGCCGGGTCCAGGTCCACGCCCGTGCTGGCGGCGCGGGGGAATCTGCGCACCGCCCGGTCGGTGATGCTGCCCGTACCGCAGGCCAGGTCCAGGATTTTGGGCTCCGGGCCGACCAGCGCCTCCACCGCGTCCAGCATCACCCGGAACCGCTCCTCGCGGTCGGGGAGGTACCACTCCTGCTGTCGATCCCAGCTCTGCTGCCATGCCCGCCAGTTCGGCGCGGCGACGGTGTCCACCATCGAACGCTCTCCCCGTCCCTCTGTCGTAATACCCTCGTACCTAGATCAGCCATTACCGACCTTAGCCCCGCCCTCGTAAGGACCACAAGTGGAACTGGCTTATTACTCGGATCTCGCCGTGCGCCTGGTCAACAGCGAGGAGCCCGCCCGCGGCACCGACACCCTCACCTCGGTCGAGGCCGTACGCGAGCTCTTCGGGGTGAGCCAGCAGGCGGCGCGGCGCGCCACCGACGCCGATGTCACCCGACTCAGGTCGGTGCGCGCCCGGCTGCGCGCCGTCTTCGAGGCGGCGGCGGGCGGGGACGAGGTGCTGGCCGTGGACCTGCTGAACGCGCTGCTGATCGAGTTCCCGGTCAGCCCGCAGATCTCCGGGCATGAGAACCGGGACGAGGACGGCCGCCCCGACTGGCATATGCACATCGCCGACTACGCGGCCAACGCGGGCGCCGGCTATGCCGCGACCGCCTCCATGGGGCTCGCCTTCCACCTCACCGAGCTGGGCGTCGACCGCCTCGGCATCTGCGAGGCGCCGCCCTGTCGCAACGCCTATCTCGACACATCGACAAATCGATCCCGGCGCTACTGCTCAGACCGCTGCGCCACCCGCGCCAACGTCGCCGCCTACCGCGCCCGCAAGCGCCTGGACGCCGAGCGCTCCGACAGCGCCCCGCGCCAGCCCGGCAACGACCGCCCGGAACGCAGCGGCCGCACCGGCCGCACCGCGGACAGCGCCCACGACAGCATCCCGGTCAGCGACCGCTGACCCGACCCCGCGGCCGGCCGCGGCCGCAGCCGCAGCCGGGCCCGGGCCACCACCAGATCGTCCGGCACCACGCCGAACTCCCTGCTGTCGTTCTCCACGTACGGGTTGTCCCCCATGACCCACCAGCCGCCGTCGCGCCGCTCCACCGCGCGCTTGACGATCAACAGGTCCTGGCGGAACGGATGCCGCAGCACCACCACATCGCCCGCGCGGACGGCCGCGCCGTACCGGACGACCAACCGGTCACCGGGGTTCAGCGTCGGCACCATCGACGGGTTGTACACCTCGGCGAGCCCGATCCGCAGCAGCCCACCGCGCTCGCGGTCCTGCTCCTGCCCGCGATCGTGCAGCTGCTCTCGCATCACGGCACCTCCGGTCACGTACACATTCAGCATCCCAGGCATCTCAGACTGCCACTGGACTTTTGACCTAAGCCCCCCGGGGCACCTGAGAAAAGCCTTCCCCCACGGAGTAATCTCGCACCTGAGAAGACGATCACTTAGGAAGGACAGCAGTATGCTCTCCCGCCTGTTCGCCCCGAAGGTCAAGGTCAGCGCCCACTGCGACCTGCCCTGCGGCGTGTACGACCCGGCCCAGGCCCGTATCGAGGCCGAGTCCGTCAAGGCCGTCCAGGAGAAGTACCAGGCCAACGAGGACCCGCACTTCCGGGCTCGCGCCACCGTCATCAAGGAGCAGCGCGCGGAGCTCGCCAAGCACCACATCTCGGTGCTGTGGAGCGACTACTTCAAGCCGCCGCACTTCGAGAAGTACCCGGAACTGCACCAGCTGGTCAACGACGCCCTCAAGGCCCTCAGCGCCGCCAAGGCCTCCACGGACCCGGCGACGGGCCAGAAGGCACTGGACTACATCGCCCAGATCGACAAGATCTTCTGGGAGACCAAGAAGGCCTGATCTTCGATCATGCCGCCTGACCTGCGATTTCTTTGGTCGCCTGGTCTACCTGTCCGCACCCGGCCCGCAGGACGCCGCCCACGGCGTCCCTGACGGTCCGGGTGCGCGTCGGGGTCACGCGGCGTGCGGGGTGAAGGTGACGCGGGAGTCACCCTCGTCGATAGCGACGTTCAACGAGCCGTCCAGGGCCTTCGCCAGGCGCCGCAGCAGCGGCAGCGTGGGCACGGTGTCGCCACCCTCCATCCGGGAGACCTGAGGCTGTGTCATCCCGGCCCGCTCGGCCAGCTCGGCCTGGGACAGGCCAAGCTCGATCCGACGGTCGTAGACCGCCTGCCCGAGATCGCCGGCCAACCGCGCGTCGACGTACTCCTGGTCGTACTCCACCGCCTCACCGGCAAGCTGCCGGGCCCGTCGCGTCCTCCACGTGCTGTGATTCATCAGCTCTCCTTGCGCCGATCGTAGGTGTGCTGAGCACGGCCGTGCTCAGCCTCGCAAACCTTCTGCGCCTGATGAGCGCGCTCGACTTCCGCCGCCTCACGCATCTTCGTCTTACGGAACACCGTCAGCAGAACGATCCGCCGCCCGGGGGCGAGCCAATACGGGATACGCACGGCCTCGCCGTCCAGCTCGAAACGCAGCTCGCGCAGCTTGCCGCCCAGGTGACGCGCGTACGGCTCACCAAAAGATCGCACGGCGCTGCGGAGAGGTCGTCCTGATCACCAAAAGACCAGGCTCGTATCGCGCCCTTCTTTTGGCCTACGACTCGAGCGAGCCGCCGACCGTCAACCGGCCTCCTGAGCGGGCGGGGTCGGCGGGAAGGGAATCTGCGCCAGGGCGGGGAGCAGCCACTTCTCCTCGTCGTCGAGGTGCCGGGTCAGCTCCTCGCTGATCCGGTCCAGCTCGGCCCGGAAGCGTACGGGGTCGGCGGTGGCGATATCGGCGAGCAGGGCGAGCAGCCGCTCCTTGAGGCGGGCGAGCGTGCGGTGCTGGTCACGGAGCCGGTCGAGGGGTTCACGCAGCTGGGGGTGGCGGGTCGCGAGAGCGGGGAAGACATGGTCGTCCTCGCCGGTGTGGTGGTGCGTCAGCCCCTCGCAGAAGGCCAGGCAGTGCTGGCGGATCTGCAGGCCGAGCCCCGGCGGCGGGGGTTCGCCCGGGCCCTGGTGGGCGGCCCGGGCAGCGAGGTGGGCGTCGGCCTCGTCGCGTATGTGGCGCAGCTGGCCGCGCAGCCAGGTGTGGATCTCCAGGAACTTGTCGGCGAGGGTCCTGACCTCGCCGGGCGTCTCCCCCGCTCCATGGTCGGGGCGCTCCAGCACCACGACCGGCAGTGTGCGGGTGGTGCGGCTCTGGTAGTCGCCGTATCCGGGCGCGGCCCGCACCACCCGTTCGAAGAGCTCGTCGCGCCGCGCCCCCTCGGCGGGGACCGCGATCGCCTCGTACGCCTCGGTGCCGACCTCCACGCGCACCACGGGGTGGGCGAGGAGGTTGTGGTACCAGGCGGGATGGCGGGGCGCGCCGAGGTTGGACGCGACCACGAGGTGCAGCCCGCCGTCGCGGACGTAGCCGAGCGGAACGGTGTGGGGCTCCCCCGACTTCGCTCCGGTGGTGGTGAGCAGGAGGAGGTCGCCGCCTTCGAAGGGGCCACCGACCTTTCCTCCGCCTGCTCGGAACTCCTCGATGATCTGCTGGTTGAAGGACTTGGGCATGCGGTGTCGACTCTCCGAAAAGGTCAGAAAAGACCGGAAAAGGGTGTGGAGGCGCGCAGCCCTCGTCCGGAGGTCCGGAGGTCCGGAGATGGACGTGGATGTGCTCAGCCGACGGAACAGAAGTGCGGGCTGAACAGAAATGAATGACGGACGGGGCCCGACGCGCGATGGCTCTCGGGTCAGATGCGAGGCGCGGAGTATGAACTCATGGCGTGGCCCCTTCATGATGGTGCTCGCCCAGCTGCCGACCGGCCCACTGCTCTTTGGCCGACGCCACGTGGCACCGGGCGCCATTACAGCCGGGCGATCTTCCCCCTGTCAACACGGAAGATCGGTCAGACGTGCTCCCCGAGACGCGCGGCGATGCGGCGCACATCGGCCCCGGTGGTGCGCCAGTTGCTGAAGGCCGCGCGCAGCGCGGGGACGCCCGCGTAGACGGTCGGGGTGAGGAAGACCTCGTCGGCCAGCGACTCGGCGAAGGCGGCGAGCCGTTCGGGGGTCGGGTCCTCGGCCAGGGTGAAGCAGACGACGTTCAGCCGGACGGGCGCGAGGAGCCGTAGCCCCGGAGTGGCGTCGACGGCCTCGCCCAGGGCGTGGGCGCAGTCCGTGCAGCGCTCGACGATGTCGCGGTGCCCGTCCCGGCCGTAGGCCCGCAGCGTGAACCAGGCGGCGAGGGCGCGCAGGCGACGGGAGTTCTCGGGGGTGAGGTGGACGAGGTCGGGGGTCGCGCCGAGCGGGCCGAGGTAGGCGGCCGCGTTCTGGAAGACTCGGGCCTGCAGGTCGCGGCGGCGGGTGAACTGGACGGCGCTGTCGTACGGAACGTTCAGCCACTTGTGCAGGTCCACGCAGACCGAGTCGGCCGCGTCCAGGCCGACCACGAGGTGGGCGTGGCGTGGGGAGAGCGCGGCGAAGGCGCCGAAGGCGGCGTCCACATGGAGCCAGAAGTCGTGGCGCTCCTTCAGGGCGGCGACGGCGCGCAGGTCGTCGAAGTCGACGGTGTTGACCGTGCCCGCGTTCGCGACGACCACGCACGGGCCGTCGGCCCGCTCCAGCGCCTCCTCCAGCGCGGCCGGGTCGACCGCCTCCCGCCCGGGCAGGGTCGCCACCGGGACCAGCGCGCCACGGCCCATGCCGAGCATGGACAGGGCCTTGGCGACGCTGGAGTGCGGGCTGCCGGACAGCACGCGCACCGGCCCCAGGGCCGCCGCCCCGGCCTCGGCGACCGAGACGCCCCGGCGTTCCCCCAGCCACTCGCGGGCGATCGCCAGGCCGACCGTGTTGGACATCGTGGCGCCGCTGACGAACGCGCCCTCGTGGGCCGTGCCGAGGCCGAACAGCTCACGCAGCCAGCCGACCGTCTGACGCTCCAAGTGCTGCCCGGTGCCGTCCAGCGACGAGTTGGAGTTCTGGTCCAGGGCCGCGGTCAGCCAGTCCCCGGCCAGCGCGGCCGGTGTGGTGCCGCCGGTGACGAACCCGAGGTAGCGCGGCCCGGGGCTCGCTCCGAAGGCCGGCTCCCAGCGTTCGGCGAACTCTGCCAGCGCGGCCCGCAGTCCGGCCCCCTCCGCGGGCAGCGGTACGGGCTCGGGCGGCCGTACGGAGGGGACGACCGGCCGCTCCTCCAGCCCGTCGAGCACAGCTGTGGCGAGCAGCCGGGTGGCCTCCAGGGCGTCGGGCAGCTCGGCCAGATCATGGGCGAGTCGAGGGTGCATATCGGCTCCGTTCTCCGTCTCGTAAGGGCTCGATCAGGGCTCGATGGGGGCTCGATGGGGGCTCGGGCCGACCCTAGGCAGGGGGAGATCGGGAAGCCTGGTCCAATCGTGGAAAACTGGACCAGTGGGCGACGTCAGTATGACCGATGTCCGTATGACCGATGTCCGTATCAGCGCCGAGCAGCTGGTCAGAGTGGTGGGCGAGTGGCGCAGGCCCGGCACCCCGCTGGTCGCCGCGCTGGCCGAGGCCGTACGGGACGCCGTGCTGGACGGCCGGCTGCGCACCGGCGGCAGGCTGCCCGCCGAACGCCGCTTGGCCGCCGCGCTCGGCGTCAGCCGCGGCACCCTGACCGCGGCGCTGACGACGCTGCGGGACGGCGGATGGGTCCACACCCGGCACGGCAGCGCCAGCACCGTACGGCTGCCTCCGGCGGCCGCCGCGCGCATCGCGCCCCTCTCCGCGACCGGGGAGGCCGGCGCCATGGACCTGCGCCAGGCCGTGCCGGCCGCGCCCCGCGCGGCCTATCAGGCGGCCATGCTCCGGGCCGCCGAGCGGGCGGACCCCGTGCTGGCCCAGGCCGGGGAGCCGGGGCCGGGGCTGCCCGAGCTGCGGTCGCTGATCGCCCGGCGTCACACGGACGAAGGGCTGCCCACCCGGCCCGAGCAGATCCTGGTCACCTCGGGCGCCCGCGCCGCCCTGGCGCTGCTCGTCGCGCATCTGCGCCCGCGCGTCGCGGCCGTCGAGATCCCCACCTATTTCGGCGCCCTCCCCTTGCTGCGCGGGGCCGGAGCGCGGCTGACCGGCTGCCGGGTGACCGGCGACGGCTGGGACCTCGACCAGCTCGACGACGCCTTCCGCGCGGCGCGCGGCGGACTGGCCTACCTGGTGCCCGACTTCCAGAACCCGACCGGCGCGCTCATGACCCCCCGTACCCGGCGGGCCGTCGCCGAGTCGGCCGCACGCCACCGGGTCACGGTCGTGGCGGACGAGACGATGCGCGACCTCGACCTGCGCGAGGGCGCCGAGAGCGGGGCGGCGCCGCCCCGCATCCGGCGCGCCCTGCTGATCGGCTCGGCAGCCAAGACCGTATGGGGCGGTCTGCGCATCGGCTGGATCCGGGGGCCGGCCGGCCTGATCGGCGAGCTGTGCCGCGACCCGCTGTGCCCGCCGCTGGCCGCTGCGCCGATGCAGCAGCTCGTGGCCGCCGAGCTGCTGGGCGACCCGATGCCCGTACTGCTGCGGCGCCGGGCGGAGCTGCGGCGGCAGCGCGACCACCTGGCCGGGCTGCTGGCCGGGGACGACCGCTGGAGCTTCACCGTCCCGCCCGGAGGGCTCGCCCTGTGGCTGCGGCTGGCCGGCGCGCGGGCCGACGCGGTGGCGGCGCGGGCCCGTGCGCTGGGGGTGGAGGTGTCCCCCGGCCCGGGCTTCGCGGCCGACCGCACCCTCACCCAGTACCTGCGGTTGCCCTACACCCCGCCGCCCTCCGCGCTCGACCGCGTCGCGGCCGTCCTGGACGCCGCGTACGGGCCCTGACGGAGGCGCATACGCCGCGTCCTGGCGAGGGGGCCGCCCCGGTTGATGTGGGGACGGATCTGCACGACGCTGGATCTGCGCGCCCTGGTGACCTCTCCCCTCGGAGGCCGGGGCCAGGCGTGCTGAAGGTGGGACAGATCGACGATGACGGGCCACAAGACCTCCCTTCCCTTTGGCGACGGGCTCGGCGGCGAGCGGTACGACCCGCTCGACGATGCGGCCACCGCCAGGGCCACGATCAGCGCTGACGCCATCGTGACCAGCTGGAACGAGGGCGCCCGGCGGCTGCTCGGCTACCTTCCCTCGGAGGTGGTGGGGCGGGACGCCAGGGCGCTGCTCGCCGAGGAGGTCTCCCCCGCCGACGTCCGGGCCGTGGCGGCCCTCCCCCGCTGGAGCGGCGCGCTGACCCTGCGCCACCGGGACGGCCACCCGGTACGGATCCGGCTGCTGGCCCACCGCGGCGCGTCGGGCGCGGAAAGCGGGCCGGGCGACTGGCTGCTGGTCTCCGCGCTCCCGGAGCCGGACGGCGGCGCGGAGGACACCGGCAAAACCGAGGAGGCCATCCAGGAGGTGGCGGACGACACCCTGCTGGCGCTGGCGTCCCAGCAGTCCCCCTGCCCCGTGGCGATCTACGACAGGATGCTGCGGCTGCGCAGGATCAACGATCAGATGGCCGAGATCATCGGCCTGCCCGAGAACGAGATCCGCGGCCTGCGGCTCTCGGAGATCGGCGGGGTGCTGGAGAGCGAAGAGCTCGAACGGCACATGGTCGAGGTGCTGCGTACCGGGGAGCGGCGCGATGTGGAGACGTTCCGCCGCGTCGGCGCCGAGGCCCACGCGCACGCCTGGTCCGCCCGCCTCGCCCCGGTCAAGGCACCGGACGGCGAGGTGCGGGGCATCTGTCTGGCCGCCCACGACATCACCGAGCAGTACCTCGCCCGGCAGCGGCTGCTGCTGCTCTGCGAGTCCAGTGTGCGCATCGGCACCACGCTCGATATCACCCGGACCGCACAGGAGCTGGCCGACGTGGGCGTCCCGGGCCTGGCCGACTTCGTCAGCGTCGATCTGCTGGAGCGGCTCGGCCGGGACGAGGGGGTCGAGGCGTTCGTCGAGCCGCCGCCCGGCCCGCTCGCCGGTCCGGTGGTGCTGCGCCGGGTCGCCTGTCAGTCCGTCCTCCCCGGCGCCCCGGAGGCCGTGATCAAGCTGGGGCAGGTGGGCACCTATCCGGAGTTCTCCCCACAGGGCACGTCCCTGGCGGTGGGCCGTCCCAGCATCCATCGTGCGACCGACCCCGTCTTCAGGCGCTGGGCGGCCAAGAGCCCCGCCCTCGCCGCCATGCTGCGCACCTACGGCCTCCACTCGATGATGTCGGTGCCCATCCGGGCCCGCGGGGTCACCCTCGGAGTGGCCACCTTCTCCCGGCACACCCGGCCCGATCCGTTCACCCACGACGATGTGCTGCTCGCGGAGGAGATCACCACCCGGGCCGCCGTCTGCCTGGACAACGCGCGCCGCTTCACCCGGGAGCGCGACACCGCCCTGGCGCTGCAGCGCAGCCTGCTGCCCCAGACGCTGCCCAGGCCCACGGCGCTGGACGTCGCCTTCCGCTACCAGCCCGCGGGGCCGTACGCCGGGGTGGGCGGCGACTGGTTCGATGTGATCCCGCTGTCCGGGGCGCGGGTCGCGCTGGTCGTCGGCGATGTGGTCGGCCACGGCATCCAGGCCTCGGCCACGATGGGCCGGCTGCGTACGGCGGTCCGCACCCTGGCCGACGTCGACCTGCCGCCCGATGAACTGCTCACCCATCTCGACGACCTCGTCATCCGCCTGTCCGCCGAGGACGCCGTGTCCACGCCCACCGGGGACGTCGCGCCCGCCGAGGACATGACACCCGCCGGGGATGTCGGGGCCACCTGCCTGTACGCGGTGTACGACCCGGTCGCCCGCTGCTGCTCGCTCGCCCGCGCGGGCCATCCGCCGCCGGTCCTGGTGGCCCCCGACGGTACGGTGAGCCCCGTCCAGGTGCCGGCCGGGCCGCCGCTGGGCGTCGGCGGGCTGCCCTTCGAGTCGGTCGAGTTCGAGATGCCCGAGGACGCGGTGCTCGCCCTCTACACCGACGGCCTGATCGGCGGCCGGGGCCGTGACCTCGACGAAGGGCTCACCGCTCTCACCGGCGCGCTGGCCGGCCTCTCCCCCTCCCTGGAGGCCGGACCCTCCCTGGAGGCCGGATGCGACAGGGTGCTGCGCACACTGCTCCCCGAGCAGGGCGCCCCCGACGACGTCGCACTCCTCCTGGCCCGCACCCGCGGCCTGGACGCGTCGCGCGTGGCGACCTGGGATGTGCCCGACGACCCGGCCCTCGTGGCCCGGGCCCGCCGGGATGTGACGGACCAGCTGATGGCCTGGGGTCTCGAGGAGGCCGTCTTCACCACCGAACTGGTCGTCAGCGAGCTGGTCACCAACGCCATGCGGCACGCCACCGCGCCCATCCAGCTGCGCCTCATCTACGACCACACCCTGATCTGCGAGGTCTCCGACGGCAGCAACACCGCCCCGCATCTGCGCCGCGCCCGCGTCTTCGACGAGGGCGGGCGCGGGCTGCTGCTGGTCGCGCAGCTCAGCCTGCGCTGGGGCAGCCGGCACTCGGCCACCGGGAAGACGATCTGGGCGGAGCAGGCGCTGCCGTCGCCCGAGTCATGACGGTGGTGCCGCGTCGCGCGAAGCCGTATCAGCCGCCCTGGCGCGTGGCGCGGGCTTCGGCCTGAGGGGTCTGCTGGACGAGCACCGTGGTGGCGCGTTCCAGGAGGTCGCACAGTGTGGCGTGCTCGTCCGGGGTGAAGGCGTCGGTGAGGGCGCGTTCGAGCACGATCACCTCCCCATAGGCGCGGTCGAGCACTTCATGGCCCTGATCGGTCAAGGAGGCGAGCAGTACCTTGGCGTGCACGGATGACGGCCGACGGGTGATGAGCTGCTTTCTTTGCAGGCCGGTCAGGACGGAGGCCATGGTCTGCTGGGTAACCCCGGCGGCGCGGGCGAGTTGCGCGCC
Source organism: Streptomyces milbemycinicus (assembly GCF_002154605.1). GTDB lineage: Bacteria > Actinomycetota > Actinomycetes > Streptomycetales > Streptomycetaceae > Streptomyces > Streptomyces milbemycinicus. The sequence continues at coordinate 1,263 of NZ_MUNE01000312.1, read as the reverse complement.
GGACATGTCCTCCTGGCGCGACAGCGCGAGCAGGACCGTGTACTGCGTCATGGTGAGGCCGTAGCCGCGCAGGACCGCCTCGTGATGGGCCATCAGGGCCTGTTCGGTGCGGCGGATGCGCGTGCACAGGTACTCCTCGGCCGGGATCTCGGTCACGTCGCCCTCCATCTTTCACAGAACCCTTAGTTGACTCAGGTAGCTGATACTCGTAGCGTCTTCTGTATCAGGATACTGATTCACCTCAGGGAGCAGTGACCATGAAGGCTGTCGTCCTGGACACCGACGACCGATTCCGCCTCACCGACATCGACCAGCCCACTCCCGGCCCCGGCGAGGTCGCGATCCGCGTTCGGTACGCGGGAATCCAGTGGGGTGATGTCCTCGTACGCGGCGGCCACCTTCCCGTGCCGCGGCCGTTCGTGCCCGGCTTCGAGGCGGCCGGGCACATCGTCGCCGTCGGCGAGGGCGTCGACGAAGACCGCCTGGGGCAGCAGGTGACGGCGCTGACCGGCGCCGGTGCCTACGCCGAGGTGGTGGTGGCACCCGCCGCGCTCAGCTTCGACACCTTCGGTGTGGATCTGCGGACCGCCGCCGGGTGCGGCTGGGCCGCCCCCACCGCCTACGACCTGATCAACACCGTTGGCCGGGTGCGTCCCGGCGAGAGCGTCCTCATCCATGCGGCGGCCGGCGGCGTCGGCAGCCTCGCCGCCCAGATCGCCGGAACCGCCGGCGCCGGCCGTATCGTCGGCGTCGCCAAAGACGCCCAACGCGCCGCTTACGCCGCCCGATTCGGCTACGACCAGCTGATCACGCGCGAGGAATTCACCGACGCCCCCGACCAGGAGCTGTTCGACGTGATCCTGGATCCCGTCGGCGGGCCGATACGCGAGACCAACCTGCGGCGCCTCGCGCCGCACGGCCGGCTGGCGATCTACGGCAACCTCGCCACGTTCGAGCCCGTCGCGCTCAGCGCCAACGATCTGCTGATGAGCGGCAAGTCCGCGCTGAGCTACAACAGCAACCTGCTCAGCCGGACCCACCCCGACCGCCTGGCCGAAAGCGCCCGAGAGGCACTTCAGTTGGTAGCCGCCGGGCGAATCCGTCCGGATGTCACCGCCGAGTACGAGATGGCCGACCTCGCCGAGGCCGTACAGCGCCTGGCCGATGGAACCACCCACGGCAAGAGCATCCTCCGCATCGCCGCCTGAGCGCCCGAGCTGGACGAGCTGCCCGAGCTGGACGAGCTGGACGAGCTGGACGAGC
>NZ_MUNE01000311.1 GCF_002154605.1 Streptomyces milbemycinicus | reverse complement strand
ACGTCGACTCGTTCGCCTCGCTCTCGCAGGAGCGCGCCGCGCCGATCGTGGCAAAGGACGGCTTCAGCCCCGCCAGGGATTCGGGCGTCGTCCCCGGGCGGATGTGCTCATCGCGGTCGAGGATGGTCAGGCCCGAGCGGTCGTGGACCGGGACGACGGAGCGGTCGAAGCGGCCCTCCTTCCACGCGAGCGCGGCGGGCGGGTTCGACGCCGTGGCGCTGCAGAAGTACCACTGGATCGAGGCCATCGACCATGTCCACCACGCCGGAAACTCCTCCGGCATCGTGGACGGCGCGGCCCTCGTCGCCATCGGCAGCGCCGAGGTCGGGGAGCGCTACGGCCTCACGCCCCGCGCCCGTATCGTCTCGGCCGCCGTCTCCGGCGCCGACCCGACCATCATGCTCACCGGACCCGCGCCCGCCACCCGCAAGGCACTCGCCAAGGCCGGGCTGACGATCGACGACATCGACCTGGTCGAGATCAACGAGGCCTTCGCAGCCGTCGTGCTGCGCTTCGCCAAGGACATGGGGCTCGGCCTGGACAAGATCAACGTCAATGGTGGAGCGATCGCCATGGGGCATCCGCTCGGCGCCACCGGGGCGATGATCCTGGGCACGCTCGTCGACGAGCTGGAGCGGCGCGGACAGCGCTATGGGCTGGCCACGCTGTGCGTCGGCGGCGGCATGGGTATCGCGACGGTTGTCGAACGCGTCTGAGCGACCGGCCCGCACCCCACGACTTCCCAGGGAGACCGAAGAACCATGAGCAGCCCCACCGCCGCGTCCACCATCCGCTGGGAGCGCAGTGACGACGGCATCGTGACCCTCGTCCTGGACGACCCCCACCAGTCGGCCAACACCATGAACGCCGCCTTCGTCTCCTCCCTCACCGCGGTCGCCGACCGCCTGGAGGCCGAGCGGGACTCGATCCGCGGCATCGTCGTCACCTCCGCCAAGAAGACCTTCTTCGCGGGCGGCGACCTCAAGGACATGATCAAGCTCGGGCCGGACGACGCTCAGCGGGCGTACGACACGAGCATGGAGGTCAAGCGCGGACTGCGCCGCATCGAGACCCTTGGCAAGCCGGTCGTCGCCGCGATGAACGGCGCCGCGCTCGGCGGCGGGTTCGAGATCGCCCTCGCCTGCCACCACCGCATCGCCCTCGACGCCCCCGGCTCCAAGATCGGCTGCCCCGAGGTCACCTTGGGCCTCCTCCCGGCCGGTGGCGGCGTCGCCCGTACGGTCCGGCTGCTCGGCGTCGCCGACGCGCTGCTCACGGTCCTGCTCGAGGGGCGGCAGTACACCCCGCGGCGCGCGCTCAAGGCGGGCCTGGTGCACGAGGTCGTGGACTCCCCGGAAGAGATGCTGGCCAACGCCCGCGCCTTCATCGACGCAAACCCCGAATCGCAGCAGCCCTGGGACGTCAGGGGCTACAAGATCCCCGGCGGCACCCCCGCGCATCCGAAGTTCGCCGCCAATCTGCCCGCCTACCCCGCCAATCTGCGTAAGCAGCTGAACGGCGCCCCCTACCCGGCGCCCCGTAACATCCTGGCCGCCGCCGTCGAGGGGGCCCAGGTCGACTTCGAGACCGCGCAGATCATCGAGGCCCGGTACTTCGTCGAGCTGGTCACCGGCCAGACCGCCAAGAACATGATCCAGGCGTTCTTCTTCGATCTTCAGGCGGTCAACTCCGGTGCCAGCCGGCCCAAGGGCGTCGCGCCGCGCCGGGTGAGCAGGGTGGGCGTGCTGGGCGCCGGAATGATGGGTGCGGGTATCGCCTACTCCTGCGCCAAGGCGGGCATCGACGTCGTCCTGAAGGATGTGTCGCAGGAGGCCGCCGCCAAGGGCAAGGCCTATTCCGTGGGGCTGCTCGACAAAGCCCTCGCCAAGGGCCGTACGACCGAGGCCGAGCGGGACGCGCTGCTCGCCCGTATCACCCCCACCGCCGACCCCGGCGATCTGGCCGGCTGTGACGCGGTCATCGAGGCGGTCTTCGAGGACCCGGCGCTCAAGCACAAGGTCTTCCAGGAGATCGAGGGCACCGTCGCGCCCGATGCGTTGTTGTGCTCCAACACCTCCACCCTCCCCATCACCCTGCTCGCGGAGGGCGTCCAGCGCCCCGGCGACTTCATTGGGCTGCACTTTTTCTCGCCCGTCGACAAGATGCCGCTGGTGGAGATCATCAAGGGCGAGCGGACCGGCGAGGAGGCCCTGGCCCGCGCCTTCGATCTGGTGCGGCAGATCCGCAAGACGCCGATCGTGGTCAATGACTCGCGCGGCTTCTTCACCTCGCGCGTCATCAGCCACTTCATGAACGAGGGGGTGGCGATGGTGGCGGAGGGCGTCGACCCGGCGTCCATCGAGCAGGCCGCCGCCCAGGCCGGCTACCCCGCCAAGGTGCTGGCGCTGCTGGACGAGCTGACCCTGACCCTGCCGCGCAAGATCCGCGAGGAGACGCGGCGGGCCGTGGAGGAGGCGGGCGGCACCTGGCGGCCACACCCTGCCGACGCGGTCATCGACCGGATGGTCGAGGAGTTCGGGCGTCCGGGCCGCGCCGGGGGAGCCGGGTTCTACGCGTACGACGAGGCGACGGGCGAGCGGACCGGTCTGTGGCCCGGTCTGCGCGAGCACTTCACCAAGCCGGATGCCGCGGTGCCGTTCGAGGACATGAAGGAGCGGATGCTCTTCTCCGAGGCGCTCGACACGGTCAGGCTCCTGGAGGAGGGCGTGCTGACCTCGGTCGCCGACGCGAACATCGGCTCGATCCTCGGTATCGGCTTCCCCGGCTGGACCGGCGGCGTGCTGCAGTACATCAACGGCTACGAGGGCGGGCTGCCCGGCTTCGTCGCGCGCGCCCGCGAGCTGCAGGACCGGTACGGCGACCGCTTCACGCCCCCGGAGCTGCTGCTGGACAAGGCCGCGAAGGGAGAGACGTTCATGGACTGACGTCAGGGACTGACGGGGCCTGCGGCTCGTCCTGCCCGTACCAGCCGCGCAGCTCGCTCTTCATCGACCGCTGGAAGGCGATCACCAGCGCCTGCACCACCAGCGGCTGCATATGGGCCGACAGCGACTTCTTGGCCTTCACGCGCTCGGCGCCGAACGGGCCGGACCCGCCCTCGTGGTCCGGCCCCCACACCTCGTCGCGGAAGAGCCTGCTCAGCTCGCGGGCCGCGGACCGGGTGTGTTCGAGGACGACCGTATGGGCCGCCAGAATGGTCTCCAGCGCGATCGGCACCTCCAGCAGCCGCATGCCCAGGTGCAGCACACCGGGGTCGATCCGGAAGACGTCCGGGTCATCGGTGCGCTCCAGCACGTTCAGCGCGGCCAGCCGGTCGATGTCCTCCTCCGACAGCGGGCGCCCGGCCCGCCGGGCCAGCTGCTCCCGGGACGCCTCCTCCGAAGCGTCGGGAGCCCAGGAGGCCACCAGGGCGCGGTGGATGGCCAGATCGTCCGCGCTGAGGTCGGGCGGCAGCTGCCGCAGATAGCGCTCGATGGCGGACAGGGTCAGGCCGTGGTGCTGGAGTTCTTCGATCAGCGCGAGGCGGGAGAGGTGTTCGGGGCCGTAGTGGCCGACGCGGCGCGGGCCGAGCACGGGCGGCGGCAGCAGCCCGCGGGTGCCGTAGAAGCGCACCGTGCGGACTGTCACCCCGGCGCGGGCCGCCAACTCGTCGACGGTGAGCGTCGGTTCCTCGGTGTCGGTGGTGGCCGTGTCGGGGGTCGCCATGCGCCGCGCCTCACTCTCCGCCCTGCTGCACGATCGGGTCTGTCGGCCCGATCCGTCGGTCGGTCGGGTCCGTCGGTCGGGTTCTCCAGTATTGCTGTCTCACCATCGGTGTGAAGCCCCTCCCTGTCCACCCCCTGCACGACGCCCCTGTTGACGCCTCACACATCACTTAATAGCGTGCGGGGCTGTTCAACTGTGTTGGTTTTCTTCCGAATCTGTGAGGTGGGGTCGGAGTGAGCACTGAGCACAGCAAACACAACAGAGACACCAGGCACACCAGGCGCACCAGACGGGGCCTCGGCAGGCTGCTCGGCGCGGTGCTGGCGATGGCCACGGCCGCCGGGCTGAGCCTGACCACGGCGGATACGGCCCTGGGCAGAGGGCCGGACGCGGGCAAGTTCCCGGCCGATGTGCACACGTACCTCGAAGACCCGGAGATGACCGGCGAGGGGCAGGAACCTCCGCACACCCTGCTGCGGCCGGACGGGCCGGACCGGAAGAAGTGGCAGCGCAGCCTGGACGGCACCTGGCGGTTCGCCATCGCCGACCGGCCCGAGGCCGTGCCGCAGGGCTTCTGGCAGCAGGGCTACCGCCCATCCGCCACCTCCGGCGGCCCCGGCTGGAAGAGCGTCCAGGTCCCGCACACCTGGCAGACCGACGACGTCGACCACCCCCTCTTCCGGAACGTCCAGAGCGAGATGGTCCCCGACGCCCCGCCGAAGGTCCCGCGCGACATCAACCCCACCGGTGCGTACCTCCGCGACGTCCAGGTGCCCGAGAGCTGGGACGGCCGGCGGCAGGTGATCCGCTTCGACGGGGTGACCTCGGGCTGGTTCCTGTGGATCAACGGCCGGTACGTCGGCTATGACCAGGGCGGCTATGTGCCCGCCGAGTTCGATGTGACCGACTATCTGCACCCGGGCACCAACCGCGTCGCCGTCCAGGTGCACCGCTGGAGCGCCGGTTCGTACCTCGAGGACTACGACCAGTGGCGCTACGCGGGCATCTTCCGCTCCGTGACGCTGTACTCCACGCCCAGGACCCGCATGGAGGACGCGTACATCACCACCGACCTCGACGACGACTACCGGGACGCGACCCTGCAAACCAAGATCAGAATCACCCGCGCGGACGACGACAAGAGCGGCCCGCGGCAGGTCACCGGAGTGCTCTACGACCCCAAGGGCCGCGAGGTGCGGCGGCTGGCCGCCGAGGAGACCGACGGCAAGGCCGAGCTGACCGCCCGCATAGCCGACCCCGCCAAGTGGTCGGACGAGGCGCCGAACCTCTACCGGCTGGAGCTGACCCTGCGCGACCCCGCCGGGAAGGCGGTGCAGACCGTCAGCCAGAACGTCGGATTCCGTGAGATCGAGGTCAAGGACAAGCAGCTCAAGCTGAACGGCAAGCGCATCCTGATCCGCGGCGTCAACCGGGCCGAGACCGACCCGGCCACCGGGCGGCACGCCACCCGCGCCCGTATGGAGCAGGACATCCGGCTGATGAAGCGGCTGAACGTCAACGCGATCCGCACCTCCCACTACCCGTCGGACCCCTACCTCTACGAGCTCGCCGACCGCGAGGGCATCCTCATCGACGACGAGATGGAGGTGGAGACCCACAGCCACGAGAACTGCCCCGACAACTGCCTCGCCGAGCGGCCCGAGTGGCAGAAGGCGTTCCTCGACCGCCACCAGGGCATGGTCGAGCGCGACAAGAACCACCCCAGCGTCATCATGTGGGACACCGGCAACGAGGCCGGGCTCGGCAAGGCCCACTACGCCATGGCCGAGTGGACCCGGCGGCACGAGCCCACCCGGCCGCTCTACCACCAGTCCAACCGCCCCGACGGCGACGCGCCCTTCGCCGATATCGCCGGGCCCCGCTATCCGACCCCGGCCTCCCTGGAGGCCAAGGCCAAGACGTTCACCAAGCCCATCGTGATGGGCGAGTACGCCCACGCCATGGGCAACAGCCTGGGCAACTTCCGGGAGTTCTGGGAGGTCGTACGCGCCTACCCGAACGTCCAGGGCGGCTTCATCTGGGACTGGGCCGAGCAGAACATCCGCCGCCCGCTGATCACCACCCCCGACTCCTCCGGCAATCGCATCGCCGCGAGCCTGTCCGGCAAACCCCAGGTCGTCGCGGGCAGAAGCGGCAAGGCGCTGTACCTGTCCGGCCTGGACGACTTCGTCGAGGTCTACCGCGACCCGAAACTCGACCTCACCGGCGCCTCCGTCACCCTCGACGCCCAGGTCAAACCGGCCGAGACCTGGACCGGTGACTTCACCGTCGTGAGCAAGGGGGACCAGTACGTCCTGCGGATGAAGGACCACGACACCCTCGAGTTCACCCTCACCAGCGAGGGCAAGCCGCGCACCGTCACCGCCCCCGTCCCCGACGGCTGGACCGGCGCCTGGCACCGCGTCACCGGCACCTACGACGGCAGTCGGCTGACCCTGTACGTGGACGGCAAGCCGCTCGCCGACACCCCCTGGACCGGCCGCATCGACTACACCGGCTTCGACCTCGGCGTCGGCCGCAACACCGACACCATGGAGGACGGCTACGCCGGACGCACCGCCAAGGGCACCGTCGACCAGGTTCGCGTCTACGGCACGGCGCTCACCCCCGGGCAGCTCGCCGCGGACGAGGACCCCAAGACCGAGGGCTTGATCGCCCTGGACTTCGACGACTTCACCCGCAAGGGCAGCTATCTCTCCTACGGCCTGTACGAGTCCGGCGTGGACGGGCTGATCACCGCCGACCGCGCCCCCGAGCCGGAGACCGCCCAGCTCGCCTGGGTGCAGGCGCCCATCCGGATCACCGCCCCCACCGGCACCGATCCGCGCTCCGGCCAGGTGAAGGTCACCAACGAGCGCGCCTTCACCGGCACCCGTGACCTCAAGCTGCGCTGGAAGGTCACCCAGGGCGCGAAGACCGTCGCGAGCGGAGACCGCGCGCTGGACGTCGGCCCCGGCGGAAGCGCCGATATCCAGCTGCCCGCCCTGCCCGCCAACCCCGGCGGATACGAGCGGTACCTCACCGTGCAGGCCGTCACCGCGCAGGACACCGACTGGGCGAAGGCCGGACACGTCGTATCGTTCGGCCAGTTCGCGGTGGGCGGCGACAAGGTGCCGGAACCGGCCGCGCCCGCCGACGCCGACCGTCCTGCCACGGCCGACGACCGCGGCGAGAGCGTGGAGGTGACCGGCGCGGGCTTCCGCTACACCTTCGGCAAGAAGGACGGCACGCTCACCTCCATGCGCGTCGGCGGCCACGAGCTGCTGCGCTCCGGCCCCGAGCTGGACGCCTGGCGCGCCCCGATCAGCAACGAACGCTCCGACTGGGGCACCGCCGAGGGCAAGCGGTGGCGCGCCCTCGGGCTCGACCGGCTGCGCACCACCGTGGACGGGGTGGATGTGACCCCCGCGGACGACGGCACGGTCACCGTCACCGTCCGCTCCACCGCCGCCGCGCCCGATGTCACCGGGGCGTCCTTCGAACAGACCGTCGACTACCGGGTCGACGGCTCCGGCCGGATCGAGGTCCGGCACCGGGTCGAGGCGCGCGGCGCGTTCCGCACGCTGTCGTATCTGCCGCGTATCGGCCTGAAACTGCGGGTGCCAGAGCGGTACGACACCTTCCGGTGGTACGGCCGCGGCCCCGTGGAGAACTTCGACGACCGCAAGGACGGCACCCCCATGGGCGTATGGTCCAGCTCCGTCCAGGAGCAGTACGTCGAATACCTCAAGCCCCAGGACCACGGCAACCACGGCGACGTCCGCTGGGCCTCGCTCACCGACGGCGGCGGCCGCGGGCTGCTGGTCTCGGGCGATCTGGAGGCCGGCGCCACCGCGTACGACGAGCTCGACCGCGCCGCCTATCCGCACTTCCTCAAGCGCAACGCGGGCTGGCACACCCTGCACGCCGACCACGCGGTCACCGGCGTCGGCGACACCCCCAACCCGGTCCGCGAGCAGTACCGGGTCAAGGCCGACCAGCCCTACGACTACACCCTGACGCTGCGCCCGCTCACCGGAAAGGAGAATGCGCCGAACGGGTGAACGTCTTGTGTCCCCGTCACAGCGGCGCTTTCGTGGGAAGATGCATGAGGAAACGCGGCACCGGGGGGACGGGGGAGTGCCATGCGCCGCGAGTGGGCGGGGGAGTCCGAGCGGGACCGGGCCGTGGAGGCCTATGTCGAAGCACGGCTGAGACGCGAGAGCGACGGCGGGCGCGGGCCCGGCCTCGGCCGGGCCCGCGCACCCGGACCCCAGCTCGACGCCACGCTGCTGCTCGGCCCGCGCGGCAGCGGCAAGACCACCCTGCTGCGCCATCTGGAGCGATGGGCCGAGCGCGCGCCCGTCGCCCGGCTCGACCTGGCCGACCTCGGCCAGAAGGGCGGCAAGCCGATCGACGCGCTCACCGGTCTGGTCTTCCGGCTCAACGCGCGCAAGGCCGACTTCCCCAAGCTGGACTTCCCCTCGTTCGGCCTGCTGGTCATGGCCGTGGCCGCCGAGGTGGACGGGATCGACCGGGACACCGCTGTACGGGACATGGCGGACGCGCTGGCCGGCCCGGAGAGCCGCCGCCTGGAGGTGCTGGGGCGGCTCGCGGACGCCGTGGCCACCGCCGTTGGCGCGCCCGGGCTGGTCGGCGCCGCCCTGCCGCTGCTGCCCGACTGGCAGCGCGGCTGGGGCCGGCTGCGCACCCGCCGGCGGCTCCGCCGGATCCGCCGCACCGCGCCGCAGCAGTCCCACGACACCTTCCTCCTCGAACTCAACCAGCGCTACGGCGCCGGTGAGGACGAGGAGCGCAAGCGGGCCGAGGCGGTGCTCTTCGCGGCCTTCCTGGACGATCTGCGCCGGGCCTACCGGACCCGCGGCGGCGACCGGCGGCGCACCTCGCGCTGTCTGGTGCTGCTCGACAACGTCGACTCCACCCTCGGCAGCGACTTCCTCGAACACCTGCTGGAGGTGCGCCGGGAGGCCGACGACCCGGACCCGCTGGTGGTCGTGGCCGCCGCGGGCAGCTACCCGAGGGTGTTCGAGGACCACGCGTGGGGCGGCGCGCCGCAGCCCGGCGCGTATCCGGGGCGCTGGGACAGCGGCGAGGAGTTCCGGCCGGCCCAGGTCGTCAGGGGGCTGTGCGTCGGACAGCTGCGCGATCTGCGCCGGCTCGAAGTCGAGCGGCAGGCGAAGGAGGTGCTGCGGGCGGCCGGGCGCGACGTACGGGCGCCGCGGGTCGACAGCGGCGTCAAATGGCTCGGCTGGGCGGCGTACGAGCTGACCCGGGGGCAGCCCGCCGCCACCGCCGCGGTGCTGGAGGCGCTGCTCGGCGCCGGCCCCACCACGGACTGGGACGAGCGGCTGCGGCGGGTCCTCGATCCGTTCGGGGAGCTGGTGGACGGCATCCTGGACCGACTGCTGCCCATCGACGCGAGCAGAGAGCTGGTCCGGGCGCTCACCCGCGCGGCCGCGTCGGTCGACCTGGCCCACGCGGGCGTCGCCGGACAGCTGTGGGGCGAGGCCAACGCGGCGGTGCAGAAGGAGTTCGACGACTTCTGCGCGGATGTGCTCTGCACGATGCACATCGACACCGGCGACCGGGCCGCCGACGGGCGGACCGAGACCCTGCACCCGGTGCTGCGCCTGTTGCTGCTGCGCAAACTGGCCGCGCTGGACCCCGCCCGGGGCGCGTCCGGCCCGGACGGCTGGGACGCCACCCACGCCGCGCTGCGCACCCAGGCCCAGGAGGCGGGGAAGCCCGGCCTGGCCGCCTACCACGCGCTCGCCCTGGGCGATCTGCCCGCCGCGGCGGGCTACTTGAACGAGCGCTTCGGCCTGATCGCCGCCGAGGACTGGTGCGCGGAGCTGTGCCGGCTGCGCCGGGCACCGCTGCGCCCGCTCGGCCCCGACGCCCCCCACCGGCCGCCCTGGGAGCGCTACGAGGCGGTGGTCGACTTCCTCAACGAGGGCGAGATAGAGAGCCGGCTGCGCACCGTCACCCGTCTGCTGGCGGCGAGCTGGATCAGCCCCGAGCCACGGCCGGCCCCCGCCACCGACCGGGTCGGGGACCCGTACCGCGATCCGCTCGGCGATCTGTACGCCGAGCTGTACGGGGAGATCGCCGCCCGCTTCAGGACGCTGGCGGCACACACGGAGAGCGTGAGCTGGGACCGCACGCTGTTGGCGAAGGCGGCGCAGTACGAAGGGAAACCGTGGTGAGCGGCAGGGTGTACGTGCCACCGAGACCCCCGTCCCGGCGGGGCCTGTGGGCCGTGGTGGCCCTGGCCGTCGTCATCTGCCTCGTCCTGGCGGGTGTGTGGTGGCTCCGCGACACCGGGCCCGCGCGCTGTGCCGAGGGGGTCTGGCAGCGGGGGCCCGGCGGGGAGTGCGTCGGGGTGAGCGACGGCTCGTACGTCTTCAGCCCCGAGCTCAAGGAGGTCAGCGAGAAGATCCGCGCCGAGAACCGCAGGGTGGAGGAGTCGGGCGACCCCTGGGTCGCGATCGCCTACACCGAGTCCATGACGAGCAGAAAGGGCGGGCCGCGCGCGAACGACCGCGGGCCCGAGGTGGTCCGCGAGGCCATCGAGGGCGCGTATCTGGCGCAGCGCGAGCTCAACGACCCCGAAAGCGGCCACGGCCGCACCCCGCAGCTCAAGCTGCTGCTCGCCAACAGCGGACAGAGCGGCGAGCAGTGGCGGCCGCTCGTGGACCAGCTGATCGGAATGGCGAAGGACGAGAAACTGGTGGGGGTCGCGGGCTTCGGACAGAGTCTGGAGACCACGAAGTCCGCCGTGGACGCGCTGCGCGAGGCGGAGATCCCGATGGTCGGCGCGACGGTCGCGGCCGACGGGCTGTCCACCGAGAAGCCGGTGTTCTTCCGGGTGTCCTCGCCCAACCGGGACCAGACTGCCATCGCCGCCAAATACCTGAAGGGCCGGCAGAACGACGACTCTCGCTTCCGGGTCGAGGTCGTCAAGGACATCAAGCACGACGACTCGTACAACGAGACCCTTGACCAGGACTTCGACCGGGCGCGGCGCGCCGAGGGGGTGAAGCTGGTGACCGAGGAGGGGCACTCCTTCGTCTCCGGCAGCACATCGACCGAAACCGCCCTCGCCTCGATCGCCGAGACCATCTGCCTCCCGGAACGGTCGATCAAGGCCGTCTACTTCGCCGGCCGCGGACGGGAGTTGAAGTACTTCCTCCAGGCCCTGACGGCGCCCGGCAGGCGGTGCGATCTCACGGTGCTCTCCGGCTCCAGCACGATAGGAGTCTTCTTCGACCCCACGGCGAAGGACGGGCTCGCGGTCGCCGGTGACGTGCTCACCCGCTGGAAGCACAGCCGCATCAAGGTCCTCTACACCGCCTACGCCCACCCCGACGCCGTGGCGAAGATCTATCCGCGCCGCGGCGAGAACCCCTACCCAGCCTTCCGGAAGGCGTACCACGACGCCGGGTTCGGCGGCGACCAGGAACTGCAGAACGGCCAGGCCATGATGGGGCACGACGCGGTGCTCTGCCTGGGCAAGGCCGCCCGCCTGGCGGAGGCCCCGCAGGGGAGGGAGGCGGTGGACGCGGCGGGTGTGCGGAACATGCTGTTGCAGATCGGGAAGCGGTCCGAGCTGCCCGGCCTCAGCGGGCTGATCGCCTTTGACGAGCGGGGGAACCCGAAGGGCAAACCGATGGCCCTGGTGGAGCTCAGCCCTGCCGAGGGTGCCCACTACGTGTACCGCGGCACCGTGTCCCCGTAGCCGTAGCCGTAGCCGTAGCCGTAGCCGTAGGCACAGCGCTGAGCGAAGGGGCGAGGCCCCGGCCGGGGCCTCGCCCCAAAAGCGTCAGCGGCTCCCGTGCACGGTGTCCGTCGCGTGGATCGCCCGCCATGACTTCGGCCGCGCCGCCACACCCGCACCCGCGTCCGCACCCCCACCCGCTTCGCTCCCGGTCGCCCGCGCGGCCGGCGCGCTCGGCTTGGACGCCGTGAACAGCCAGGTGTCGAAGAGGGCCCCGAGCGGACGGCCCGAGACCTTCTCGGCGTACGCCTCGAAGTCGCGCACCGACCCGTTCCCGTAGCGCCGCTCCGTGGGCCACCCCTTGAGGATCGCGAAGAAGTCCTCGTCGCCGACCTCGTTGCGCAGCGCCTGCAGCGCGATCGCCCCGCGGTCGTACACCGCCGCGTGGAACTGGTTGTCCGGCCCCGGGTCACCCGGCTCGACCGTCCAGAACGCGTCCTCGGCCGGATGCTGCGCGTACACGTAGTCCGCGAGCTCCTGCGCCGTGCCCTCGCCCTCCTTCTCCGACCACAGCCACTGCGCATAGCGCGCGAAGCCCTCGTTGACCCAGATGTCGCGCCAGTCCTTCACCGAGACGCTGTCGCCGTACCACTGGTGGGCCAGCTCATGGACCACCACCGAGACGTTCGAGCCGCCTGCGAACTGCCGGGGGCTGTAGAACGGGCGGGTCTGGGTCTCCAGCGCGTAGCTCGTCCCCACATTGGGCACATAGCCGCCCAGCGCGTTGAAGGGGTAGGGGCCGAAGACCCCGCTGAGCCAGTCCGCGACCTCGGCCGTCCGCTCTACGCTCGCGCGCGCCGCGCCCGCGTTGTCGCCCAGGTCCTTGCTGTACGCGTTGATGACGGGCAGGCCGTTGGCGGTGGTGTCGGTGGTGATGTCGAACTTGCCGACGGCGAGGGTGGCGAGATAGGTGGCCTGGGGCCGGTTGGAGCGCCAGCTGTAGCGCGTCCAGCCCAGCCGTGAAGTGGTCGACTGGAGCGTGCCGTTGCTGATCGCCTGGGTCCCGTCGGGCACCGCGACCGATACGTCGTAGGTGGCCTTGTCGAGCGGGTGGTCATTGCTCGGGAACCACCACCACGCCGCCTCCGGCTCGTTCGCCGCGACCCCGCCGTCCGGGGTGCGCAGCCAGGCCGTATAACCCTTGACCTGCACCTTGGAGGGTGTGCCGCGGTAGCGCACGACGACGGTGAAGGGGCGGCCGGAGTCGATCGGGGCGGCCGGGGTGATCTCCAGTTCATGGTCGCCGCTCGTCGCGAACGCCGCCTTCTTGCCGCCCACCAGCACCTCGCGCACCTCGAGCGCGAAGTCGAGGTTGAATCGGGACAGGTCCTGGGTGGCGGTGGCCACGACCGTCGCCGTGCCCTCCAGCCGGTCGGTGGTCGGCTGGTAGGTCAGCCGCAGGTCGTAGTGGGAGACGTCGTACCCGCCGTTGCCGTAGTCGGGGTAGTACGAGTCCCCGATGCCGGGCGCGCCCGG
>NZ_MUNE01000310.1 GCF_002154605.1 Streptomyces milbemycinicus | reverse complement strand
CGGCGGGCGTGGCGGAGGCGATGACGGCGGTCGTGGGAGCCCCCGCGCGGATGGCGAGCGCCGCCGGGGCGCGCTCGCACAGGCCCAGGCACGGGCTCGGCTGCCAGACCACACCGCCCGCCCGGGCCGACCCCGCCGCCCCCAGGTCCCGCTCAAGCCCCGCGCACACCTCCGCCGACCCGCGGGCCGCACAGGCCAGGTCCGTACAGACGTGGACGACGGTGGCCGGGCGGGGGCGGACCGAGAACATCGCGTAGAAGGTCGCCACGCCATACCCCTCGGCGGGCGGCACGGTCAGCCGGCGGCACAGATAGTCCAGCGCGCCCTCGCTGATCCAGCCCACGCGGTCGTTGATCGCGTGCAGCCCCGGCAGCAGCAGATCCCGCCGCTCGCGCGCCGCCCGCCCACCGCGCGCCCAGCGCAGATCGGTGTCCGTACGGTCGTCGGCGCCCTCCCAGGCGGACTCGGGCGGGCCGAGCAGCGCGTCGACGGCGGCCCGCTCCTCGTCCGTCGGCTTGCTGTCACCGAAGTGCAGATCCACGCTCAGCTCCTCACATCGGCGGACACGGGAAGCTTTTCGATCCGGATGGCCGACGCCTTGAACTCGGCCGTCCCGGCGATCGGGCAATTCGCTTCGATGGTCAGCGCGTTGGTGTCGACCTCGTCGGGGAAGTGCATGGTCATGAACGCCAGCCCGGGCCGTAGCCCCGGGTCGATCCACACCGGCGCCACCACCGCGCCGCGCCGCGAGGCCACGCGCACCTCCTCATCGGCCACCACCCCGTAGCGCTCCGCGTCCTCCGGGCACAGCTCGATGTACTCGCCGCGCCGCAGCGGGGAGGCGAAACTGCCGCTCTGAACCCCGGTGTTGTACGAGTCGAGGCGCCGCCCCGTGGTGAGCCGGATCGGGTAGCGCTCATCGGTCAGATCGACCGGCGGGTCGTGCTTGACCGGTCCGAAGGGGGCGCGCGGTCCGCGCAGCGCCGGGTCCGCCGCCCACAGCCGTCCGTGCAGATAGCTGGGCTCCAGCCGCTCGGTGCTTGGGCAGGGCCACTGGATGCCGTGGTGTTCTTCGAGCCGTTCGTACGTCATCCCGAAGTGGTCGGGGGAGATGGAGCGCAGTTCGTTCCACACCTCCTCGGCGTCCGTGAACTTCCAGTCCCGGCCGAGCCGTCGGGCCAGCTCGCAGATGATGTCGATGTCCTCGCGCGCCTCACCCGGCGGGTTCACCGCCTTGCGCACCCGCTGCACCCGCCGCTCGCTGTTGGTGGTGGTGCCGTCCGTCTCGCACCAGGCGGCGGTGGCGGGCAGCACGACATCGGCCAACTCAGCGGTCTTCGTCAGGAAGATGTCCTGGACCACCAGGTGGTCCAGGGCCTTGAGCCGCCGGATGGCCTGCTCGCTGTCGGCCTCGGACTGGGCCGGGTTCTCGCCGACGCAGTAGACCGCGCGCAGCCGGCCCTCCTCCATCGCCTCGAACATCTCGGTGAGGTTGAGTCCGTAGCGCGGCTGGATGACCACGTCCCACGCCGTCTCGAACTTGATGCGGGTGGCCGGGTCCAGGATGTCCTGGAAGCCGGGCAGCCGGTTGGGGATGGCGCCCATGTCGCCGCCGCCCTGCACGTTGTTCTGCCCGCGCAGCGGCTGCAGCCCGGAGCCATGGCGGCCGACGTGGCCGGTCAGCAAGGACAGGTTGATCAGCGCCCGGACGTTGTCCGTGCCGTTGTGGTGTTCGGTGATGCCGAGCGTCCAGCACAGCTGGGCGCGTTCGGCGGTGGCATAGGCATGCGCGAGGTCGCGGATCGCGGCCGCCGGCACCCCGGTGACCTTCTCGGCGACGGACAGGGTCCAGGGCTCGACCTCGGCCGCGTACTCCTCGAACCCGCTGGTGGCGCGGTCGATGAAGGCGCGGTTGGCGAGCCCGGAGTGGATGATCTCGCGGCCGACGGCGTGTGCGAGCGGGATGTCGGTGCCGACGTTGAGCCCGAGCCAGCTCTCCGCCCATTCGGCGGTGGAGGTGCGGCGTGGGTCGACGGCGTACATCCGGGCGCCGTTGTGGATGCCCTTGAGCACGTGCTGGAAGAAGATGGGGTGCGCGAAGCGGGCGTTGGAGCCCCACATCACGATCAGATCGGTGTCCTCGACCTCGGCGTACGAGGAGGTGCCGCCCCCGGAGCCGAAGACCGCCGACAGGCCCGCGACGCTGGGCGCGTGGCAGGTGCGGTTGCACGAGTCCACGTTGTTGGTGCCCATGACCACGCGGGCGAACTTCTGGGCCACGTAGTTCATTTCGTTGGTGGCGCGGGAGCAGGAGAACATCCCGAACGCGTCGGCCCCGTACGCCCCGGTGGCGGCGGCGAACCCGGCGGCGGCCCGGTCGAGGGCCTGCTCCCAGGTGGCGCGGCGCAGTTCGCCGCTCGCGGGGTCCCGTACGAGCGGGTGGGTGAGGCGGGGGTAGCGCCTGGGCTGTCGGTTGCGGTTACGGGCCACGACGGGCTCCTTATGACGGCTGATACATCGTCGGCAACGCCGGCATCGTCCACAGGATATTGAATACAGTATGCCTGCGGGGGCTGTTAGGGAAGGGTTCCACAACGTCCTTGCAGCGCACCCGCGGCGTACGCGCATTACCCCTGACGTAATCGACCGTCCGAAACCCGCCGGGCAGAGTGGCGTCTACCAGGCCTCGGGCCGGCGCACTCCGGCCCGAGACCCTGGCAGACCATTCCCACGGGACCCCGACGCCCACGGAGGCCGATCCGTCATGTCCGCTGTTCAGCTCGCCGCCCTGGCCCGCACCTCCGAGCCGCAGACCATGCTGCGCCGGTTCCTCGCCCTCGACGCCGTCGTCACCACCGGCAACGGACTCGCCTACCTCGCCGCCTCCGGGCCGCTCGGCCGATTCCTCGGCATGGGCCAGGGGCTGCTGCTGGGACTCGGCGCCTTCCTCACGCTCTTCGGCGCGGGCGTCGGAATCCTCGCCACGCGCAAGAGCCCGCCAGTGCTGCCGGTCCGTGCCGTCATCGAGGCGAACGTGGCCTGGGCCGTGGTCAGCCTGATCGCGCTCGCCACCTGGCTGGCGCCGACGACGGCGGGCGCGGTGTGGATCCCGCTGCAGGCCGTCACGGTCGGCGCCTTCGCGGCCCTGCAGTACGCGGCGCTGCGCGCGACGCGGGCCTGACTCAGGCCCGGCGACATGACGAAGAGGCCCCGGCCCGCCCTGATAGGGCAGCCGGGGCCTCTGCTCAGGGGTCCGCCCGGTTCAGCCGGTGAAGAGCTGGCTGGCCTTGCGGACGAGTTCGTAGACGCCGTATCCGAACGGGAGGACCACCCAGGCCCAGACGGCCACGGTCAGCGCCGTGCGGTTCCTCATCGGTCCGTTCCCTTCTCGGCGGGCTTCCCGGCGGGTTGCGCGGCGGCTTGCTCGGCCGGCTCTGCGGCGGGCTCGTGGAAGCGCGGATCGACCGGCCGGATCAGCTCGTTGGCCACGAAGCCGACGACGAGCAGGCCGATCATGATGGACATGGAGAGCGAGTAGAGGCCGGGGCCGGTGTGTCCGGCCTCCTTCTGGTGGTCGGCGACCTTGTTGACGATGAACGGGCCGAGGACCCCGGCCAACGACCAGGCCGTCAGCAGCCGCCCGTGGATCGCGCCCACCTGGTAGGTGCCGAACAGGTCCTTCAGATACGCCGGTACGGTCGCGAACCCGCCGCCGTAGAAGGACAGGATCACCAGCGCGCAGACCACGAACAGCGGTTTGGAGGAGTCCCCGAGCTGCGCGAGCGCCAGATACATCAGCGCGCCCACGCCCAGGTAGATCCGGTACATGTTCTTGCGGCCGAGCAGGTCGGAGGTCGAGGACCACAGCAGCCGCCCCGTCATGTTCGCGGCCGACAGCAGCGCCACGAAGCCCGCGGCGGCGGAGGTGGTGACGGAGGCCGAGGTGTCCGCGAAGTAGTCCGTGATCATCGGCGCGGCCTTCTCCAGGATGCCGATTCCGGCCGTGACGTTCATGCACAGCACGACCCACAGGCACCAGAACTGCGGGGTGCGGGTGGCGTTGCGGGCGGAGACGTTGGCGGTGCTGACCAGGCGGCCGGGTGCGCTCGGCGGCTCCCAGCCGGCCGGCCGCCAGCCGTCCGGCGGCACCCGCACCAGCAGTACGCCGAGCGCCATGAAGGCCCCGTAGGTGAGCCCGTGCACCAGGAAGGTGGACGCGATACCGGAGCTGTCCTCGCCGAACGCGTCCAGCAGCCGGGTCGACCAGGGCGAGGCGATGAGCGCGCCGCCGCCGAAGCCCATGATGGCGATGCCGGTGGCCATCCCTGGTCGGTCGGGGAACCACTTCATCAGTGTGGAGACCGGTGAGATGTATCCGATGCCGAGGCCGATGCCGCCGATGAAGCCATAGCCGAGGACCACCAGCCAGTACTGGCGGGTGGCGGCGCCCAGCGCGGCGACGAGGAAGCCGGAGGAGAAGCAGACCAGCGATACGAACATCGCCCAGCGCGGGCCGTTGCGCTCGACCAGCGTGCCGCCGAAGGCCGCCGAGAGGCCCAGCATCACGATGCCCAGCTGGAAGGGGAGCGCGCTCGCGGTTCCCGACAGGTCGAGCGAGGACTCCAGCGGCGGCTTGAACACGCTCCAGGCGTATGCCTGGCCGATGGCGAGATGGACGGACAGCGCGGCGGGCGGAACCAGCCAGCGGCTCCAGCCCGGCGGTGCGAGGGTGCGGGAGCGGTCGAGGAAGGCGAGGCGGGGAGTGGAGGGCATGGCCGCGACTTTAAGTAATTCGGCCACCTCCTGACCAGATGTCAGGCGGTCAGTGCGTGGACAGTATGGGTAAACTGTAGACAATAACCAATCGGGGGAGCCTGTCCGCCGAGGGAGCCGAGAGCCACAGAGGCCACAGAGGCCACAGAGCCAGACAGGGCCAGAGAGTCCGAGACGACGAATCCGAAAGGGGCCCGATGCTGTCCAGAGGACTGCCGCAGGGCGCGGTGCCGAAGCTGGAGCGACCGGGGCCGCTCCGCGAGCGCGTCTACGAGGCGCTGCTCGAGCTGATCACCACCCGCGCCCTGCGCCCCGGCCAGCACCTGGTCGAGAGCGAGCTCGCCGGCCATCTCGGAGTCTCCCGCCAGCCGGTGCGCGAGGCGCTGCAGCGGCTGAACACGGAGGGTTGGGTGGATCTGCGCCCTGCCCAGGGCGCGTTCGTCCACGAGCCCACCGAGGAGGAGGCCGACCAGCTGCTCACGGTCCGCACCCTCCTGGAGGCAGAGGCCGCCCGCCTGGCCGCCGCGCACGGCGGGCCGTCCGGGGTCGAGGCTCTGGAGGAGCTGTGCGTCAAGGGCGAGCGCGCGGTGCTCGCCGACGACGTGGACGGCGCGGTCGCGGCGAACGCGGAGTTCCACGCCAAGGTGATGGAGCTGGCGGGAAACGCGGTCCTGGCCGAGCTGGCCGCCCAGGTGGACCGCCGGGTCCGCTGGTACTACACCCCGGTGGCCCGCCAGCGCGGCAAGCAGTCCTGGATCGAGCACCGTGAGCTGATCGCGGCCATCTCCGCCCAGGACGAGCGCCGCGCCACGGACGTCATGCGCGCCCACACCGAGCACACCCGGCGTACGTACCACGAGCGCGAGCGCGGCTGACGAGGGTGACGGGGCGCCGCGGAGGCGTGTCACCCCATGCTTTCGACCGCCTCCTTGGCCTCCTTCAGATCCGCCCCGGTGATCTCCCGGTAGGCCTTGATGGCGTGGATCTTCTTTCCCTCCACGAGGAGGGCCCGGACCGGCGCCAGCTCCGGCTGGGGTTCCTCGAGGCCCAGGTGCTCGAGTATCAGGTCGACTTTGCGGGTCAACTGCGTGGTCCTGCGGTTCAGCTTGTCGATCTTGCGCTCGACGGCCGACCCCAACACCGCGATGACCATAACG
The DNA here is from genome assembly GCF_002154605.1 of Streptomyces milbemycinicus. GTDB lineage: Bacteria > Actinomycetota > Actinomycetes > Streptomycetales > Streptomycetaceae > Streptomyces > Streptomyces milbemycinicus. Next base: position 10,901 of record NZ_MUNE01000310.1, on the reverse strand, counting down.
ACCAGGGCTACTGCTGTCAGTGTCATGCTCCGCAACCCTAACGACCATGGTGGCGCGGGGAATCCGCCCGGCGCCGGGTGGCCTGGACGGAGCCGAGGAGGCCCAGGGCCTGGGCGCTGGGGCTGCCCGGTTCGGCGTGGTAGATGATGAGCTGCTGGCCGGGGGCGTCACGTACGTCGAAGGCCTGGTAGGTGAGGGTGAGCGGGCCGACGTCCGGGTGCAGGAAGCGCTTGGGCTCCCGTGTCTTGCCGCGCACGCTGTGCGTGTTCCAGAGGCGGGTGAACTCCGCGCTGTGTTCGGTGAGGGTGGCGACGAGTTCGCGCAGCCGCGGGTCGTCCGCGTCGAAGCCGGTCGCCTCGCGCAGATTGGCCACGGTGGCCTGGGCCGTCCAGTCCCAGTCCGGGTAGAAGCCACGCGCTACGGGGTCCAGGAAGGCCATGCGGACCAGGTTGTCCGCCGCTGCGAACGGGGCGTACAGGGCGTCGGTCAGGGCGTTGGCGGCGAGGATGTCCAGGGTGCGGTTGATCACGAACGCCGGGGTGTTCGGGTAGCCGTCCATCAGCTGGCGCAACGCCGGGGAGACGGTGGCGGCGGCGCGGGCGGAGGGCCGTATGCCCGGCGCCACCCCGGCCAGCCGGTGCAGATGCGCGCGGGCGTCCGGGTCGAGGCGCAGGGCGCGGCCGAGGGCGTCGAGCACCTGGGGCGAGGGGTGGCGCTCGCGGCCCTGCTCCAGCCGGGTGTAGTAGTCGGCGTTCATCCCGGCCAGGACCGCGACTTCCTCACGGCGCAGCCCGGCGACCTTGCGCACCCCGTGGCTCGCCATGCCGACGTCCTCCGGCCGCAGGGCCGCGCGCCGCGTACGCAGAAAGTCCCCCAGGTGGTTGTCAGCCATGCGTCCAGGCTAGGCAAACGCTCCGCGGGCTGCCTGGGTGTGCCGCACCCAGGGAGTGTCCGCCCTGGTTGAACGCCGCTGACCTGCTCAGACTCGGTGTGACGGAAGAGTTCCGCCGAGAGGAGTAGGGACATGACGGACACTGCCGGGAACACCACCAAGGTCGTCCTGATCACCGGCGCGAGCAGTGGCATCGGGGAGGCCACCGCCCGCCGCCTGGCCGCTGACGGCCACCACGTCCTGCTGGGCGCGCGGCGCGTCGACCGACTGGAGGCGCTGGTCCAGGACATCACCGCCGAGGGCGGCAGCGCCGCTTGCCGGTCGCTGGACGTCACGGACGCCGCCGATATGCGGGACTTCGTCTCCGCCGCCGTTGAGCGCTGGGGACGGGTGGATGTGATGGTCAACAACGCCGGGGTGATGCCGCTCTCGCCGCTCGGGGCGCTGAAGGTCGACGAGTGGGATCGCATGATCGATGTGAACATCCGCGGTGTGCTGTACGGCATCGCGGCCGCCCTGCCGGTGATGCGGCGGCAGCGCGGCGGGCACTTCGTGAACGTCGCCTCGGTCGGCGCGTACGAGGTGTCGCCCACCGCCGCCGTGTACTGCGCGACCAAGTTCGCCGTACGCGCGCTCTCCGAGGGGCTGCGCCAGGAGTCGCCCACCGACATCCGGGTCAGCGTGGTGTCCCCGGGCGTCACCGAGTCCGAACTCGCCGACTCGATCTCCGACCCGGAGGCCCGCGAGGCGATGAAGGCATATCGCGCGGTGGCCATCCCCGCGTCGGCGGTCGCGGATGCCATCGCCTTCGCCGTCAGCCGGCCCGCCGAGGTCGACGTGAACGAGATCGTGGTGCGCCCCACCGCCAGCGCCCAGTAGGCCGCGGTTGACCCCTCGTAGTCCCGGTCGCCCCGGGGGAACGCGGGACGGCGGCACGCCCATGGTGCAGGCGTGCCGCCGTCCCGAATCCGCCGCCGTAGGAGGCTCGCGCCGCTGTAGGAGGCTCGCGCCGCCGTACGACGGCCTGTCTCACCACACGCTCAGACCGCCTCCCGGCTGATCGGCTGCGGGTTGGGTGCGATGTCCCGGACCCGTGGCCGGCCCGGCTGGCGCAGCAGCAGGGCGACCCCGGCCGCCACCATGGAGATGCCGCCGGCCAGCGCGTACGCCCCGTCGTACCCCCAGTCGTCGACCACCATGGAGCCGAGTCCGCCGCCGAACAGCCCGCTGACCAGCTTTCCGCTGTACACCAGGCCGTAGTTGGTGGCGTTGTAGTTCTCGCCGAAGTAGTCCGGGGTCAGGGCGGCGAACATCGGGTAGAAGGCGCCGCCGCCGAAGCCGGAGAGGAAGGCGAAGAAGAGGAACAGCGCCTCGTTGTGCAGGTTTCCGGCCCAGATCACCCCGAACTGCGCGAGCCCCAGGACCACGATCACGAACACCAGGGTGTTCTTGCGCCCCCAGATGTCCGACAGCCAGCCCACGACCCCGCGCCCCACACCGTTGATGACGGACATGATGCCCATCGACGAGGCCGCGACCAGCGGGCCGAAGCCCACGTCCTTGGCGTAGTCGACCTGGAAGGAGATGCCGAAGATGGACACCCCGGCCGTCATCACCAAGGCCAGCCACATCAGTGGCAGCACGCCCGTCCTGATGGCCTCCTTGGGCGTGTACTGCCGCACCGCGGGCGGGTTCTTGGCCAGGCTCGCCGCGGTCTTGGCGTTGCCGCTGAAGCGGATCGGGTCGATATGTGCGGGCCACCAGTTCTTGGGCGGGTCCTTGAAGAACCAGGCGCAGACCGCCACCACGATCAGCACATAGACACCGATGAGGTCGAGCACCTCGTTGTAGTTCCCGGTGTCGAACCAGTAGTTGAAGATGAAGATGAACGGCAGTGCGCCGTACGCGAAGCCGCCGTTGACGAACCCGGTCTTCGCGCCGCGCCGCTCCGGGAACCACTTGCCCACCATATTGATGCAGGTGGCGTAGACGAGCCCGGAGCCAAGCCCCCCGACGACGCCGAATCCGAAGATCGCTGCGGCAACGTTGTCGAGGTGGGAGAGGGCGAGGAAGCCGACCAGACACAGCGCCGACCCGATGAACATCGCCCTGCGGGCGGTCAGTATCCCCCTCTCCCGCATCCAGCCGGCCGGGAAGGCGATCCCCGCCTGGAAGAACACCCACACGCTCAGGATCCAGAAGGTGTTGCTCTGGCTCCAGCCGTGTGCGTCGGACAGCGTGTCCTCGGCCGATCCGTACGCGTACTCGGACACGCTGATGGCCATCATCGCGATCCACGGCAGATAGACCATCAACTTCCGGCTGTGGCCCAGAATGTCGCGGTCCGTCTCACCGATGCGGTAGATGCGCCCCTTGCCGTCTTGCACTTCGCGGAATGGCACGGTCCCATCCCGGTGTTGCTCTGTGCTCATGACGTCCCCTTGGCTTCGAAGGAACTGGCCAGCGCCCCCTGTCCAAACTCTTCGTGCTCGGGAGAACGGTGGGCTTTACGTGAGCAACCCCGCCGACCGGGCCCAGCGGTATTTCGCGCCCAGGACGGCCACCGGCTTCTCGGTGGTGTAGGGGTAGGCCACCACGCCGTGCTCGAAGAGGTACTGGCTCGCCTCCTCGACCTCGGTGTCGCCCGCGAGGGAGGCCACCACGGGCTTGTGGATCCCGCGCGCCCGGAACTCCTCGACGACCCGCGCGGTGAGTTCGGCGAACACCATGGGCGGGGTGACGATGGTGTGCCAGTAGCCGAGGACCAGCGCGTGGATGCGCGGGTCTTCCAGGCCCAGCCGGATGGTGGCCTCGTAGGTGGCCGGGGGTTCGCCGCCGGTGATGTCGACCGGGTTGCCGGCCGCGCCGAAGGGCGGGATGAAGCGGCGGAAGGCCGCGTCCAGGTCCGGCGGGATCTCCATCAGGGAGAGACCGTTGTCGACGATGGCGTCGGACAGCAGCACCCCCGAGCCCCCGGCGCCGGTGATGATGACGACGTTGTCACCTTGTGGCGTGGGCAGTACGGGCAGCGCCCGCGCGTACTCCAGCATCTCGTTCAGGCCCGGGGCGCGGATCACCCCGGCCTGCCGCAGGATGTCGTCGTAGACCGCGTCGTCCCCGGCCAGCGCTCCGGTGTGGGAGCCCGCGGCCTTGGCGCCCGCCGCCGTACGGCCCGCCTTGAGCACGACGACCGGTTTCTTCGGCACGGTGGCGCGCGCGGCCTCGACGAAGGCGCGGCCGTCCTTGAGGTCTTCCAGGTGCATGGCGATGCACTGGGTGTTGGGGTCCTCGCCGAAGTAGGTGAGCAGGTCGTCCTCGTCCACGTCCGACTTGTTGCCGAGGCCGACGATCGCCGACACTCCGGTGCGGGTGGTGCGGGCGAAGCCGAGGATCGCCATCCCGATGCCACCGGACTGCGAGGTGAGCGCCACCGGCCCCTTGACGTCGTACGGGGTGCAGAAGGTGGCGCACAGGTCCTGCCAGGTGGAGTAGTAGCCGTAGATGTTCGGCCCCAGCAGCCGGACCCCGTGCTCCTCGGCGATCGCCACGATCCGGTCCTGCAGCTCGTGTTCGCCGGTCTCGGCGAAGCCGGAGGGGATGAGGACGGCGTTGGGGATGCCCTTGCGGCCGACCTCCTCCAGTGCGGCGGGGACGAACTTCGCGGGGATCGCGAAGACCGCCACATCCACCTCGCCCGGCACGTCCGTCACCGACTTGTACGCCTTGCGGCCCAGGATGTCGTCGGACCTGGGGTTCACCGGGTGGATCTCGCCGGGGAAGCCGCCGTCGATGAGGTTGCGCATCACCGAGTTGCCGATCTTGCCCTGCTCGTTGGAGGCGCCGATCACGGTGACCGAGCGCGGCTGCATCAGCCGCCGCATCGCGGTCAGGATCTCCTCGCGCGAGTAGCGGCGCCGCTCGGCGGGCGGTGCGTCGCTGAGCAGGATCCGTACGTCGGCGGCCAGCACCCCGCTCGCGGAGGCGAACACGGGGTTCAGATCCACCTCGGCCACCTCGGGAAAATCGGCGGCCAGCCGGGAGACCCGGACCACCAGGCCGGCCAGCGCCTCCCGGTCCACCGCCGCCCCGCCGCGTACGCCCCGCAGCACCTCGGCGGCCCGGATGGAGTCCAGCATCGACAGCGCGTCGTCCCGGCTCGCCGGGGCCAGCCGGAAGGTGATGTCCTTCAACACCTCCACCAGCACCCCGCCGAGGCCGAACGCGACGACCTTCCCGAAGGTCGGGTCGGTGACCGCGCCGACGATGACCTCCTGGCCGCCGGCCGGCACCATCTGCTGCACCTGCACGCCCTTGATCCGGGCTTTCGGGTCGTACGCGCGGGCGTTGGTCACGATCGCGGTGAACGCGCCGCGCACCTCGGCCGCCGATGTCAGGCCCACCCGGACGCCGCCCGCGTCGGTCTTGTGCAGGATGTCCGGGGAGACGATCTTGAGAGCGACCGGGAAGCCGATCCGGTCGGCGAGCGCCACCGCGTCGTCCGCGCACTCCGCCAGCCCCTCGGCCGGGGTCGGAATCCCGTACGCGTCGGTGATCAGCTTGCCCTCGGGCGCCGTCAGCGCCGAACGCCCCTCGGCGCGCGCGGCGTCGAGCACGGCCCGTACGGCTGCCGTGTCGTAGTTGGTTTGGTCCGTCTGGTCCGACTCGTGCGCCACCGTCAGATCACTCCGTTCGCTTTGAGTAGCCGCACTTCCTCGTCGCCGAGGCCCAGTTCCCCGACGTACACCTCTTCGTTGTGCTCGCCCAGCAGCGGGGAGCGCTCGACGTCGACCGGGGAGTCGGAGAGCTTCAGCGGTGAGCCGACGGTGGTGAAGGTGCCGCGCTCGGGGTGGTCGACCTTCACCACCATCTCGTTGGCCGCGAGCGACGCGTCCTCGACGATCTCCTTGGTGGACAGGATCGGCCCGCACGGGATGTTGTGGGCGTTCAGCGCCTCCAGCACCTCCCACTTGGGCAGGGTGCTCGACCACTCCTCGATCAGCTGGAACATCTTGGCCAGCTTGGGCAGCCGCGCCTCGGGCGTCGCCCACTCCGGGTCCTCGGCCAGCTCCGGCCGCCCGATCAGCTCGGTGATCGGCTGCCAGCCGACGGGCTGCACGATCACGTACACATAGTCGTTGGGCCCGCCGGGCGCGCATTTGACCGCCCAGCCCGGCTGCCCGCCACCGCTCGCGTTGCCCGAGCGCGGCACCTCGTCCCCGAAGCTCTCGTTCGGGTACTCCGCGAGCGGGCCGTGCGTCAGCCGCTGCTGATCGCGCAGCTTGACCCGGCACAGATTCAGCACCGCGTGCTGCATGGCCACATTGACGCGCTGGCCGCGCCCGGTGCGGGTGCGCTGGTAGAGCGCGGCCAGGATGCCCGCCACACAGTGCACCCCGGTGCCCGAGTCGCCGATCTGCGCGCCGGTCGCCAGCGGCGGCCCGTCGTCGAACCCGGTCGTGGACATCGACCCGCCCATGGCCTGCGCGACCACCTCGTAGGCCTTGAACTTGGTGTACGGGCCCTCGCCGAAGCCCTTGATCGAGGCGTAGACGATCCGCGGGTTGATCTCCTGGATGCGCTCCCAGCTGAAGCCCATGCGGTCCACGGCGCCCGGGCCGAAGTTCTCCACCATGACGTCGCTGCGCCGGATGAGCTCGGTCAGGAGCTCCTTGCCGCGCTCGGTCTTGGTGTTGAGGGTGATGCTCCGCTTGTTGCAGTTGAGCATCGTGAAGTAGAGGGAGTCGACGTCCGGGAGGTCGCGCAGCTGCTTGCGCGTGATGTCCCCGGTGACGGACTCCAGTTTGATGACGTCCGCGCCGAGCCAGGCCAGCAGCTGGGTGGCGGAGGGACCGGACTGTACGTGCGTCATGTCGAGGACGCGTACGCCCTCAAGAGCCTTGGTCATCTCACGGCCCCTTTACTTGTACATCGTCTGGTTCATCGTTCCGGGGGCGTACGCGTCCGGGTCGACCCAGACGTTGATCAGCGACGGCTTGCCGGACTCGCGGGCGCGCCGCAGGGCCGGGGCGATGTCCGCCGGGTCGCGGACCTCCTCGCCGTAGCCGCCGAGCATCCGCGCGAACTGGTCGTACGGCACATCGCCGAGGGTGTTGCCGACCCGCTGGCGCTCCTCGCCGTACTTGGCCTTCTGGCCGTAACGGATCTGGTTCATCGAGGAGTTGTTGCCGACGATGCCGACGAAGGGCAGGTTGAAGCGGACCAGCGTCTCGAAGTCCCAGCCGGTGAGGGAGAACGCGCCGTCCCCGAAGAGGGCCACGACCTCCTTGTCGGGGCGCGCCTGCTTGGCGGCCATCACGAACGGCACGCCGACGCCGAGGGTGCCCAGCGGACCGGGGTCCATCCAGTGGCCGGGCGACTTGGGCTGTACCACCTGACCGGAGAAGGTGACGATGTCGCCGCCGTCGCCGATGTAGATCGAGTCCTCGGTGAGGAAGTCGTTGATCTCGCTGACGAGGCGGTACGGATGGATGGGGGAGGCGTCCGAGCGCAGCTGCGGCAGCCGCTTCTCGATCGCGGTCTGCTCGGCGGCGCGCAGCTCGTCCAGCCACTCCTTGCGCCTGCCCGCGCCCCCGTTGATCCGGCCCGAGGCGGCCTGGGTGACGGCGGACAGGACCAGGCCCGCGTCGCCGACGATGCCGAGGTCGATGTCCCTGTTCTTCCCCACTGTCCGGTAGTCGAGGTCGATCTGGACGACCGTCGCGTCGGGGGAGAGCCGCTTGCCGTAGCCCATCCGGAAGTCGAACGGGGTGCCGACGATCACGATCAGGTCGGCGTTGGAGAAGGCGTAGCGGCGGGAGAGCTGGAAGTGGTGCGGGTCGCCGGGCGGCAGGGTGCCGCGCCCCGCGCCGTTCATATACGCGGGCACGTTGAGCGTCCGTACCAGCTCGATGGCCGCGTCCGTGGCCCGGCAGGTCCACACCTGGCTGCCGAGCAGGATCGCCGGCTTCTCGGCCCGCACCAGCAGGTCGGCCAGCTTCTCCACGGCCTCGGGGTCGCCGGCGCTGCGGTTGGAGGCCCGGTACTTCCCGGCCTCGGGGATACGGGCGCCCGCGACCGGGACCTTGGCGTCCAGGACGTCGCGCGGGATCTCCAGGAAGGACGGGCCGGGCGCGCCGTGGTAGCACTCGCGGAAGGCCATGGAGACCATGTCGGCGGCGCGGGCGGTGTCCGGGACGGTGGCGGCGAACTTGGTGATCGGCGCCATCATGTCGACGTGCGGAAGGTCCTGGAGGGAGCCCATCTTGTGCTGGGTGTGGGCGCCCTGTCCGCCGATGAGCAGCATGGGCGACTCGGCGCGGAAGGCGTTGGCGACGCCGGTGACCGCGTCGGTGGTGCCGGGGCCGGCCGTGACGACGGCGCAGCCGGGCTTGCCGGTGATGCGGGCGTAGCCGTCGGCGGCGTGGGCGGCCACCTGTTCATGGCGTACGTCGATGACATCGATGCCCTCGTCGACGCAGCCGTCGTAGATGTCGATGATGTGGCCGCCGCAGAGCGTGTAGATGACGTCGACGCCCTCGGCTTTGAGCGCCTTGGCGACCAAGTGCCCGCCGGAGATGAGTTCCTGGCTGTCGTCGGGCATGGCGATGCGCGTCCCTTCGTAGGGGGTGGGGGTGCGGTCTCGCGATCAGGTCCTGCAGATTGCATACAGTCGACGTTATGCGGTATGAACATTGTTATCCCGCATCGACTGATCGATGTCCAGGGGGCGTGCGGCAAGGGTTTGACCAAGCGCTGCGACTGGGACCAAAGGAGCGGGCATGGACCTGTTCGAACATCAGGCACGGGAACTCTTCGAGCGCTACGGCGTGTTGGTGCCACGGGCGGAGGTCGCAGGCTCGGCGCCCGCGGCCCGCGCGGCGGCCGAGCGGCTGGGCGGCCGAGTCGTCGTCAAGGCGCAGGTGAAGACCGGGGGACGGGGCAAGGCGGGTGGGGTGAAGCTCGCCGCCGACCCGGCGGCGGCCGAATTGACCGCCCGTCAGATCCTCGGTATGGACATCAAGGGGCACACCGTCCACCAGGTGATGGTCGCCGAACCGGTCGAGGTGGAGCGCGAGTTCTACGTCGGCTACACCCTGGACCGGGCCCGCGGCCGCTTCCTGGCGATCGCCTCCGCCGAGGGCGGCATGGAGATCGAGGAGGTGGCGGCCCGCCGCCCCGAGGCCGTGGCCCGGATCGCGGTGGACCCCGAGGAGGGCGTGACCGAGGCGAAGGCCGCCGAGATCGCCGCGGCGGGCGGGCTGCCGGCCGAGGCGGCGGCGACCCTGCACCGGCTGTGGACCGTGCTGACCGAGCAGGACGCGCTGCTGGTCGAGGTCAACCCGCTCGTGGTGACGCGCGGCGGGGCGATCGTGGCGCTGGACGGTAAGGTGACGCTCGACGACAACGCGGACTTCCGACGCACTTACGCGTACGAGGACACCGGGGGTGCCGGTCTGGAGGCGGAGGCGGCGGCCAAGGGCCTGAACTACGTCAAACTGGACGGCGAGGTCGGCGTCATCGGCAACGGCGCGGGCCTGGTCATGTCCACCCTCGACGTGGTCGCGGGCTGCGGCGCCCGCCCCGCCGACTTCCTCGACATCGGCGGCGGCGCCTCGGCCGAGGTCATGGCGGACGGCCTCTCCGTCGTCCTCGGCGACCCCCACGTACGGTCCGTCCTCGTCAACGTCTTCGGCGGGATCACCGCCTGCGACGCGGTGGCCGAGGGCATCGTCCGCGCCCTGGACACCGTCACCCTCACCAAACCGCTGGTCGTCCGGCTCGACGGCAACAGCGCGGCGCGCGGCCGGGCGATCCTCACCGAGCGCGCCCATCCGCTCGTACACCAGGTGGACACCATGGACGGCGCCGCGGCGCGGGCCGCCGAACTCGCGGCAGTCGCGGCCTAAGGGGGCTTACGGTCATGGCAATCTTCCTCACCAAGGACAGCAAGGTCATCGTCCAGGGCATGACCGGCGCGGAGGGCATGAAGCACACCCGCCGGATGCTCGCGGCCGGCACCGACATCGTCGGCGGGGTCAACCCGCGCAAGGCCGGGGTCCAGATCGACATCGACGGCCGTACGGTGCCGGTCTTCGGCTCCGTAGGCGAGGCGGTGGACGCCACCGGCGCGGATGTGACGGTGCTCTTCGTCCCGCCGCCGTTCGCCAAGGCCGCGGTCATCGAGGCGGCCGACGCCGAGATCCCGCTCGCCGTCGTGATCACCGAGGGCATCCCGGTGCACGACGCGGTCGCCTTCCACGCCTACGCCCGGGCCCGCGCCACCAGGATCATCGGCCCGAACTGCCCGGGTCTGATCTCCCCGGGCCAGTCCAACGCGGGCATCATCCCCTCCGACATCACCAAACCGGGCCGGATCGGCCTGGTGTCGAAGTCGGGCACACTGACGTACCAGCTGATGTACGAGCTGCGGGACATCGGCTTCTCGTCGTGCGTGGGCATCGGCGGCGACCCGGTGATCGGCACCACCCATATCGACGCCCTGGCCGCGTTCGAGGCCGACCCCGACACCGACCTGATCGTGATGATCGGCGAGATAGGCGGCGACGCGGAGGAGCGGGCGGCTCGTTTCATCGCCGAGCGGGTGACCAAACCGGTGGTCGGCTACATAGCGGGCTTCACGGCCCCCGAGGGCAGGACCATGGGCCACGCCGGGGCCATCGTGTCCGGTTCCTCGGGCACCGCCCGGGCCAAGAAGGAGGCGCTGGAGGCGGCCGGCGTACGCGTCGGGGCCACACCGACGGAGACCGCCGAGCTGGTGTTCGCCCTTCTGGCGGACGCCGGTGATGTGCACCGGGCCGGCCAGGGAAGGTGCTGAGGATGGCAGCCACCCTCACCCATAAACCCGGCACCACCTGGGCCGATGCCTGGCAGCGCAGCCTGGCCGCCGCGCCCGAGGCATTCCGGGACGACCGTGTCCGCAACTTGTGGGGCGGCCGCTGGCACGCCGACGGCCACCCCCTCCCCGCCGTCACCCCGGTCGACGGCACCC